>PAWX01000025.1:0-9598 GCA_002714245.1 Gammaproteobacteria bacterium | reverse complement strand
CTTCACCGAACGNNTCGTCGAATTCTTGGAATCTNGGGTGCCGATGGGGNCTATNGACAGGTCTCGCNCCNAANGANGATGAGTTAAANGGACGGCTTACCTGNGACTCTAGTCTCACNTCTTCAATGCANTCCTGCGGNATTTCGCGGATGAATCGACTGAGCAAACCNAAGTGGTCCCTGCCGTTCAGCCGCCGNGACTCTGCNTAGGTCACGACTAAGTGCTGCATCGCTCGCGTTATGCCNACATANGCCAANCGTCGCTCTTCCTCGAGACCNCCCGCTGAATCNAGACTCATCACGTGCGGAAACAANTCTTCCTCGGCACCNACCAGAAATACNCGGGGGAACTCCAGTCCTTTAGCNGAATGCAACGTCATTAACTGAACCGCGTCCGCGTCCGGATCCGCCTGTGTCTCACCAGCATCGAGGCTCGCTTGAGATAAGAACTGAAGCAGGATAGAGGTTTCCTGATCCTCTGGCTCAAAGGCCCGACACGCGCTCACTAACTCATTTAAGTTGTCTACCCTTGCTTGACCACGCTCACCCTTTTCTGAGCCGTGATAAGCCAGTAGACCTGTCGCTTCAATCACGTCTCGTGCAAGATCGGAGAGTTCTAGATCAACCGCCTTACGATCCAGGTCATTAATTAAATCAATAAAACCAGCAACGGCGGTCTTTGCCCGACCACTGAGCCCATCACTGCGCGACAACTGCAACGCGCTATCCCACAAGCCCCTGCCCTCGTCACGTGCAGTTTCTCGGATTTGTTCGACGGTCCGCTCACCAATACCCCGCGGCGGTAAATTTATGACGCGCTCAAATGCCGTGTCGTCGAATCGATTTTGAATTAATCGTAGATACATCAGCGCATTTTTAATTTCGAGGCGTTCGTAGAATCGTTGCCCACCATAAATCCGATAAGGAATGCCAGCGCGTAACAAGGCGTCCTCGAGGACACGCGACTGGGCATTAGATCGATATAAAATTGCTAACTCACCATTCAAAGCGCCTTGCTCGACATGCTGGCTGATTCGGTTCGCCACGAACCGCGCCTCGTCTTGCTCATTAAAAGCAGCATACAACTGGATGGGGGACCCAGCTCCTTGGTCGGTCCACAACTCCTTGCCAAGCCGGCCGGTATTGTTGGAAATGACCGCGTTCGCCGCTTTCAAGATCACATCAGTGGAGCGATAGTTTTGCTCTAGACGAATCGTAGTGACCGGCGCGAAATCAGACTCATACCGGTGAATGTTTTCAATACGTGCGCCACGCCACGCGTAAATGGATTGATCATCATCGCCAACCGCCATGACATGAGTATCAGTCCCTGCAAGCAACCGAATCCAGGCATATTGGATGGTATTAGTGTCCTGAAATTCATCTATCAATAAATGCCTGAAACGGTCCTGATAATGCTTCAAAAGATCCGATTTGTTACGAAGTGTCTCGAATGTCCGTAATAGTAGTTCCCCAAAATCAACCAGATTTTGTGTCTTGCACCGGGCGTCGTAGTCTGCGTAGAGTCGGATCAACGTATCGTTGTAATAGTCCCGCCCCGTTTGAAGATGTTGCGGTCTTTGGCCCTCGTCCTTGCACCCGTTGATAAACCCGGCAACCGCGCGAGGCTTAAACTTTGCGTCATCAAGTTGTAGATCAGCCACAATTCGTTTAATCATCCGCTGCTGATCATCAGAATCAAGAATCAGAAACTGTTCGACTAAACCCGCGTCGCGCCAATGTGCTCTCAAAAATCGGTGCGCTAATCCATGAAAGGTACCAACCCACATGGCGTGCAACGAGCGACCAAGCGCCCCCTCCAGTCGTTCACGAATCTCACGGGCGGCTTTGTTAGTAAACGTTACCGCCATCAGGGCATGGGGAGACAAGCCTTGGTCACGCATGAGAAAGGCCATCCGTTCAACAAGTACGCGAGTCTTACCCGAGCCTGCACCCGCGATAACCAGGAGGTTCGGGTCAGGAGACATAACAGCCTGCTGCTGGGGAGAATTCAATTGCATAAGTGCAAGTGTACCTAGTTTTAGTCCCTTCGCGTATGGGGTTTGTGCATCGAGCGTCGGGACTCAATCCCGTCACGAACTATCAAAATCGTTAGATAGAGAAAATTTATCGAAATTATTTAAAAATACACTTGGAATTAAATTACACCCGTCCCCATACTCCTTGTCGTCACCGTATAACCGGTGCCACATTAATATGAAAACGCATGACTCTTTAAAGGAGAAAATACATGCAATTAAAAGGCACAAAAACTGAAGAAAGCTTGAAGGCGGCTTTCGCTGGCGAATCAAAAGCTAACCGTAGATACCTCTACTTCGCGAATATGGCAGACATCGAAGGCGCTCCTGAAGTTGCAAATGTGTTCCGCAACACGGCCGAAGGTGAGACCGGTCACGCACACGGCCACATGGAATATCTCATCGCTGGCGGCTCGGGTGATCCCGAGACTGGTCTAGCAGCTGGCAATGTCGCTGAAGCACTCGAGTCCGCAATTGCAGGCGAAACACACGAGTACACAGACATGTACCCGGGTATGGCAAAAGCAGCTCGTGAAGAAGGCTTTGATGAAATTGCCGATTGGTTCGAAACACTAGCGAAAGCTGAGCGAAGTCACGCCAATAAATTCCAGAAGACCCTGGATGCCTACAAGGAAGAAGCTTAAGACACGCGAAAACCAGGGTTGTTCCTGGTTTTCATCCCCCCACGGAGAGAATGATGGCGACTGAAACAAAGCGCGAAGGGAACTTAGAAGCCCCGACGCGGCATCCTATCGATTGGAAAAGTCCCGAGTATTATGACGAAGAGAAGCTCAACCTCGAGCTTGAACGGGTGTTTGACGTTTGCCATGGTTGTCGTCGCTGCTTAAGTTTATGTAATTCATTCCCAACGTTGTTCGATCTGATCGACGACAGCGAAACGATGGAAGTGGACGGGGTTGCGAAGGAGGATTACGTCAAGGTCGTGGACGAGTGCTACCTTTGCGACATGTGCTACATGGCGAAATGCCCTTACGTCCCTCCGCATCCATTCAATATCGATTTCCCCCACCTGATGTTACAGGCAAAGGCTGTCAAACATCAAAAGCTTGGAATTTCAGCTCGAGACAAGATCCTGTCAGACACTGACGGACTCGGTAAACTCGCGGGGATTCCCGTGATCACCGAAACAGTCAACGCTGTAAGTCATTGGAAGCCTGTTCGCAAAGCGGTACAGGGAGTATTAGGCATCCACGAGAAAGCGTGGCTACCCGAGTTTGCTCCAAAAAAACTGCGCCAAATCATTAAGAAGGCAAAAGTGCTTGAGGTCAGGGATGGAGAACGGTCCTCAGGCAAAGTTGCCATCTTTGCAACTTGTTACATCAATTATAACGAGCCCGGTATTGGCACAGACCTGGTCAAGATCCTGGAACACAACGAAATCCCGTGGGTCATCGCCGAAAAAGAGGTTTGCTGCGGGATGCCAAAACTCGAGCAAGGTGACCTAGAGGCAGTAGAACGACTGAAGCGAATCAACATCCCACACTTGGCAAAGCTTGCTCGCGAAGGGTATGCAATACTCGCAGGCGTCCCCTCGTGCACGCTTATGTTTAAACAAGAGCTTCCCTTGATGTTCCCAGAAGATCAAGACGTTCAAGCCGTCAAGGCAGCATTCTGGGACCCGTTCGACTACTTCATGGCGCGCGTGAAGGACGGGCTCATGAACACCGACTTCAAGACAGGCCTCGGGTCTGTCTCTTACCAGGCACCTTGCCATGGACGCGTACAAAACATCGGTAAGAAAACGGAAGAGTTCCTAAAATCGATCCCCGACACACGTGTCAAAACCACCGAGCGATGCTCTGGACACGCCGGGACTTATGGCGTGAAAAAGGAGTTCCACGAAACCTCTATGAAGATTGGCCGCCCCGTATTCAGAACGATGAACGAGCAAAGCCCAGACTATATTTCAAGCGACTGCCCGCTTGGCGGCCACCACATCGCCCAAGGCATCCGTGAAAACCACGGTAATGAACCATCTCTAGCGCATCCTGTATCACTGGTAGCTAAAGCATATGGATTAAACGAGGAATAAACATGTCTAAGATTGTACGCAACTCCCTGCTGTCTCTAGAAGAATACGCAAAACAACGTCCACAAATACGTACTGAAGCGATGCGACTAAAGCGAATCCGTAGTGTCTATATTGGACCCAATATGACGCTACAGTTTGAGAATGAAGCGACAATTCGGTACCAGATTCAAGAAATGCTGCGCATTGAAAAAACCTTTGAAGAGGCCGGTATCGTAGATGAGCTCGACGCCTACAATCCACTTATCCCTGATGGCAGTAACCTAAAATGCACACAAATGATCGAATTCCCAGATGAAGATGAGCGGAAGGTTAGACTCTCAGAGTTGGTCGACATCGAAAACCGGACATATGTTCAGATACAGGGATATGACCGGGTCTATGCGATCGCTGATGAGGACCTTGAACGTGCAAATACAGAAAAAACTAGCTCCGTTCATTTCTCGAGGTTCGAATTCACAGCCGAAATGGTCACGGCTATTAAGAATGGTGCGGCTATCGCGATGGGGTCAGACCACCCGAACTATAACTATCGCGTTGACGAGATCGATCCTGAAACCCAAGGCTCTCTGATAAAAGACTTCTTCTAGTCTATCAAGCCCGCCGATCCGACCGCCTGCTTTGAATGGTAGGCTTTTTTTATGTTTAGAAAAGAGTACTATCTGCACGTTACAAATTAGGAGGCAGATATGAATAAGAAAATAATGGGAGGCATTGTAGTCGTCCTAATAGCGATCGCATACTTTATATCGCAGGCACCACAAAAAGAGGCAGCAGATAAAACAACAAATGAAGTCAAACTTGCTGTTGTTCTAGGTTTCACAGGACCAGCAGAGTCGCTCGCCGAGTCAATGGCGCGAGGCGCAGAACTCGCCATAAAAGAAGTATCTGCCTCGCAGCTGCTGTTAGGTGGATCTTCGGTCAGCAACGTGAGAGCTGATTCAACATGCGTTGATGCATCAGCAGCCGCAGCAGCCGCAGAACGCGTAATCGCGGCCGACAAAGTCGATGCAATTATCGGAGCATTGTGTTCTGGTGCAACCATTTCAATTCTGCAAAACGTGGCAATGCCAAAAGGCGTGATGCTGTTCTCACCCTCGGCAACGTCACCCGCCCTATCAACTCTAGCAGACAATGACCTGTTCTTTCGTGCGTCTCCCTCAGACGCGCGTCAGGGTCAAGTGATCGCAGAGCTCCTCCAAGAGAAGGGCATAAAATCAATAGCGATGACGTACACCAACAACGATTATGGAAAGGGCCTCTCAGATGCTATCCAATCGAACTACGAAGCAGCCGGCGGCAAAGTCACGATCAACGCAGCTCATGAGGACGGCAAAGGAGATTATAGCGCAGAAGTTGCCGCTTTATCTCAAGCGGGAGGAGATATATTAATGGTTGTAGGGTATCTCGATCAAGGCGGCAAAGGAATAATCCAGTCTTCGTTAGATGCTGGCGCGTTCAGCAATTTCTTCCTGCCAGATGCAATGATTGGTGAGAGCCTCGTCAAAGCCATCGGCCCTGATCTGGATGGTTCTATCGGTACCGTCCCAGGAACTGATTCCAAAGGCGCTGAGGTCTATGCTGAGCTGGCCAAGAAAGATGGGTTTACGGCAGGCCCCTACTCTCCAGAAGCTTACGATGCAGCAGCGCTCACATTGCTGGCCATGCAGGCCGCTAATTCAACCGACAGTAACGCTGCGAAAGCAAAGGTTTTTGAAGTGGCAAACGCCCCTGGCACGAAGATCCTCCCGGGAGAACTCGCAAAGGGTCTCCAGATCCTGAAAGATGGTGGTGATATCGACTATGTGGGGGCCACGGCTGTAGAGTTAATCGGTGCCGGCGAATCTGCTGGTAGTTATCGTGAAATCCTCGTAAAAGACGGCAAAAATACGACGGCACGCTATCGCTGATCCGTTGTTAAAAAAGCGGTGCAGAGTTAAATTCTGTGCCGCTTTTTTGTANTCNTTNCCCATGATCGTCGTCGAAAATCTACACAAGCACTTTGGCGGTGTTCGNGCCGTNAACGGAGNNANTCTATCNATNCAGCCGAANACGATCACGGGACTAATNGGNCCNAANGGCGCCGGNAAAACGACTTTATTCAACGTAATCGCAGGCCTTTACCAACCGACNTCCGGTAAGGTTACNNTGGATGGTCANGACATTACNGGCCTGAAGCCTCATGANCTGTTTCACAAGGGTGTGTTANGGACCTTCCANCTCGCCCATGAGTTCGCNACCCTGACCGTTCGCGANAATCTGATGATGGTTCCTCCCAATCAGGCNGGNGAGAGNCTNNTANGTACCTGGTTTAACCCCAGCCTTGTNATAGCGCANGAGGAAGANGTCCGCGNCAAGGCCGAGGAAGTNATCCACTTCCTTGAAATCGANCAGGTCGCTGACGAGTTTGCAGGCAATCTNTCCGGTGGACANAAAAAACTTNTAGAGCTTGGGCGTACCATGATGGTCNACGCAAAGATTGTTTTTCTTGACGANGTGGGAGCCGGGGTTAACCGAACGCTCCTNCANAAAATCGGTGATGCCATNATCAAGCTGAACCAAGAACGTAACTACACNTTCTGTCTGATAGAACANGATATGGAGTTTGTCGCACGNTTATGTGATCCCGTTATCTGCATGGCGGAGGGTTCNGTCCTTGCAGAGGGNAACATTGNTGACGTCAAGAATAACGAGCAAGTGATCGAGGCTTATCTCGGCACNGGNCNGAGACACAAGAAATAGNATGNGCTTNTTACTGGGCGAACATATGACCGGCGGATATGGAGCNACAGACATCCTTCATGACTGCTCTATTGGTGTGGAAAAAGGTGAAATCGCAGTCATNGTNGGCCCAAACGGTGCCGGAAAGTCAACCGCNATGAAAGCGGTCTTNGGAATGNTGCCCCTGAGACAGGGNCGTNTTCTNTTTAATGATCAGGACATCACTCAGTTGAAGCCCGAAGANCGAGTGNTNCGCGGCATGGGCTTTGTTCCGCAAAATCANAACGTNTTCACGTCCATGACCGTCGAAGAAAATCTCGAGATGGGAGCNTTTATTCGAACCGAGCCGATTGCTGATTCTATAGCTCAGNTTTATGACCTTTTCCCGATACTGAAAGATAAAAGAAGACAGCCAGCCGGCGAGCTATCGGGCGGGCAACGCCAACAAGTAGCTGTGGGTCGTGCCCTNATGACACACCCACANGTTCTGATNCTGGATGAGCCCACCGCAGGCGTTTCTCCAATCGTNATGGATGAATTNTTCGATCGAATCNTTGAAATTGCCCGACTNNGTGTTGCTATTTTAATGGTTGAGCAAAATGCCAAGCAGGCCCTTGAAATCGCCGACAAAGGATATGTTTTGGTTCAGGGGCACAACAGGTTTACTGATTCTGGCGAAGCGTTACTTGCGAACCCAGAAGTACGCANAGCATTCTTGGGAGGTTAAGTGACAGACATCTTAAATGCCCTAACATTGCTCGCAAATTTCCTGATCATCCCAGGATTGACCTATGGCTCNCAGCTCGCGCTTGGAGCCCTNGGNGTCACCTTGGTNTACGGCGTACTCCGCTTCTCGAACTTTGCACANGGCGANACAATGGCGTTCGGTGCAATGATCACTATCCTTGTGACNTGGGGACTGCAATCTNTCGGNGTAAGCATCAAACCGCTACCGACAGCGCTGATAGCTATTCCNNTCGGGATCACNGTAACAGNCATACTAACCCTCGCCATNGANAANGTTGTNTATCGCTATCACCGTGAGCGNAGAGCNAATCCCGTAATTTTCCTTATAGTCTCGATCGGCGTGATGTTTTTTATGGGTGGTCTNATCCGCTTCATCATCGGCCCTGGTGANCAAATCTTTTTTGACGGNACNCGNTTTATACTCAAGGCTCNNGAATTCAAAGANATGANNGGTCTCAANGANGGTCTNTCACTGAAGATGACGCAGGCAGTTACGATTGNGANNGCTCTCATCATCGTCACCGCNANGTTCTGGTTCNTAAATCACACTCGTACCGGCAAATCNATGCGAGCGTACTCAGATAATGAAGATCTCGCGCTNTTGTCTGGCATCGATCCANATCGNGTGGTCATGGTNACNTGGATAATAGTAGCAGCCCTCGCAACCGTCGGGGGCACGCTTTACGGCTTGGACAAATCATTCAANCCCTTTGTCTACATGCANCTATTGCTTCCGATATTCGCNTCAGCAATTGTCGGAGGGGTTGGTAATCCCNTNGGCGCGATCGCTGGNGGATACGTNATTGCCTTNAGCGAATTGATTTTNACCTTTGCCTANAAAAAAGTCTTNTTGTATCTGGGGCCAGACAATCTAGANCTTGACTCACTTATTCAGTTTCTNGGGACAGACTATAAGATCGCGGTATCGTTCATCATCTTNGTCATCGTATTNGTCATTAAACCNACCGGCCTGTTTAGCGGGANGACGATCTAATGGCANCAGCATTCTACTATCAATACCGTAATCAAATCTTATTNAGCGTNATGGCTGGGCTTNTATTAGCNGTCNCACTTATGCAAGGTTTATCGGTGTCNTTGACCATTCTAAATCTCTGTTTAATCAGNGCCATCATGTCACTGGGCGTCAATATTCAGTGGGGCTACGCAGGNNTGTTTAACGTCGGCGTGATGGGNTTTGCNGCNCTTGGCGGGCTTGCCGGGGTATTGATCTCGATGCCACCNGTTTCNGAGGCCTGGCAGGCCGGTGGATTGGGNATCTTACTCGGACTGATAATNACCANAGGCACNATCGCGGCCAGCCTATATACGTGGTCGCGTGTCAAGCATTTAACAAAGCAACGCTATTGGATTATCGCTGGCATCATTATCTTGGGATATGCGCTCCTGAGGGTTTTCTTTGATCCCGGTGTTATTGCGATCGAGGCCATCAACCCGTCGGTTACCGGATACCTGGGCGGTCTTGGACTGCCAATCTTAGTCGCCTGGCCTATTGGCGCCCTGTTTGCGGCAGGGGTTGCCTTTGTCATTGGAAAGATCGCGCTAGGTCTTCGCTCTGACTATTTAGCAATCGCTACCCTCGGAATCAGCGAGATCATTATTTTCTGCATCAAGAATGAAGAGTGGCTCACTCGCGGTGTCAAGAATGTGAACGGTCTACCCCGGCCAGTTCCTTATGAAATCGACCTTCAACAGGCACAGTGGTTCCAAGAATGGGCTCTTGTTTTTGGTATGCCCGTCGACGATGCGTCGGCTGTATTCGTCAAAATCTGCTACGGGCTGCTGTTCATTGTAGTCATCGCTGTCCTACTTTGGCTGTCCGAAACAGCCCTCAAATCACCGTGGGGGCGGATGATGCGAGCAATCAGAGACAACGAAACGGCAGCCGCCGCAATGGGTAAGGATGTAACTTGGCAACATCTACGGGTTTTCATTCTGGGCTCAGCGGTTATAGGTTTGGCAGGCGCGATGCTGACTACTCTCGATGGTCAATTCACTCCTGTTGGGTACAACCCGCTTCGCTT
>PAWX01000024.1 GCA_002714245.1 Gammaproteobacteria bacterium | reverse complement strand
AGACATTGGCAGCCGCACTTTCAGAAGCCAGTGCATTCAAGACAGCGAGCTCAGCCTCTTCTTTTTTCTTTATTTCCTCGAGTGCCCGAGCCTCAGCCTCAGCTTGCTTAAAGGCCTTCTCTAACGTCTTCTCTTTGTTCTCACGCTCTTTTTCAAGCACTGCTTTTTTTCCTAGGTCCGGCGCTCTTACTTTTTCCTTTAGAGCTTCAGCTCTGGCCGCCTGATCTGCTTTGCGTCTTGCCTCGGCCTCAGCTACAGCAGCGGCCTGCTTTGCCTCTTTAGCCTTTTTCAATTCAGCCTGACGCTTCGCTTCGATTTTCTTCTTTGCTTCCGCTTCAGCCTTCTTCTTCGCTTCCGCTTCAGCCTTCTTCTTCGCTTCCGCTTCAGCCTTCTTCTTCGCTTCCGCTTCAGCCTTTTCCGCTTCTGCTTTCTTCTTCGCTTCCTGTTGACGTCTCTTTTGTTCTTCTTCAGCTTTTTGCTTCCTCACACGGGCCTCAGCGGCCGCAGAGGGCGCAAACGTCAACTCAGTAGCCTGTATAACAACGACTGGTGGCGGTGTAATGGTCTTAGCCTCGGGGGACACAGCGATGAAGAATGTTGAGATCAATACGATGTGCAGACAGACGGCCAGCAGTAGGGGGCGGACGAGGTTCTCACCCCGACGATCCATCAAGGAGTCTCCGCTACTAGGCCAATGGAGGTTACACCCACACTCTGGAGTGTTCCCATCACCTCCATCACTGTTCCGTAATCCAATCCCTCATCGCCTCGAAGTTGCACTGATGTGCCGGGCTTGGCTGCCAGCACTTTCATGACACGGTCTTTCATAACACCGAGCGTCACAGGGGTCGTGCCGTCACCACCAACATTAATGAATAACTCACCCTGACCATTCATAGAAATCACGAGCGGCTCTTCGTCGGTATCGACCGGCAGGGGCTCTGTCGATGCCTCTGGAAGTTCAATTGGGACACCTGGGGTCAACATCGGCGCAGTAACCATAAAGATCACCAATAGAACTAACATCACGTCGATGTATGGAACCACGTTGATTTCGGAGACGAGCCGCTTCCTATTTCGCCTTAACAGACGCGCCATCACTCACCCCGCTGGTGCACACGACGATGCAAGATTGCGGCGAACTCGTCGGCGAAGTTTTCATAAGTCATAGCGAGGCTGTCAACTTTTGCGTTGAACCGGTTGTATGCGATCACCGCTGGAATTGCAGCAAATAACCCTATTGCTGTGGCAACCAAGGCTTCAGAAATGCCTGGCGCAACTGTTGCCAGTGTGGCCTGTTTAACCGTAGCCAAGCCACGGAATGAGTTCATGATTCCCCACACCGTGCCGAACAAACCGATGTATGGGCTGATAGAACCGACTGTCGCGAGGAACGGAAGATGTGCCTCTAACCGTTCTTCTTCTTTCGCTCGGGCCACGCGCATCGCACGGTGCACACCCTCCATCACAGCGTCCGGGTCTGATTTCACATCCTGACGGAGACGCGTAAATTCCTGAAATCCTGCCTTAAAAACCGCCTCGAGACCTATTAAATTCGGTGAGTTTACAACCTGCTTATAAAGACCGACGAGTTCGGCACCACTCCAGAATGTATCCTCAAATAGTCGTGCATGCTTCTGCGCTCGAGCTAAAACCCGGGTTCGCTGAAAAATTGCAACCCAAGAAAAAACAGACGCCAAGACAAGTGTAGCCATCACCAATTGGACGACCGGACCGGCTTGTAAGACGAGGCTTAAAATAGAAAGTTCTTCAGACATCGGTACTCTCAACAATCATTTGTAATGCATTTAGTAATTTTTCAGGCAATGCCCGTGGCTTTAGAGTATCCACACTGACGGCGACAACTTCCACCTCTCCGTTCACAAGATTCGCTCCATCGGACGACCGAGTCGCAGACTGCTCAAAAATTACCCGCGTTGGACGGATCGTTTTTACGGCACAGGACACAGATAGGACATCATCGAGTCTCGCCGGCAGTTTGTAATCCACTGACACATGCCGTACAACAAAGATCAAGTTAGCTTCGATTGTCGATGACTGTTCGATATCAATACTCCGCAAAAAATCAGTCCGAGCACGTTCAAAAAACCGGAGATAATTCCCGTAAAACACGATGCCACCCGCGTCCGTGTCTTCGATATATACCCGGACAGGAATCTCAAAACCCATCAAGGTGCCTCGAATAAGTCGTCCGCCCCACCAGCCGGGCCGACCACCTGATAACCGGCTGGTGTCAGGGTCCGCCCCCGGGGCGTTCGATGCAAGTAACCCTGCTGAATCAGGTATGGCTCGATCACCTCCTCGAGGGTGCCGCGTTCCTCACCAAGCGACGTCGCCAATGACTCAATCCCCACCGGGCCTCCATTAAAGTGATTGGCAAGCACAGAAAGGAGCTTTCGATCCATTTGATCAAAACCGCGCGCATCCACGCGCAAGAGATTCAAAGCATCATCCGCGACCTGCACGGTGATCACACCATCCGCACGTACCTCCGCGAAGTCGCGAACACGACGCAAGAGACGGTTAGCGATCCTCGGCGTGCCACGTGAACGCTTTGCGATCTCCAAAGTGCCTCCACTCTCACACTCGATTCCCATCAGCTTGGCAGAACGTGTGACGATCTTCGCCAAATCTAACTCTGAGTAAAATTCTAGACGCTGAACAATTCCAAANCGATCACGCAGNGGGCTTGTAAGAAGACCTGCACGTGTCGTTGCTCCCACCANCGTGAATGGTGGTAAATCCAACTTGATTGATCGTGCCGCAGGCCCTTCNCCNATCATGATATCGAGCTGATAGTCTTCCATNGCCGGGTACAACACTTCCTCNACCGACGCAGACAGGCGATGAATCTCGTCAATGAAGAGCACATCCCCCNCCTCCAGATTTGTCAGAATCGCCGCAAGATCTCCNGCCCGCTCGAGCACAGGGCCCGANGTTGANTTCAAAGAGGCACCCATNTCATGGGCAACGATATTAGCTAGGGTTGTCTTACCGAGGCCCGGTGGCCCAAAAATNAANGTATGGTCGAGCGGTTCGGATCGATTACGGGCGGCATCAACGAACAGTTGCATCTGGTCACGGACCTTAGGCTGACCCTCATATTCAGCCANTGTTTTNGGCCGCACAGCGCGTTCGATACGCACNTCCNCCGGCAACGGNTCGCCCNCTATAATNCGCTCATTCATGGTGTTNNCAGCATCTGTTTNAGGCTCGCCCGTATCAGACCCTCAGGGGTCNNATCTGGNTCTNTTGATACTNTATTAATTGCCTTGCGTGCCTCCGATTCTTTNTAGCCAAGTGCAATNAAACCNAGCANNGCNTCCTCTACCGGGGACTTTNCACTGGTCGCTTGGGNATGNCCACTTGAGCTCATGCGACCCCTCAGTTCAACCAATAGTCGTTCGGCTGTCTTCTTGCCGATGCCGGGAAGCCGNGTAAGCGTCGCCAAATCATCACGCTCNACTGCCCTNGCGAGATCNTCACCAGACAATCCCGATAAAATACCTATGGCGAGTTTTGGTCCAACACCNGAGATNTTAATCANAATCCGNAAAGATTCACGGTCCTCTTGGGTTAANAAACCGTAAAGAAGTTGNGCATCCTCGCGGACTACAAAGTGTGTCAACAAGGTGACCNTTTGACCGACCGGTGGTAACTCACACAGCGTACTGATTGGGCACTCNACCTCNTAACCAANCCCGCTGACATCNACCAATGCGGTCTGNNNTTCAANGCCAAGCAATATCCCCTTGATNTGGCCAATCAATCTAGCTCTCCTTCAAACGCCAGCGNCCGCCNGCGCGAGAACGGGTTGACAATCGAAATCGGGCNTCNGCNNCCANACCATCTTTACTGTAGCCGGCACAGAGNGCAATACCGAGCGCATCGGCNGCATCTTCNCCAGGATTTTNGACCAACCCNAGTATCCGAATCACCATNTTCTGCATCTGGGTTTTGCTTGCCTGTCCCTGNCCGCANATNGCNTGCTTCACGGTTTTCGCNGCGAACTCTTTGACCGGAATAGATGCCGCCCCNGCCGANAATAATGCCACACCACGTGCCTGACCGAGCTTTAAGACCGATTGGAAATTCTTCGCAAGAAAAATCTCTTCAACTGCACACTCGGANGGNTTCAACCGCTCGATCACGTCGCACAGNCCACGGTGCAGGATAAGGAGACGGTCCGCCATCTNNCCCGTNCCAAGCCGCAAGATCCCNGACTCAAGGTGGGTAACACTACCGCCCTCCACCTCGATCACACCCCACCCTGTTTTGATGGAGCCGGGATCGATGCCGAGGATCCTACGCATNAGNCTAGTGACTCGAGAAGCTCGTCGGTAAAGTTTGCATTGGTGTAGACATTTTGCACATCGTCTAGGTCCTCCAACATATCGATGAGCCTGATAACTTTGGGCGCATTCTCTGAGTCCAGTTCAGCTGTGGTTGATGGCACCAGCGCGACCTCGGCCGACAAAACTTCGATGCCGGCGGCGACAAGCGCATCTTTTACCTCAATCACGTCGTTTTGCGTGGTCGCTACATCGATTGACGCATCATCCTGACCAATCACATCCTCGGCGCCTGCCTCGAGCGCTACCTCCATAACGACATCTTCATCCGCGTTTTCAATAAAAATTTGGCCGCGCTTCGTGAATAAATAGGCTACNGACCCGTCNGTACCAAGATTTCCNCCACACTTACTGAACGCGTGNCGTACCTCNGCGACTGTNCGATTTTTGTTATCTGTCATCACTTCGACCAATACAGCAACNCCGCCCGGACCATAACCCTCATANNTNAGNTCTTCGACNTTNTCATTATCGCCACCNCCCNCTCCTCGGTCGATCGCACGTTGGATCGTNTCTTTNGTCATGTTNGCTGACAGNGCTTTGTCTACCGCGGCNCGGAGTCGTGGNTTGTCGGCNGGCTCNCCGCCACCCATCTTGGCGGCAACGGTGATCTCACGAATTAGTTTGGTAAAAACCTTTCCACGCTTCGCGTCCTGCGNNGCTTTTTTATGCTTTATGTTGGCCCATTTACTGTGNCCNGCCATNACATCGACCCCGTTTTTTCCTGACGGATCCGGACACCAGCCTCTTTAAGCTGCTCTGCACTGACNTGCCCCGGAGCCTCGGTCAACAAACAGGTCGCNGATTGCGTTTTCGGGAAGGCAATCACGTCACGAATCGAGGTCACACCCAACATNAGCATCACCAGACGATCAAGACCAAAAGCAAGGCCACCGTGGGGTGGTGCCCCGTAGCNCAAGGCGTCCAACAAAAACCCAAACTTCTCNCGCTGCTCATCCGTGGAAATATTCAAAACCTCAAAGACAGCCTGCTGTGNAACCTGGTCGTGGATACGGATCGANCCGCCNCCNAGTTCNGTTCCNTTTAGCACCATGTCGTAGGCNCGAGAGAGNGCGNCNAGCGGNTNAGCTTTCAATNTNACCGNNTCAACNGTTGGGGCNGTAAAGGGATGNTGTAACGCNGCAACNTGACCGTCGCCCGTCTTCTCAAACATNGGGAAATCGACAACCCAGAGCGGNGCCCACTCACATGTTAAGAAATTCAGATCGTGCCCCAACTTTACGCGGAGCGCGCCAAGCGCGTCTGACACGACACGCGCTGAATCGGCGCCGAAGAAAAGGATATCTCCGTCATTGGCTTCGACACGGCTTATCAGCGCCATAACAACGTCGTCCGGCATAAACTTAAGGATCGGGCTCTGCAGACCTTCGACACCCTCGGCCATTGTGTTGACTTTTACCCATGCGAGACCTTTAGCACCATACTGGCCGACGAACTTGGTGTAGTCATCGATCTCCTTACGGGAAATTGTCGCTCCACCCGGCACCTTCAGAACGGTCACGCGACCATCCGGATCATTGGCAGGACCACTGAACACCTTAAAATCAACTGAGGCCATTAGGTCTTTGATATCGATAAGTTCCAGCGGGATTCTGAGGTCAGGCTTGTCACTTCCGAAACGCGCCATCACCTCAGAGTACGCCATTCTTGGGAACTCACCCAGATCTATATCCATCTCCGCCTTGAACAGATCACGAATCATCGCCTCAGTAAGACTCATCACCGCCTCTTCGTCGGCAAATGACATCTCTAGGTCAATCTGCGTGAACTCTGGCTGCCGATCGGCTCGCAGATCTTCATCCCGGAAACACTTTGCTATCTGAAAGTAGCGATCTAGACCCGCGACCATCAGCAGCTGCTTAAACAGCTGTGGAGATTGGGGAAGCGCGAAAAACTCCCCCTTATGAACCCGTGACGGGACAAGGTAGTCCCTCGCACCCTCGGGAGTCGCGCGGGTCAGTATGGGCGTTTCTGTGTCCACGAAACCATGGTCCGCCAAAAAATTACGGACAAAAGTCGTCACCCGCGAGCGGAGCATTAGGTTCCCGAGCATCTCGGGACGACGAAGATCCATGTATCGGTGCTTCAGGCGAACCTCTTCACCAACCTTCGCGTGTTCATCCAATTGGAACGGGGGCGTATCAGCGGTATTAAGGACATTCACTTTCTGTCCCAATACCTCGATTTCACCGGTCGCCATTTCAGGATTTACGGTCCCCTCGGGCCGTGTACGAACCAGACCCGTGACCTGCATCACCCACTCGGACCTGGCACGATCGGCCGTGGCAAAAGCCTGCTCAGTGTCGGGATCAACGACAACCTGAAGAAGACCCTGTCGATCACGCAGATCAAGGAAGATTACACCGCCATGGTCGCGGCGACGGTGAACCCAACCGCAAACAGTGACGGTGTCGCCGATGTGCTTGCTATTGAGTTCGCCGCAGTAGTGGGTGCGCATGGGTCTGGATTCCTTTTTTTTAAATGGCCTAGGCGGCCGATTCCTTTTTCTCGGGGGTGGCCTTTTTTGGTTCCGATTTCTTATCTGAACCAGACTCTACGGGCTTCGACTCGGTCGGCTTATCTGATTCAGAGGGCTTCGTGTCGCCCGCTAAATTTTTCTTCTTGTCGCTCGTCTTAAAGTCTGTCTCGTACCAACCACCGCCGGTCAAGCGAAACCCGGCAGCACTGATTTTTTTCTTTAGTTCGGGCTTCCCACAGGCCGGGCAGTCGACTAGCGGAGCGTCTGATAGTTTCTGTAAAGCGTCGTGCGACTCGCCGCACGCCAAACACTGATATTCGTAAATTGGCATCTTGACCTCGACCGATTCCTTGCCAAAAGCGTGAGAGTATACCGGTCCTCAGCCCATCCAAAAACCCGAATGTCGAAATTGGGGCATCAACCCAAAGTTAAAGAGTACTGTCCCCAACAGATAGATGCTCAAGAAGCATACTCAGGGCCCCACGAACCGAACCCTGACGCACATTCGCTCGGCCACCATCAAGTGTCAGCTTTTGGCTAGATACACCATCAAAGCCGACCACCGATATCCAGACGGTCCCCACCGGCTTCTCACCTGAACCTCCATCGGGCCCAGCAACTCCCGTCGTTGAGATTGCCCAATCCGATCCTGTCAACCGCTGTATGCCTCTAGCCATTTCTGACGCAACCTCCCCACTCACCGCGCCAAACGACACCAGAGTCTCGTGGCTCACGCCTAACAAGCCTTCTTTGACCTCATTAGCGTAGGCTTGGACACCCCCTAAAAAGTAGCAAGACGAGCCCGGCAGTTCGGTGAGCGCCGCCCCGAGAAGCCCACCGGTGCAACTCTCGGCCACAGAAACCGTCTGATTCGTCGCCGTCAAACGAGCGTGCAATGCATTTAGAACAACCGAAACCTCTGAAGTCATACACCAATCCGTGTCTTTTCTTTAGAATGCCACCATGGATCAAATAGCCCCACCACCTCAGCATACTCCCATGATGCAGCAATACCTCGCGATAAAGGAACAATATCCGACCTCGCTAGTATTTTACCGTATGGGTGACTTTTACGAGCTCTTCTTTGATGACGCCAAAGTCGCCGCCCAGGTGCTCGACATCACCCTGACAAGCCGCGGCCAGTCAGCCGGTGAACCAATACCGATGGCCGGGGTCCCGTATCACGCCGCCGAGAACTACCAGGCACGTCTGCTGAACGCTGGGCTCGCGGTCGTTGTGTGTGAACAGGTTGGTGTCCCNGGCGAATCCAAGGGACCCGTCGCGCGNGAGGTNACCCGAATCCTNACCCCCGGAACCGTCACAGACGANGCCTTCATGGAGGCCGGTCAAGAGCCCTNGGTCGCGGCACTGAANACGCACGGACTCAACTTCTCAGTTGTTNTCGGCTCAGTGTCCCGAGGTGAGATCTTGATNTATGACCAATTGAGCCGCGAGTCGNTAGATNGTCTGTTTGCGCGTATAGAGCCCAATGAATGTCTAGTCCAAGACACAGACCTTGTTACCTCGCAGACTNGGCAGGTCGAGGTGCCGGCGTGGCACTACACTCTTGATCAACTGTCCCGAGAGCTTGACCGCACATACCAAGTCAGTGATGTAGCAGGTCTGGGGCTAAGTGAGGTGAGCGAGCAGGGACTCGAGGCCACGGCCGCGTTACTGACCTATCTCTACGATACGCAACGGACAAAGCTCGTCCATTTCTCTCGGCCAAAATATGTCCGCGACGATGACAGGGTTATCCTCGACCAGACCACGCAGAAGAATTTAGAACTCGTCCGGACCCTGAGGGGTGAGCGGAGGCATACATTACTCTGGGTGCTCGATCGCACATCCACGGGCATGGGGAGTCGTGAACTCGCGCGGTGGGTCACCGCACCCTACCGAGATGGGGATGTTCCCCAACGACGACTCACTAATGTCCGGGAGCTTATCGATTCAGGGCTCACAACTATAATCACCGACCACTTAAAGAGAATCGGGGACCTCGAGCGCATCGTCGCCCGTATCGGACTCCAGTCGGCCCGTCCCCGGGACCTCACACGCCTGAGGGACAGCCTGAAAGAACTACCGGAACTTAAAGAACGACTCACCCAATCGAATTGCGCATCGGTGAGCACTCTCGGTGCCGATATTCTGGTGCTAGAAGATATCCAGCAACTTCTCGACCAGGCGCTTGAGTCTGAGCCCTCGATTGTGATCAGTGCGGGCGGTGTTATCCGTGAAGGCTACGACGCGGAGCTCGACCAGTTGCGTCATTTCTCTCGCGATGCGTCAAGCCTCCTGACGGAAATGGAAGAGATGGAGCGGACTAACTCAGGCATCAGCGGCCTGAAGCTCGGGTATAACCGTGTCCATGGCTATTATTTTGAGATCTCAAAGGCCTCGCTGGCGACCCAAGACGCCCCACTACATTTCCAGAGGCGACAGACCCTCAAGAATGCGGAGCGATTTACGACCCCTGAACTGAAGACATTTGAGGACACAGCGCTGTCTGCCGAAGGCCGGGCCTTGAGTCGAGAACGTCATCTTTATGAAGCTCTTTTCAAACCACTTAACGAATCAATCAACGACCTAAAAGAACTCACACAATCAATCGCAGCGATCGATGTCCTGACAAGTCTCGCGACAGTCGCTAGTCAGGAACGCTGGGTAGAACCCACCCTCTCAGATACCGTCGAAATTAATATCGTAAATGGCCGCCATCCGGTGATCGAGAAAGCTAAAACCGATCCTTTCGTGCCGAACGATACGCTCCTTAACTCTGCCCAATCATTGGCACTGATCACGGGACCAAACATGGGTGGCAAGTCTACCTACATGAGACAGACGGCGTTGATTACGCTCCTCGCTCGGATCGGAAGCTTCGTTCCGGCAGACAGTGCCTCCATCGGTCCAGTCGATCGTATCTTCACCCGGATTGGTGCCTCAGATGACCTTGCGGGTGGTCGGTCAACGTTCATGGTCGAGATGACAGAGACCGCGGCCATCCTCGCCGAGGCGACGGATCGATCTCTTGTTCTGATGGACGAGGTGGGCCGCGGTACTAGCACATTCGATGGTCTCGCACTTGCCTGGGCATCCGCAGAAGCTCTGGCCAAACGTTCTGCGCTGACCTTGTTCGCCACACACTACTTTGAGCTGACAAGTCTCCCCGAAAGTGAGCCGGCTGCCTTCAACGTCCACCTGACGGCTCAGGTTACCGGCGACCACATCGTGTTCTTACACCAAGTGATGGATGGCCCGACATCGCAGAGCCACGGCCTGCATGTCGCCAGACGTGCCGGTGTCCCGGATAAAATCATCGGCCGCGCCGCGTCTTATCTCGCTGAGCTTGAGTCACAGCAAGTCGCTCTTAATCATCGTCAAGCGCCGCAGGTAGATCTGTTCCGTCAGCCGCCGGATCCAGTGGTAGACCTGCTCGCCCGACTTGATCCTGATGACCTGTCCCCACGGGAGGCCTGGGCGACGCTGGAGACGCTTGTTCTAAAAGCACGTAAGTCACTTGGCGATTTAGACATAAACGACTAGAATCTCGGCCGCCAAGAGGAGAGACGCATGACCTTCGTTGTTGTTGATAACTGTATCCGCTGTAAACATACCGACTGTGTCGAGGTGTGCCCAGTCGATTGTTTCTACGAAGGCCCCAACTTCCTGGTTATCAACCCAGACGAGTGTATTGATTGCGCCCTCTGTGAGCCCGAGTGTCCTGTGGACGCAATCCTCTCAGAGGATGAGCTCGCGGAAGATCAGAAGATTTTTATCGAAATCAACGATGAGCTATCGCGGGTCTGGCCCAATATCACCGAGAGGAAAGATCCGCTACCCGATGCGGATGAGTGGGATGGGATCCCGAATAAGATTGAGCATTTGCAACGGAATTAGGCTACCCCGTTTTGAAGAAAAAATGCTTAGCGCTGTGTAGCTGTTACCGGCGCACTACCCGGAAAAGCTTATCGTAGAGGCTCAACCTAAAAATTTTATTCACAGCGTGGTGTTCCAACTATCGAAGGGTCTAGCTCGTCAACCTTCCATAGAGGAGTGTATTCAGGAATTTCTCAGTCTCATATCCAATAAAAACAGCTTTAATTTATACGATGAGTTGCAAACTGCAGCGTTGCTGGGTTTACGTTCTTCGTTAGCAATTTAAATCCTAGCCACGTAACTTGAACTAATGATGAACAAAAGCTATAGATACCTAAAGGTCGTTCCAAAAAAGCGATAAACTCATTAAAAAAGTTGAAGGATCTGCAATATGGGTATTTCTGTAAGTGACCAACCAGTCAGCTCGTGGGTAGAAAACGAAATCGACGGGATAATTCCGAGGAAAGAATTGCCGGAACACAAAAACCCAGACACCCTCGAAACCGGTATTTACGCTGAAACTTTGGCGAGTTTCATCAAAGAATGCGACACACCGTTAACTATCGGAGTTCAAGGTGAATGGGGCTCAGGGAAGACTTCACTACTCAATATGGTTAGAGAGGATATCGAGGAGCCCGTGCGGAAAGCACAGGGCGGAAAACCTATAAAAGGTAGTGAGGAATACAAATGTATTTGGATCAATACCTGGGAACATTCATTGCTAAAAAGTCCGGAGCAATGCCTACTGTCAATTATTGAAGAAATCATTGAAGAAATAGCAAAAGTTGACAATAGCTACAACACAGCCAATAGGGCCAAGGCGGCGCTAGGCGCTCTGGCGAAAAGCGCTGTCCGCGTCGGTGCTACAATGACAATGGGTATGAAAGGAGGCGAAGTTGCTGAAGAATTACTCGGCAATTCGACTGGCGCAAACACAGTTAAACAACTGCGTTCGTCGCTCGTAGATATAATAAAAACCGTCGTAGAGCGCAAAGAGAATGACGCTCAGAGATTTGTTGTTTTCGTTGACGATTTGGACAGATTAGAGCCATCAGTTGCAGTAATGGTTCTAGAGCTACTCAAAAACATATTTACAGTCCCGCGCTGCGTATTCGTTTTAGCCATCGATTATCACGTCGTAGTGAAGGGACTCAAAGGAAAATTCGGTGAACCAACACCTGATAACGAATGGGAGTTTCGAGCATTCTTCGATAAAATCATTCAATTGCCGTTCATGATGCCCATGGCAGACTATAAACTCACCAAATACATTACCAATCATCTCATAGGTATCGACTATTTTAAGAAAGGCGAGAAAAAAGGGATTGGTAACGTTGAAAAACTCGTCAAGTTGACCCTCGGTCATAATCCTCGAGCAATGAAACGGCTCTTCAATTCTTTGTCTCTTCTGAAGCTCCAAAATGCTTCAAGCCTTGATAAAGACGACGTTCTGAAAAATCTAATTTTTGCTTTAGTTTGCTGCCAGATTAGTTATCCCAAAGTCTATGACCTGCTGCTTCGACAACCAGATTTTAGCTCATGGGACTCCGACTTTGTGAACAAGATCACCGGTGGGCCCCATGAAGAAAACTTGGAAATCTCAAGAGCACTAGATAAGGCCATGGAGGTACACGAAGACGATTTCGACGAAATGTGGGAGCAATCTCTGTTTAAAATTGTCTGGTTAAAAAATTGGCAACGCAATCGTTTGCCAGAAACGTCTCGCCTTCTTACGGAAATCAAGGATGAAATTTTGACTAGTGTTCAAGGTGAGCAATTTGAAAAATATATGACGGATGGTCTAAAAATCACTGCCGTCACTGCCATCTCGACCACTGATGAGGGTATTTTCGCTAATATGAATGATGATGACGCTGGAAAAATGGCTAAAGATAGAATCAACTATTGGAAACGTTTTGCCTCGGTCATGAGCGATAGTGGCTGTGTTTTTGATCCCCGAATTACACCCATCAAATCGACACACTCTTCTGGCAGCTTGGCAAGAAAGCACAGTGACATATCGCAATCCCCCGTCGTATTCGTAGCGTCTTTGAGTTCCAGTTCTCCTCTCAAGCTGGAAACAAATGCTGGTGATCCAAAAGATAACTTCATGCTCTTCAATTTCATGAGAAAATTCAAAGGTGAAATGGAGACCATCACCGGCGGGAAAGTGTCATTTCGAGTAAGCGAAAATGCATCAAGACAATCCATCGTGTTTGAAGGCCCATCAAACCTATTTCCAAAGCGACTTAGGCTAGATGACAAAAGTAATGAAAAATATTCAGATACCGTTCATCAATGGATATTAAGCAGTTTAAGTTCACTAGAATTGCTTATTGTTCGGATTATCAACGATGAAGTCGATTCAGCCGAAATTAATAGCAATGGGAAAGAAGAGGTCGGCGTATGAGACGATGCAAATCCAAAACCTCTTATGATAAGAATCACCTTTAGTGCGATGCGTCCAAACACTTTAGTGATTGTTTGAGTATCACAACTTATCCCTGCACAAGTTTCCCCAAACTTTTTTGGAGACATTGTCTGCTGAGAGGTCTACCAATCGTCCTTTCTTACCCGGGTGTACGAGTCCACGGTCTGACTGCTAGGCTCCAGCGAGACACCGCTCGAGGTCGTTGTCGTATTGCCCTTACCCTCCATCCAGCCCTTGCTCTTCTCGGCCATGTTGGTAGATTTGGCGCTGAATCCCATCGCTACACAGACCTCGCTCAGCTCCTTATCGTACGACTCCTCGATCTGGAGGATCCCCTTCAGGTTCGATACCGCGAACGAGGCATCGAGCTGGCGTAGGATCTCAGACTGGTTACGAGTGATCGTCCTGGTGACCAGGTCACCGTTAGAGTCTACAATCCGGGTAGCCTCCTCACCGCCCTCATCAACCTCCTCAATCTCTCGCGAGGTTGACTGCTCCTGAGAAAAGAACCTGACGATGTTTCCCTTGGCACGTTCCTGTGCAATCACCGTGGCCTTCCGGACCCCGCTCCGATCTTGGAACTTAACCGGCTGCCGGTAGACGGACACTACCCGTGAGCGAGGTTCATCCAAGATAACGCCGTCGCTGCTGTCTTGTGCGCAGTATGCATCGGCGTAAACCGCCCCGGAGAAACCTATGGCCAAGGCCACACACCCAGTCATAATTCGTCTCATCCAATCGCTCCCTGCCATTCTGCTTTTTCGTTCAAACATAAAACTATTTCTCTTCTGAGTTTAAGTTACTCTTGAGGGCCTTCGCTGACAAGTGACGTCTCTGACCCTCCTCCTTGCATAATTTTTTTGCGTCTTTGTATAAGCTCGATGGCTCGCTGATATTCAATAAATGACCACGGCCGGTCTTCAGAACCAGGAACGGGTAAAAGTACTCCGCACGCCGTTTCTTACGCTCGTTAAAGAATCTCTTGGCGTATGCCTTGGTGCTCGTCTTCCATTGACGAATCGAGCCCGTGTTCCCATCCCTCGTCACACCCAGACCGTTGAGGAACAAAACATTATCGAAGTACGTCCCAGAGCCGCCGGAACGTGTGACCAGACCGCTCGGCCCGACCCACCTGACCGCGTTACCGGGAAACCGGCTGAATGCTACCTGACTAAACATCGCTCCCGATGAGCCCGAACCGCCTGCGTTGTTGATATCGATGTCGATACAATCGATGTAACGGTTCAGGTCATCGAACACGGGCACCAGCAGCGAATGTTGCACCGCTGCCCGGCCACGTATGACCTGATAGAGCGTCTGTGTCGCCTTACCCGTAAACGGGGCATACGCACAGTTCGCAGGCGCCAGCTCTCTGAGCTCAGAAAAACACACATAGCCAACCTGATCGGTGCGGCCCGAGTCCCTGGTCAATGTATTGATCAGCCTCAACTGCTCAATTACGTTCTGTGCGTATGTGCGGTCCAGACCATACTCGAACGAGAGTTGCAGAATGTCCGGGACCCGCTCATTAAACGACAGACTCGTCATGGCACCCGCTATGATATGCCCGGGGTAGCCGTCCAGTATCCTGTCCATTAGTTTCGACGCCGTGTCCCACTGCGTCTTGCGCTTGGTCTCCTCTAGGAGGTTCAGTTCCCTCGCTTTTGCCAAGCGTCGAGTGACTTCTGAACCGTTAATCTTTGAGCGTTGGAGATTCAACTCCGTCACCGAGATATACTTGGCTATAAAGTTTTCGAGGCCGGAACCAGAGACCGTGACGCTGGCAAATATCGAATAAAAACCGTTCTCGTCGCGAGTCACAGAAACCAACTCGATATCTTTCACGAACCCATTCATGGTGGATATGACAACATCACGACGTATCTCGTCGTCGGCGATCTGCCGCTCGACAAAGACGAACTGATCAAAACTCCGGCTCAGTGCATTCCTAACCGCGTCGAGCTTGGCCTTTTCTATCGTTTCTCCGAAACCGGTCGCCGCGACCTCTTGGTCCATCAACTGCGCCTTCGGAGGCTGGTCTGTAGGCGGCTCTAGTGGCAACGGCTGCCGGTCGAAGATAACCGCGTAAGACGGTTTAGGGGGAGCGACCGGGGGCGCCTTTTGAGCGACCAGCGGTGGGCTAGGCGACCGGGATTCAGACGACGCCACCGGGGTGCCCGGACCCAGACCCGAGCTTTTTATCGTGAGGTCCAGGCAGCCCGTCAGCGTCAGCAGGGCCACTACCAGAATGGTTGGTGATGACCGTGTCACTGCATCACGCCCACGATCAGCAATATCATAACCGACATTATGACTAGTCTGGCTAAAGGACTAAGGCTCTGCAGATACCTGATAATCCCAATCACTAACGCCAGAACGAATAGGATGCCCACTACAAGCGCCCCACCGTCGTTACCGTCCCCAGAGTCTTCCCCACCTGAATCTGGTGCGACCGGACTCTCGGACAGGAACTGTAACGATACCCAGAAGGTCTCGCCCGGGCTATCCGGGTCTTTGATGGCGCCCCACCCGTCCAGGCTGTCGAGCACGGTCACCTCTGTTCCCTTGTTTAACTTGAATGCCACCGGCGCATCCGAGAACGGATCCTCTCTCGCGTTCAATACGTCCGCCTTGACGTATAGGGTCTGAGGAAAAGCTGACACGACGGACGTGGCCACGACAAGAATGATTGCCGCGATCACCCAATGAAAAGACCTCACGATCACCACCTAGTGGCACTCCCGTGTTCTCATTTCCCGGAGATCAATCGCGGTCTGTGGATCCAATAAATCATACTGGCGCGCGATCTTGTAGAACCTGATCACATAGTCACAACGATAAGCAGGGTTCGGGGGCATCCAGTCAAGCGGTGAGTCTGCGCCCTTCTGCCGGTTCAGACTGCTGGACACGGCTAGAAGGTTATTGAAGTCATTCGCGAACGCGCGCTTCTTTGCGGCAGGCCATTGAACGGCACCGGACTCGTATGCCCATTTCAGTGGCACCACGTGGTCGATATCAAGCTTCGTGGGATCACTAAAACGCTTCCCGGAGTATGGATCGTTCCATTGCCCAGAGGTGACAGAACAACCGTTATTACTTAGACGTGGAGATACGCTTGACTGCATGATCAGGACCTCGTGACGGGTATTCTGACAGTCCCCATCAACATCTATCCACGACCCGAATTCTTTACGATCATAGCCCGAGATCCCTCCCGTTATCTGTCCTATATCCGGGATGAGTCGCCCAATATCGCCCACTGACGGCGCCTGGGCCTTGACCTGATCAACCACGGTCTTTGTAGTTGTGTTGATGACCGACTCGATGGTCTCCTGAGGCGTATCAGAGAAGAAAAACTCCGTGACAACCCCGTAACCGACCGCGGTCGAGAGCGCCGAAATAACGAGCGTTTTTAGACGACGTTTTAAGAAATAAATCGGCATCGGAGATCAGTCGATGCCAGCGCCAGCGCCAGCGCCGGCACTTTCCAGCCCGTTCTCGTCCACCCGCGCAGATCCGCGTTTTTTTGCCGACGAGTCCTGAATTGAAGACGCGACCTCCAACGCAGCTGCGAGGGTGGGGACGACGTATACAATCTTATCTGTCAGATAGGCCACCGAATATGACGGGACAAGAAGGATAGACAGTTTCAGTATTATTTGCTTGAAGTTCACGGTCATACCAAACCCTTAGTCTTGATAAATCCCCCTGCAATAATCTTTCTCGACGATACTTGCTAGGGTGACTATACGATCATTCGGCAGACATTTAAAACTCGACCGGCGGCTAGGACTTACGTTTTGGCATCAAGGAGACTGGATCAATCGGCCTTCCCTGTCTCCGGATTTCAAAGTGTAGCTTAACTCTGTCGGTTCCTGTCGATCCCATCGCAGCGATCACCTGACCGCGCTGAACAACATCGCCGACTTTGACGCCTAGGCTCTGGTTATGGCCATAGGCACTAAGGAACTTGCCCTTGTGGCTGATAATTACCAGATTACCGAACCCGACTAATCCGTCACCGGCATATACCACACGACCACTTGCCGCGGCTTTCACCGGGGTCCCCGCCTCGCCACCCAACTGCAGGGAACGACTGGACCGTGTTTTCGATGAATACCGCTTGAGAATCGGCCCGTTGACTGGCCACTGCCACCCCGTCATTTGCGGCACAGGCGTAGCCTTAGGCGAAGGCCTCGACTCCTCTCGTTTTTTTAACTGGGGCGCTGGCTTTTCCAACACAGGAGGCTTTCGCTCCGGCTCGGGTTCGGCCCGAATCGTCGGTGATGTCTTCACCGTCGTGTTCGTCTTTGGCTCGGGTTCAGGTTCGGGCGGAACCTCACCCCTGAGCTTCAATGCCTGACCGGGCCGAATGAGATCCGAAGTCAACTGATTACGGCGTTTCAGGACATCAGGATCCTGCTCAAAACGCCAAGCTATGGAAAACAAAGTATCGCCACGTCGAACTACGTAGCGCGATCCCGGCTCCTCCGCATCCAGATCTGGGGTCTCAATGGTTGTGACTTCGATCTTCACGGATGAGATTGGTCTACCGAGATTATCTGTCGGTACGTTATATGGAGCAGAACATCCTGCCAATAAACCGACCGTAACCCAGAAATATTTCATTGGATCATATCCCGTCCCGAGCCGATAATCTCAACGCCAATGATGCCAGCACAAAACCACAAACTGCTAGCCCAAGCGGACCCCACAAAACGTCCACGGTCGGGATCAACAGACTGATCGAACCATCATCACCCCTTCCCTGCCAGGGCCATACCCTGACCAACGCACCAAAAACCACACCCGTCAGACAGCTCAACGCCTCGGTGTGGTACCTCGCAAGCAACGCCTTTAGGAAGTGTGCCATCATCAGAATGCCAATGGCACCGCCACCGATGAATAACGCTAAGATCTTGATATCCGGGGCACTGACCGCAGAAATCAGTGCCGGATATAAGCCCGCGAGCAACAACAAGAAACTCCCCGAAATTCCAGGTAACAGCATCGCTGACAGTGCCATCGCCCCGGCGAAGGGCCACACCCAGAGCGCGGGGTTTGCCGATTGAGGGGTCTGCAATCCGAGGGCTAGGGCGGTAACGATACCGACAGCCAGCCAGACCCAGTCTTTGGATCGCATCAAGGATCGCAAGTCGGACAGCATCGCGATTCCCATCGCGAAAACGAGCCCCAAGAAAAACCCCCATACCCGGTCAGGAAAAACCTCAAGCCAGTCCTTGATCCAATGCGCGAGGGTAATAAGCGACATCAAAATTCCAACCACTAGGGGAACCACGAAACCCCCGTCCAGACGCAACCAGAGTCCTCGGATTCCCTTCCTACGAAAGACGGCCCACAATTCTGGTGTTATCGACGTCAACACAGCCAGCCAGCGCTCGTAGATGCCCGTCAGGAACGCTACCGTTCCGCCGGATACACCAGGAACAGCATCAGCGGCCCCCATCGCAAGGCCACGCACCCAAATCCCAAACCAACTCATTCCAGACCTGCCAACGCGGGAACAAAAAATGCGGTATCTAGAGGTATCTCTTCTATCGTCTCACCATCACGAATGTATAGGATCAATTGTTGTTTTTGGCCTAGTCCAACCGGAGCTATCAGACGACCCCCGTCAGCTAACTGATCAAAAAGGGTATCCGGCACCGCCTCAGGGCAAGCGGCCAAAATAATGCCATCGAAAGGCGCAAACTCAGGCCAACCGAGTAAGCCATCACCATGACGGATCACAATGTTTTCAAGCTCGAGTGTATCCATCCGCCTACGGGCCTCTGTCGCCAAAGGCGCTATTCTCTCGATTGCAAATACCTGCTCTGCCAAGTGCGCCAACAGACCCGTCTGAAAACCCGACCCTGCTCCGATCTCGAGTACTCGATTCAATTGTCGACCACCCCGCAAAAGCTCCAGCATACGCGCCACAACCGACGGCTGTGACAATGTCTGCTGATATCCGAGCGGCAGAGTGACGTCTGTGTAAGCGGAATCAGACACAGCGGGGTCGACAAAAAGGTGACGCGGCACGCGACGAAATGCATCCAAAACAAATACGTCGTTGATCCCTAAATCACCGAGGGTCTCGACCAGGCGACTCAGGCCGCGTTCATGAAGCAGTCCGTGCATATAACTCCCGCAGAGTTCCTAATTCATTCAATACGGCTGTCGCAAAGGAGCCCTTGGGCAACCAGAACGATAGATCGAGTGTATTCTCTGTAACCCCAGCTTCCAACTGCTTCGGCAAGACTCGAACCGCTCGTCGGTCCTCGTCCCGAAAGATACCGGTCATCCAATCAAACAACTCACGATCGGTTTTTAAAGTAGCTGTCTCAAAAGTATTCTGTTCGGACGAGGTTTTACTGATCCTCCCAGCCATCGGCGCTGTCGTATCCAGCTCGCCGGCCATAATCCGTGACCGAATACTCGATATGTCAGCCTCTGATGCTAAGAAATGACTACCACGACCAGCCAGTGAGACCACATCACCGACCGCAACATCAAGCCATCGATCATTGTCCAGTCGCTCGGCAACGACAGCGTTAAAACCTGCCGAGCGGGCGGCTGATGCCGCCATACCATCCCTAGGATGTAATCGCTGGCTTCCACTAGGATCCCTACGAGCGAGTCGCCGTGCCTTCCCGAGATTGGAACCTGATCGGCCAAATCGCTGAAGACCGAAGTAATTCGGGACACCGACGCTACCGATGGCCTTCAACCGCTCGCTAAGATTTCCCGTAACGACACCGTAAAGACGCAACTGAAAATGATTTCCCGCTAACTGCCCGATCTTTAACTTCCGCTGATTACGGCTGAGCCGCAACACTTCCAAGCAGGAGTCGATAGGACCCACGTCTATCCGAGCCGAATCAGGAAGGCTTACCCATTGAATCGAAATCGCGTGGGTATCTTTCTTACCGGCGTAGCCGAGGTCCTTTCGCGGAGTTTTCGTGGCCTGACCGAGGCGTGAGCATGCTTCTTCGCTGGAGATTCCTACCTTCCGTATAAGCGCCCAGATATGTGGCCCGCTCCCATCCGGTTCAAATCCTAGATCCTCCGTGACAAGGAAATCAGACGCTTCAGCGCGATATGTGCCCTCAAACACAGATTCTCCATGTCCTCTCGGAAGGTGCGATAATTCAATAGACCGATTACCGTAGACGAGATTATTCAATGGGCGCGCATCAATACCGAGGCCATCACGGCAATCCCCTCGCCGCGCCCGAGAGAGCCTAACCTTTCCGTGGTCGTGGCTTTAACGGAAATCTGATCGGGTGGTGTTTCTAGAACATCAGCTATGCACTGACGCATCACATCACGAACAGGACCAACTTTGGGCTCCTCGCATAAGATCGTCAGATCAAGATTTGATACAGAATATCCTTTGACCAGACATAGGCGCCTCACTTCTCGTGTCAATTCAGCGGAGTCGGCCCCCTTAAATCTTGAATCTGTATCTGGAAATAATTGACCTATGTCTCCCAGAGCAAGACTTCCAAGCATTGCATCCATGATGGCGTGAAACACGATATCACCATCGCTATGCGCGACGATTTGATATCTACAGGGTACCCAAAGACCACCCAAAGTCATACCATCGCCCGGTTCGACTCTGTGAACGTCAAACCCCTGTCCGATTCGTATCATGTAGATACCTCCTGACGACTCGCGAGTATTGCCTCGATAAGTTTCAGATCCTCTGGATAAGTAAGCTTAATATTCGNCCTGAGACCCCGAACNAGCCAGGGAATGGTNCCAGTCGCCTCCATNGCTTGGGCTTCGTCAGTGACGAAAAGGCCGGANNCTTTCATNTGATCAAGCGCATCAATCAGCCCACTAAGCTGAAAAACCTGNGGCGTCATCGCATGCCAAAGGNCTGTGCGATCAANGGTCTCGGCGATNTGGATACCAGTTCCCCTCCCGTGACCGCGTTCTTGATCAANNCGTTTTATNGTATCCGATGCCGGCATCCCCAGAACAACGCCCGGGCAGTCTGGCGTGTTAATCNCGCCNAATAACACGTTCAATTCATCGCTTGTAATAAGNGGCCGCGCCGCGTCATGTACAAATACCCAGTCATGGTCACCTGCACCCTGTGCCCGAATCCAGTCAAGCCCAGCATACACACTATCGGCACGCTCAAGCCCACCAGCTATCGAAACAATTGACTCGTGCTTGGCGCCAGCCAGCCCCAGGAAATTAATGTCCGCTGAGGGCTCGGGGACTACGATTGATTCGAACACATTTAGGGCCAGGAACGCGTTTAACACGTGCTCCAGAACGGTTAATCCTGCCACGGTTATATACTGCTTCGGGGTTTCAGAACCATATCGAAGGCCCGCCCCCCCGGCGGGTATCACGGCCCACAGTTTAGTCACGCGAGGGCTCTCCCTTCGGCAACAACCGTATGAAGGTTTCGCCCTCTTTTATGTACCCAAAACGCGACCGAAGGAGTTCTTCGATGGCCTCAGGATCTGTTTTTAAGGCGTTGACCTCGGAGACAAGTTCATCATTCCGGGAACTCAGGCGTTGGTTCTCAGTTTCCTGTTTCTCAAGTTCATCAGTAAGTCTTTGCAATTCAGAAATTGAGCCTGTTCCAAACCACAGCTGGTATTGGGACAGCGCCAGCAGAATCGTGAGACCAATAAGAACGAGCCTTCCTGTCATGACTGCCCGAAAATGGCTCCACGGCCTGCATATTTCGCTTGAGAATTGAGTGCTTGTTCTATGCGTAGTAATTGATTGTATTTAGCGACACGATCTGAACGACAGAGAGAGCCTGTCTTAATCTGGCCGGCCGAGGTACCGACCGCCAAATCTGAGATTGTCGTGTCCTCCGTCTCACCAGAACGATGTGATATCACTGCCGTGTAACCTGCCTGCTGCGCCATATTGATGGCATCGAGAGTTTCTGAGAGCGTTCCAATTTGATTGAACTTGATCAATATCGAATTGCCGACCCCCTGCTCGATGCCGCGACTTAAAATACTGGTGTTGGTCACGAAAAGGTCGTCACCCACCAGCTGACATCGCGAACCCAGACTCTTGGTCAGATACGCCCAGCCATCCCAGTCGCTTTCATCCAAACCGTCCTCGATTGAGATAATTGGATAGCGGTCACACAATCCACTCAGGTAGTCTGCAAAACTTTTAGCGTCAAACCTACGGCTTTCACCAGCGAGCTCGTAATGACCGTTGGAATAGAACTCGCTCGCAGCACAATCAAGCGCGAGCGTGATTTCTTCACCAAGCTTATAACCTGCATTGGCGACAGCTTCAGCGATTACAGAAAGCGCTGCTTCATTCGATGGTAGGTTCGGAGCGAAACCACCCTCATCACCAACCGCTGTATTCATATCGCGAGCTACCAATACTTTTTTCAGGTGATGGAAGACTTCAGAGCCCATACGGAGCGCCTCTGTGAAACTTTCCGCCGACACTGGCTGTATCATAAATTCCTGAATATCAACGTTATTATCCGCATGCTCGCCACCGTTTATAATATTCATCATCGGCACAGGAAGAGTCAGTGGCTCTGTATTTCCGTGCAGAATTGCAATGTGTTGGTATAAGGGCACGCGTTGGTCGTTTGAGTACGCGTGTGCCGTCGCTAGGGATACAGCCAACATCGCATTTGCACCCAGGTTTGCCTTATTATCGGTAGCATCAAGCGCAATCATCGCATCATCAAGACCGCGTTGATCCTCGGCGTCGCGACCTACAACCGCCTCTGCAATCGAGCCGTTTACATTCTGAACTGCGCGTGTGACGCCTTTACCCAGATAACGACTGCCATCTTGATCGCGCAGCTCGAGAGCCTCACGAGAGCCAGTTGATGCGCCGGATGGTGCGGAAGCACGACCAACCACGCCTGATTCTAAAATAACGTCGGCTTCAACTGTTGGGTTGCCGCGTGAGTCCATTATTTCGCGGCCAATTACTTTGACGATTACTGTCATTAGTTGTTTGTCTCCAAAACATCAAACGATTTAACAAGGCCATCAATGGCCTTTAATTGTGATAAAAATGGTTCAAGCTTATCGAGCGGCAGAGCAGACGGGCCATCACATTTGGCTTTCGACGGGTCCGGATGTGATTCTAAAAATAATCCCGCAAGGCCAAGTGCTACACCTGCTCGCGCCAGTTCAGTCACCTGCTCGCGGCGACCGCCAGCTGAGTCTATACGACCGCCCGGCTCTTGAAGCGCGTGCGTCACATCAAAAATCACGGGGACATGCATCTGTTTCATGATTCCAAAACCAAGCATGTCAACCACGAGGTTGTTGTAACCAAAACTTGATCCTCGCTCACACAGGATCACTCGATCGTTTCCGGCTTCGACGAATTTGTCGATTATGTGCTTCATTTCATGAGGGGCCAAGAACTGTGCTTTTTTTACGTTGACGACGGCTCCGGTCTCCGCTATCGCAACAACCAGATCAGTCTGGCGCGATAAAAAGGCAGGCAACTGGATCACCTCGCAAACTTCAGCTGCGACTTTCGCCTGATCTGGCTCATGTACGTCTGTAATCAGAGGTACATTGAAACTTGACTTTATATCAGAGAGCCAAGTTAGCCCTTGCTCAATCCCGGGACCACGATAGCTTCTAGTACTGGAACGGTTCGCCTTGTCAAAGCTCGCCTTGAAAACATAAGGTATCTGAAGTTTTCCACAGACCTCGACGTAGACTTCAGCAACCTCAAACGCCAGCTCTCTGGATTCTAAGACATTCATGCCACCGAAAAGCATCAGGGGGTGTGTGTTTGAGCAGGGCATACCACCGATATTGATCACAGATTTCATGAAAACAAGGTTTCCTTCTCACCCGTCTTCGAATAGGTGATCGCTGCTTCAACAAAGCTTGTAAAAAGCGGATGTCCATCGCGCGGTGTTGAAGTAAATTCGGGGTGGAACTGACAACCGACAAACCACGGGTGATCGTCAACCTCCACCACCTCGACCAAGGTGTCGTCAAGTGAGCGACCAGCAACTTTGAGGCCAGCGTTCGAGAGATGAGTCAGATAATCGTTATTGAGCTCCCAACGGTGACGATGACGCTCAGTGACTACGTCAGAGCCATAAATCTTGGAAACTTTTGAGCCTGACGTAAGATGACATTCCTCAGCACCCAGACGCATAGTGCCGCCTAAATCACTCTTTTCTGTGCGTAGTTCTAGGGTACCGTCTGCTCGCGTCCACTCGGTGATGAGAGCGATCACCGGATGTTCTGCCGATGGTTCGAACTCACTTGAAGTAGCACCATCGATACCTGCAACATGGCGCGCAAATTCGATGACAGCCGCCTGCATTCCCAGACAAATTCCTAAATAAGGGATTTTATTTTCACGCGCATGACAAACAGCAGCGATTTTACCCTCTATACCGCGCTCGCCGAACCCGCCCGGAACCAAGATTGCATCCACACCATCCATCAATTCAACACCGCGTTTCTCAATGTCTTCAGAATCAATATAACGAAAATTTATCCGCGTACGCGTCTGAATGCCCGCATGGATCATCGCCTCGATCAATGACTTATAGGCGTCTAGCAAGTCCATATACTTACCAACCATTGCAATCTCAACTGATTTGAGTGGATTCAGGTGTGCATCTACTACACGGATCCATTCACTTAAATCAGCTTCTTGACACTTCAGGCTAAGCTTATCCACGATTAGTTGATCAAGACCCTGTTCATGCAACATGATGGGGATTCGATAGATAGTGTCGGCATCATTTAATGGAATCACTGCGCGCTCTTCCACATTGGTAAATAAAGCAATTTTCCTTCGGCTCGCGATGTCTATTTCATGGTCCGAGCGACAGATCAGAACATCAGGTTGTAAACCTATCGAGCGCAGTTCTTTAACCGAGTGCTGCGTTGGCTTGGTCTTGGTTTCACCTGCTGTTGCGATATAAGGAACCAAAGTTAAATGCATCAACAAAGCACGTGAGGAACCGAGTTCTTGGCGTAACTGACGTACCGCCTCTAAAAATGGTAATGACTCGATGTCACCGACAGTTCCACCTATCTCAACGATCGCAACATCGGAGCCTTGAGCTCCAGAAATAATTTTGTGTTTGATTTCGTCGGTAATGTGCGGAATGACCTGAACTGTCCCACCCAGATAATCACCATGACGTTCCTTTCTCAATACATCCTCATATACTCGCCCTGCCGTGAAATTGTTCTTCTGCGACATACGGGTACGGATGAAACGCTCATAGTGACCCAGATCCAAATCAGTCTCAGCACCGTCATCGGTGACAAATACCTCACCATGCTGAAACGGGCTCATAGTGCCTGGATCGACGTTGATGTATGGATCAAGCTTCAACATGGTGGCCCTGAGACCACGCGCCTCGAGAATAGCGCCTAGCGAGGCCGCTGCTATTCCTTTACCAAGCGAAGACACCACCCCGCCAGTCACAAACACGAATCGATTCATGTTGGCCTACAGTCCTTTTATCAAGTCCGCCGATAATGTCGCAGAAACGTTTTACTGAGATGGGAAATCAGGATACAGAGGAATCGGCTCCATTCCTAGTGACAAAGCGCCACCCCCAGTGCAAAGAATGCGGTATCAAGCCACAATCCCTGCAATCAATATCACCCCAACCGACAATTTGATCTGAAATCGCGACCACGGTGAGTTACCTCGCCAACTGGACCCGCAGCAAACCGGCGACAC
>PAWX01000023.1 GCA_002714245.1 Gammaproteobacteria bacterium | reverse complement strand
CAAGACGATCGACACACTCGGTATCGGCGTCCCAAACATCTCCTCGTACACACGATGATTCTTGGCACTAAAAAATGAGCTACTAACGTTTGAGTAGGCGTTATTAATCAACGCCATCGCGATGATGCCTGGCCCGATAAACTCTACATACGGCATATCGAGCAACGTCCCAACCTTGCGGCCAATAATCGAACCAAAAATATACAGATACAGCACCATCGTGATCACAGGTGGCACAAGGGTCTGGCTCTTTATCCTCATGAAACGCCTTATCTCGGTCCTGACTATCGTCACATAACCGGTCCAGGCGATCTCTTTCATCGAACGAAAGTTAGACATCATGTGCCTCGCAACGCTTCAATATTGTCCACACGATCAAGCTCTCGAATCTCTTTAAAAGTGAACCATCCCCAGACGGACACAGCCAGACCAATACAACCGCCGAGCACGGCTGTTGGTAACGGACCAACAACAGACGCCAGCCACCCTGCTCGGAATGTGCCGAGATGATTCGAGGACGATGTACACAGAGAGTTAACAGCGTTGACGCGGCCTCGCAAGTCATCAGGCGTACCCAGCTGCACCATAGACATTCTAATATTTACGCTCACCATGTCGACCGCACCATACACGACCAAGGCAAGGCAACTCAGCCAGAGCATCTCGGAAATAGCGAACGCAAGGATAGAGAACGAGAACAAGACCAGAACAACGAAAAGTTTCCGTCCGACACGGCGCATCGGGCTCATTCTCGCTAACGTGATACCAACGACAACAGACCCGAGCGCTGGCATCGCCCTCAGTAACCCAAGACCATCGGCGTCTGTTTCTAGAATATCAACTGCATAGATTGGTAAAAGAGCGATCACAGAGCCGAACAGGACTATTACCAAATCGAAAAGGATCGCACCCAACACCATCATGTTGGCCCGCAGGTAATGAATTCCTGCAAATATTCCTTCGAACGTCCTCGAATTCTCAGCCACAGGCACCGGTATGGTCGGGAGAAGACTGTAAAGGACCGGACAAATCAGAACAACAGCGGTTATCAACCAATACACATCTCGATCAATCACGGTAATCAAAACACCTGCCACGAACGGTCCGACAGTGGTCGCAAGATGTCCCATTGTGGCATTCAAGGCGATCGCTTTAGGGAGGATCTTTGGCGATACCAGGTTGGCAAGAAACGCGGATTGTGCGGGTGTAAAGAACGCGTGTGCAATCCCGTGGACGAAGATAAAAAAATAGACCCAATTAAGCGACACTTCGTCTGAGGTCAACGCGACCGCCATCCCGACAAACGCGACCGCGTCAATAGAAGTCGCCGCAATAAGGATATCTCTCCGTCTGAATCGATCTATCACGAATCCTGTCAGGAAAAAGAAAACGAATATGGGGAGAACAAACACCAGCCCCACCAGCGCGAGCTTGAAGGCATCGCCCGTGATCTCATAGATGTGCCAACCGAGTGCGACCGCTACCATTTGCATTGAAAGGCCGAAGCAAATCCGGGATCCCAAAAACGCTAGTACGGGCAGACAAAACTTTTCGACCGGTGTGTGCATAAAGAACTTCATTGTCAGAAGCCAACATGATAACCCGCGGTGATAAATACCACGCGTTCTTGGTAAACCGATTTGAACTCCAGGGCACTGTGAAAAAACTTCGAGAAGAGATCGAGGGTCCCGTATCCTTCATCTTTTAAGGAGATCAATTTGGAAAAAACTGGCCACCGGTGGTCCCCTCCAATCTGGATACTCTCGCTGGGAGCGGGATTGGCGCCGTTTGCGGTTACACTGGTGGCCCCGGCCATCCCATCGATGGCTATCGATCTCAACGCCGACTCAAACATCACACAACTCGTACTAACCACCCTTCTGCTTTCAATCGCGTTTGGACAACTGATCGCGGGACCTCTGTCCGACAGACTCGGAAGAAAGCCCCTGTTCTTGGGTGGCGCGATTGCCTATTGTGCAGCAGGATTTGGAGCGGCGCTCTCACACACAATCGAGGGGATTATTTTTTTCCGGGTGATCCAAGGTTTCGGGGCGGCTGCGGCCGTCGCAATGTCCCGATCAATCGTGGTCGATTTCTATGGCCGTGATCGGGCAGCTGGCGTGATGTCGACGATTATCGCAATGATGGCAATCATACCGGTATTTGGAACGGCATTTGGCGGGGTGTTGACCGATTTCGTGGGGTGGCAGGGCTCTTTCTGGATGCTAGCCCTGACGGGACTGATACTGACTTATTTTGTAAATACTGAGATTCAGGAAACCCATAGCCCGGAACACGTGTTTACTTTTAAGGATGCATTAGCCGGGTATGCGACGCTTCTATGTACAGCGAGGTTCCTTTCAAGTGCGCTCACCACAGCGTTTCAAACTGCGGTCTTCTTCGCGATGATGGGATTTATCGGATACTCGTTTGAGCGCATGGAAATCAGCGCGAAAGAGTTTGGTGTGTGGATGGCGACGACCTCTGTCGGCTACATACTCGGAAACCTAGCAAACAAGCGCCTCCTTAAACATTATCGGATCGACGTCATCACGTCAGTCGGCGCAGCCGCATCGCTGACCAGCCTCATCATCATGGAAATCTGGCACATAAACAGCCCCTCGTCACCGATCGGGTTGGCTGTACCGATGATCTTCGTCGGTCTCTCTAACGGCGTCATCATAGCGAATTCGATCATAGTCGCGTCATCAGCCGTCCCAAGACTGAGAGGCTCTGCCACGGGTCTAGTCGGTGCCATGCAAATGGGTGCCGGAGGGGTGTCCGGGACAATCGCTATCTGGCTCGGCNCCGATCAGNACACCAGTGTGGGAATAATTACCCTGGTCGTGATTAGTTTCTTCTCNCTGATCTCGGCCTGGTGGTCGACCCGTCTCCAGCGAATCTAGTAAATTCAAATCGGTAGATCGGGCATTTCAAATTACTTGTCGTACTGGTGAACAAACGCTTGCACTATTAGCGCGAGGAGAGTCTAGGGGAGCGTCCGTGGATAGAAATAAATACGAAAAATATCAGTCCGATGTCATCGTTGATTTGCTACAGCAGTATGGTATCAAACATATCTCGATGAACCCGGGCGCAAGTTTCCGTGGCCTCCACGACTCTGTCATCAACTATGGCGCAAATGACCCAGAGCTGATGGTCTGCCAGCACGAAGAGATAGCGGTACAGATCGCCCACGGGTACGCCAGAGCGACCGGCAAACCNATGGGCGTNATCCTGCACAATCTGGTCGGTATGCTGCATGCCCAGATGGCGGTCTACTACGCCTACATAGACAGGGCTCCCATCTTTATNATGGGTGCCACCGGNCCAATGCATGAGGGCAAACGCCGTCCTCACATCGACTGGTCCCATTCAGCACTNGTCCAGGGCGAGNCGATGCGCAACTANACCAAATGGGACTACCAGCCCCATGCCATAGAGGGTGTCCCAGAGAGCTTTATGCGAGCATACAGCACNATGGTNACCGAGCCAGCGGGTCCNATCTACATGTGTTANGACGCCTGGCTNCAGGAGGAAAAGCTGNCCNGCGAGGACCNCGGGATGCCNCCGGCGAATATGCAAAAGGCCCCCGCACCAATGGGCGCAGATCCTGACACACTNNGCGCNATGGCGGATGTTATTCTAGANGCNAAGCATCCCNTNATCTTGGTTGATTTCATCGGTAGGCAGCCNGGTAACTTCGAGAAGNTAGTCACGCTCGCCGAGACTNTGGGCTGCGGAGTCTGGGATATCAACAACTCACTCGCGTTTCCAAACCAGCATCCNCTCTGCATTTCNCTGGATCACGAGTCCTTAAAGNNTGCAGATGTCATTCTCGGCATNGATGTCCGTGACTGGGAAAAACCGACGCATNAGCTTATCTCCACGACCCGAGAAGTGACCNCNCACGTGCCGGANGNCTGCATCTGGATGGAGATTGGTTTTGCGGANCTCGAGATGTCGGCCTGGGCCTTCGACTANGGCCGGTATCAGCCGAAGCAACACGTGGCGCTGGGTGACCCNNGACTCGCCATGCCNGNACTAACCAAAATTGCTCAGNCCAAGCTTGNAAAGAACAAGGCTCTTGTATCAGCCCGTGACNNCCGTGCTCGTNTGTTTAGCGANAGACACCGTCAGATCTTTGCGGACTGGAAGGCCGCGGCTGAAGCGAAACGTGGATCGGATCCAATTAGTTACGCGGAACTCACNCTCATTACTTGGGACGTGATCAAGGACNAGGACTGGGTGCTNGCNACGGGNACCGCCCGTGAGTGGGTNCGGAAGTTATGGAACTTTGATAAGCCNTACCGCCATGCGGGNCGNTCTCTTGGCACATCTACCCAGATCGGTATGTCTCTCGGTGTCGGNCTCGCGTACAGGGGGACAGACAAGCTGGTGNTAAATTTCCAACCAGACGGTGACCTNATGTANGACGCGGGAGCATTGTGGACNGCGGCAAAGCATNAGATNCCGATNCTNNTCATTATGTGNAACAACCGGGCCTACTATAACGATTGGGAGCANCAGGAGCGNATGGCTCATCTCAGGGGNACCGACGTAGANAAAGCACATATTGGTATGGANATTTTCGATCCTGAGCCGGACTTCGCGACACTNGCNAAATCAATGGGCATGTANGGCGAGGGTNCTATCNCAGAACCATCGGANATCGCGGNAGCGTTGAGGCGGGCAATNGCGGTCGTGAAGTCAGGAAAACCAGCGTTGGTTGATNTCGTNNTAGCGNACCGCTGACCGATNGGACNANTGCNNCTTCCGANACTNCTGNCCNGNACANACTATTTGANCGGTAGACGACTTGGTCTNAAACNGGCCANNATTAANTGGTGNNATNACGGNGTGCAAGANACGGATTTTATAAATGCAATTTCATTTGAATGGCTACAACCCTGGTGATCCCCGCATCGTTGATCCGATAGATAGAGTCATTCCGCCACCGCTAAAACGACCCCTGCCTGCTTACTGTGACGTTATGATCGTGGGATGTGGTCCTGCTGGTCTGAATCTTGCGGCGCAGCTTTCACAATTTACCGACATTCAAACGGTGATAACCGACCTCAAGGACGACCGACTGACCGTTGGTCAGGCCGATGGCATGGCTTGCAGAACTCTGGAAATGTTTCAGGCCTACGGTTTTGCCGATCAGGTCATACAAGAGGCCTATGGTGTTAATGAGGTCGCGTTCTGGAAACCGGACCCTGACGACCCGTCACGTATCGCCCGCAACAGCAAAATCGATGACGTGGCGGAGGATCTGTCTGAGATGCCCCACGTTATCATCAACCAAGCAAGGATCCATGACCACTTTCTCAGTGTCATGAAGAATTCGGCTACTAGGACTGAGCCCTATTATTCCCGAAAACTGATCAACGTCGCGATCGATCATTCGGACACGGATTACCCAGTCACCGTCACGTTTGAGCGCGCCATAACCCACTCACAATTTAATCGAGAAGTGGAGACCGTAAAATGTAAATACGCTGTCGGATGCGACGGCGCCCGGAGCCAGGTCAGAAAATCAATCGGTCACGAACTGGTCGGCGACGCGCTGAACCAGGCTTGGGGGGTGATGGATATCCTAGCGGTCACCGATTTCCCAGACATACGCTTAAAAGCAGCTATCCAGTCGATTAATGAGGGTAACCTCCTGATTATCCCACGTGAAGGCGGGTTCATGGTCAGGATGTATATAGAGCTCGATAAATTAAAACAAGACGAGCGTGTCGACCGAGAAAATATGAATGTCGATGTCTTGATCAAGGCCGCAAACCGAATCATGGCGCCCTATACTTTGGACGTAAAAGAGGTCCCATGGTGGAGCGTCTACGAGATCGGACAGAGGCTCACGACCGCGTTCGACAATTCAAAAAGCGAAGGAACTCCGCGGGTGTTCTTGGCCGGCGATGCTTGCCATACCCACAGTCCAAAGGCGGGACAGGGCCTCAATACGTCGGTCATGGATACATGGAACCTTGGATGGAAACTGGCGCATGTTTTAATGGGCCGCGCACCTGAGACGCTGCTCTCGACCTACTCCGCAGAGCGGTCTGACATTGCCAAAAAGTTGATCGACTTCGACCGAGAGTGGTCGAAAATGTTCAGTACTAAACCAAAGACTAAAGATAACCCACATGGAGTTGATCCGGCCGAATTTCAAAAATACTTCGAGCTATTCGCTCGATTTACCGCCGGGGTGGGTATCCAATACCAGTCATCAGCCATCGTCGGTAAAGACACATATCAGCACCTAGCTACAGGCCAACCAATTGGACAGCGTTTTCACTCGGCGCCCGTTATTCGACACGGTGATGCAAAGCCAGTTCAGCTTGGTCATTGCCACACCGCGAATGGCGCTTGGCGTGTGTACGCATTTGCCGGATCTGATGACCCCTCATCAGAATCATGTCGTATATGGAAACTAGCTGACTTCCTCGCAAGTGATGCTGATTCTCCGGTCGTGAAGCACACACCAGACGGAGCCGACATCGATTCAGTGATTGACTTCAGAGCGGTCTATCAGACACCCCACCGTGGTCTTGAGCGGACTGATATCCACCCTTTTTTAACACCAACAAAAGGGCGCCTTGGGCTCAAGGATTACGAGAAAGTATTCTGCGTAAACGATTACAAAAATATTTATGAGATGCGAGGCATCGACAAGGTCGATGGCTGTATTTTCGTGGTACGGCCAGACCAATATGTGGCCACGGTGCTGCCCCTAACTGGTCAAAAAGAACTTACCGCCTTTTTTAGTGGTTGCCTCACCGGAGGATAGGAGACCCCACTTTGCAGAGCCGAGGGCTGGCCAAAAAACACTAAGCCATCACCGCGCGGTCTTGGATTGGTCGTTCACGTACCGGCAGATGGACCACCGCAGACAAAAGCCCGGTCCCTACACCAACCCACCAAACCACGTCGTAGGAGCCAAACCGGTCATAAAAATCACCCCCCAACCAGACACCTACAAAGCTCCCAATCTGATGAGAAAGGAACACTAGCCCGTAGAGGGTACCCATGTATCTCAGGCCGTAGATGTAGGCCACAAGACCAGAGGTTAGTGGCACCGTTGCGAGCCAGAGAGACCCTATCAGTGAGGAGAAAATAAGGACAGTCACGGGGGTCATGGGTGTCAAAATAAACCAAGAAAACAATACCGTCCGGGCCATGTAAATACCCGCAAGAAGAAGACGCTTAGAGTACCGACCACCCAGGGCCCCGGCAGTAACTGTCCCAACTATATTAAAGATCCCAATCACGGCGATCGAGAACGCGCCGAGATCGGCCGTGTCCTTGATACCCATCTTGGCCAAGAGCCCGTTCGGGTCAATCGTCGCGCAGGCCTCGGTTACGAACGCCGGGAAATGCGCAGTGATAAAGGCCAACTGGAAACCACAACTGAAGAAGCCAACGAAGATCAGTATATAGCTAGGGTCACGAACCGCTACATTGATGCTCGACAGGAGCGACTCTTCGAGCTCTACTTTCTTAACCTTTGGCGGTGCCTTTAGGAACGGAAGACTCAGGAGCGCCAGTAATATCAAACCAGAATACAACAGAAACACATTCTGCCAGGTCATGGAATACAAGAGATACTGAGTCAACGGGGGACCAATTATCTGACCGGCACTACCCGCGGCGGTGGTGACTCCTAACGCCAGCGATCGATGCTCGTCCGAGGCAGCCCTTCCAACAACGCCGAGGACGACACCGAAACCCGTACCCGCGACACCGACACCCACCAATATCTCCAGCATCTGATGGCCACTGGCTGTGGTCGCGGTAGAGCTCAATGAGAGCCCAAGCGCGTAAATAAGTACCCCGACAAATATCGCTTTACGGTCACCCAGTTTTTCAGCAAACGCCCCAAAAAATGGGGTCGCTATACCCCACGAAAGATTCTGTATGGCGATGGCCAGAGAAAATTCAGTCCTAAACCAGCCAAGATCGTTGGCTATCGGGATCTGAAAAACACCAAAACTCGCGCGGATCGCAAAACTGATCAGGAGGACCAGAGACGCCGCGACCAGGATCGGTGTAAAGACCTGACGGATCACCACGATGTCTTCTTCCCCAACTTCTAAATCACTTTGACGCGCACTCGGCCACTAAAACGTAGCCTCTGTAGCGATGAATTTTCACTATCATTCTCCCTACTGGCATAAGATCATGGGATCTTCTCATCCACAATCATTAAATGTTTGTGGTTTAATCGCGCAAACTTTTCAGATAATCCACATGCTCCAAATATTTGTTAGTACGATACCGTTCTTTGCCCTGATAATGCTGGGCTATGGAGCCGCGCGGGTTGGTCTCTTCTCCAGGGAGGCGACGGTGCATTTAACCAAGTTTGTGTTCTATTTTGCGCTCTCTGCCATGCTATTCAAGTTTTCTTCGAATTTGTCACTTAAAGAGATCCTCGAGTGGGATTTCATGGCTGCCTATTTATTGGGATCAATGGTCGTGTATGTGACCTCCTCATCGATAGCACGGTTCCGGGGCCAGTCATTTAATATTGCGGTCATAGAGGCCCAGTGCTCTGTGATTGGAAACATGGGCTGGATGGGGCTCGCAATGATTCCCATACTTCTGGGTGAGCAATCGATCAGCTATGTGATCATGGTGCTGATCGTTGACCTCATGGTCTTCGGGCCATTGATCGTGATCTTACTGATTGGGTATCGAGAGGGGCGGTTCCGTCCAAAGGTGCTCCAAACAGTCGGTATCGGCCTCATCAAAAATCCTCTGGTTGTATCGATCTCGACAGGGCTTACGTGGGCCGCTTTTGAGATCCCCGTACCTGATCTACTCAATAGCTTCATGACCATCCTCGGTGGGGCATCCACACCCGGGGCACTATTCGCNATCGGCGCCTCGATGGCTTTTGCAGCGAANGGACAACTTTCCACGCCCATTTATCTGGCCACCAATAAGCTATTAATNCANCCNCTCGCCGTNGGNGTCGCTGCTGTTNTNATNTTCGGNCTAGACCCTTTCGCAAGCGCCGTAATGATTTCGTGTGCCGCGATGCCGGTCGCAGGAAACGTCTACATGATAGCGAANCATTACGNGGTNCCGAGTGAGCGAATTTCGATCGCAATNCTAGTNTCAACCACGGTAAGTATCGTCTCTATNTCTGTAATCGTNGGGCTGGNNACAGGCNTCCATACCTAAAATNCNTGAGCNTAATGCNTGATACTNTTGCCNGANCNAGTNCCCGCNGCCCTCACTCACGTCANNAGCGGTTGTTTTCATTNGAACGAAATCCTACGATTTGAACNACTAACNGAGACTTAGGTATGTCATGAGCAGCGAAACCATTGAACAGGAACGCGAAGACCTGCGCGTTGAAGAACTNCTCAGCTACGAAATTATGGGCGCNCCAGCAGAGTTTGCCTTTGATGACATTGTTGATTTTGCATCNGAGATCACTGCCTGNCCGGTGGCCTTTGTNCATTTTATTGATTCAGAAAAGCAATGGGCTATGGCGGCGGCTAACGTGCCTAGAGAGACGTCAGAGTGCCAGAGAGAGGATAGTATTTGTAACGTGGTCATTCGCCAGAATGATGTGGTTGTGATCCCAGATACGCTCGAAGACGGGCGGTTTAAAGATATTGCTTGTGTACGCGACACGCCCAATGTCCGTTTCTACATGGGAGCGCCACTGATTAATGCGAAAGGCTTCGCACTGGGCACATTATGTTTGATCGATTTCGAGCCAAGAACAATGGATTACGAAAAAGTTGAGGCCATCAAAGTATTGGCTCGACAGGTTGTGGCCCACCTCGAGTTGAGAAAGCAGATCGGCCTAGCCGCTGAATCCCAACAACAGCTCAAGTCAGCACTCGATACCCTCCAACAGGAAAAAGAAAAATCTGAAAAGTTCCTACAGAATGTGCTTCCCCTGCAAATCGCTGACGAGTGGCTAAAACATGGCAAGGTAACTCCACGATACTGCCAAGATGTAACGGTTGGATTCACAGACTTCGTCGGCTTCACTCAGGCCACTAGTGCCTCTGAACCGGGTCACCTCGTCACGACTCTTAATGAGTTCTTCTCGAGATTTGATGAACTCTGTTCCAGTCTAGGGCTCGACAGACTGAAAACCATAGGCGATTCCTACATGTTCTGTTGTGGGGTCACCGAACGACAGCGAGCTCATGCTGCTTACGCGTGCCTGGGCGCTTTACAATTCGTACGCGCGGTATCTGAAGTTAATGATAGACGTCGACAAGATGGTGTTGATCCATGGGCAATGAGAGTCGGTCTCCACAGTGGTCCGGTGATGGCTGGTGTAGTCGGAGAAACGAGATTCAGCTATGACATCTGGGGAGACACGGTCAACGTTTCGTCAAGGCTTGAGCAGGCAAGCGATCCAAACCGTGTAAATATTTCTGACGCAACACATCATCGGGTAAAGAATTTCTTTGATTGCACTCCCAGAGGTGGAATTGAGGTGAAAAATAAAGGGGTACTTAGCATGTATTGGCTAGACCGGTTAAAACCACAGTACTCGGCTGACGATCAAGGGGTCGAACCAAACAAAAAATTGTTAGCCATCCTGAGCCTGAAATAGACAAAACCAAAAATGCTCGACCCACGATATCTTCGGAAAAAGGGTACTACAGAAACCGATACCGCGAGCCGAGCAACCAGGGCTAAGCTCTGATCAGACCGAAAGCTTGATGACCTCCGTTCACTGAGTTCAGGGCTTGGAACCCATCTCTCCTAGAGTGAGGACTCTACGACGCAAATGTCATACCATCCTTCCGGAATCAGACCAGCTCTCCCACATTAATGAAAATCCGAATTCAATTTTAACTCTTAATNTAAGACTAGTTTGCAATCAAGAGTCTTCATAACTTTACTTGACCGAGGGATACCTGAGAGCGTNAANCNTTATAGNTTGGAGAATCAAGATGAAAGATTATATGGTCGCACACACATTCAAGTCTGAAGAACACCGCTCAAAGCATTTCGAAGCCTCAAGCCAGCTCACTCTAGAATACATGCGTGAGCACATGAAAAGCGACAGCGCGTCCTTCCAAATGAACTGGGGCAATCCAGACGAAATGGTCACTTATTGCTGGTGGAAGGCAGAAAGCCCAGCCGCAATTTTATCTATGTTGGGCGAGATGGCTGAGCTCTATCATAACGATATCAAGGAGATGCCGATGGTGGCTAATGTCGCCGACTAGACTATCTCCTAACCAAGAGAAGCTCTAACAGGCCCCGAGTCACGTTGCATCCACGACAATGGTTCCAATTTTTTTCGCTCCAGATTCGTTTGGCGTAGCTTGGATAGAACGCCCTGCATAGCGGGTTCTGGTTCCGGCAGGTAAGGTCTAAGGGCTTCGACAAACCGAGCGCTCGGTTGATGCCACTTTGCAGACCATCCTGCCATAGCAAATAACACCGGCATGAAGTCAATCCCTGACTCTGTCAAGTAATACAGTTTCTTCTGCTTATGCTCTTTCACTGAGAAAAAGCTTATCAGACCAACATGTTCGAGACGTTTCAGCTTAGTTGCGAGAGAGCCCGAGGAGATACCCTCCAAGTTGTTCTTAAGAAGCTGATTAAATGTGCGACGTTCCAGCAGACCAATATCTCTAAGAATGATTGGCATCCACTTGTCACATGCGAGCTCTGAGGCCAGCCCTATCGGGCAGACCGCCGTTGACCATTTCGATGAGTCACTCATAATTACTCCTAACTCTGAACTAGTTCAAAAATAATATCGCTTATCGAGAAGACTTTCCAATTACCTTCAAAAAAATTGATGAGGAGAGCTCCAATGAAATTTTTATTTTTAGGAACCATGAGTGCGGAGTCAGTGAGTAACATGCACACGACATCCTACGACAAGAGACGAAAGATGGCAGATATCGTTGCCAAGGGGGCGGGTGGTAATGTGTTAGATATGACGTTCTGTCAGGGAATCTATGACATGGTGGCGGTCATGGACCTGCCGGATGCGTCTTCAGCGATTGGAGCGAAGGCCGCGGTGCTGGCGAGCGGCGCGTATTCTACGGTGGATATTTTGAGCGAGTTTGACCTCGACCGAGCGGGTACGGTTCAGGAGCGGGTATCGTCCGGGTATCGCGCGGTCGGCAGCGAGTAGTTACGAGTCTCACCTATCGAACTTTTTCTCCGAGCAAGCCGCACCGCTTGAGGTTAGTACCGGAATCAGACTTTGGGTATAGGCAATCGTATGACTGCACTAACCGTGGATTGGGTTGGGACTCTTTTCTCTTTTCTCTTTTCTCTTTTTTCTTCAACCCCAAAACGAGTTATCCGGACCGCTGGCAACCGATATTCTGGGCGATACAGTCGGGGTTCATTGCCGTAGCGTTTGGTCTAATTGTTGAGCGATCTAGGATTAGTTTTAGGGGCTCCTCGATTACCTGAGTATCTTGCTGAGGAATTTTTTAGTACGGGGATTCTCGGGTCGCTCGAAGAATCCAATCGGGTCCCTGGCCTCCACCAAAGCCCCCTCGTCCATAAAAATAATCCGATGAGCAACCTCCCGGGCGAAGCCAAGTTCGTGTGTCACGCAAATCATACTCATACCGTCCTCGGCGAGGCTTACCATCGTTTCTAAAACCTCTGAGATCATTTCCGGGTCGAGCGCCGAGGTAGGTTCGTCGAAAAGCATTAACTCTGGTTCCAAGCAAAGAGCCCTGGCGATGGCGACACGTTGCTGTTGTCCACCCGACAATTGGGCTGGTCGTTTAGCGGCCTGATCCGCTATCCTGACCCTGCTAAGGTATTGCATGGCCTTTTCGTCTGCCTGAGATTGAGTCAGACCTAGCTCCTCAGTCAACGCTAGCGTACAGTTTTCAAGTGCCGAAAGGTGCGGAAACAAATTAAACTGCTGGAAAACCATTCCCACCACTGACCGTATCTTGGCGACACTTCCCGCTCGTTGAGTTAGCTCGATACCGTTCACCACAATTGATCCAGCGTCACACGTTTCGAGACCGTTGATACAACGGATAAGCGTCGATTTCCCCGATCCCGAGGGGCCACAAATTACGACACGCTCCCCTTGTTCGACGGAAAAATCTACGTCCTTCAATGCGTGATAATCTCCGTACCACTTTTGCACGGCTTTCATTGAAACAATCGGCAAACTATCTTCCTTAATTTGTAAGACCAGCGCGTGAGAGACATCGGTCCCTCACGCACCACGCTATTACAGAGACGGGAGTGGCGGAAGGTCCTGCCCTAACCACTTCTGAGAGATTTTGTTGAGATCTCCACCCAACTTTTTGTGAAGGATAAATACATTCACCCAACGAAGTAAGTCCTCGTTACCCTTTTTCACGCCAATGAAGCATGGGCTATCTTTGACGATCAATTTACGCTCAAGATCGAGCGACGGGTCGTTGGCTGTCAAGGAGGCGGCGGCCGTGTTACCAGTCACTAGTACCTCGACCTGCTTCGATGTAAAGGCCGATAGAGTGGCCGCATTGTCACCAAACCGGACAATTTTTGTTCCCTCTGGGGCCATACTTGTGAGTTCTAAATCCTCAAGGCTTCCAGATGTGACCCCGACAGTTTTACCTTTCAGGTCAGCGGAACCATTAATCGTCACTGTGGATGGGGCGAAGATTCCGGAATAGAACGGGGCGTATGCACTAGAGAAATTGATCGACTTGGCACGGGAGGGGTTAGCGCCCATTGTCGAAATAACAAGATCGACCCGATCGGTCTCAAGGAACGGTATCCTCTGCTTTGAAACAACCGGGACAAGCTCTAGCTCAACGCCCAGATCCTTCGCGATAAGCTTCGCGACGTCGACATCGTAGCCCTCATGTTCTCCTGTCGCCCCTACAGACCCAAACGGCGCGAAGGCTTCAGGGACGGCAATTTTTACCTTGCCAGAGCTCAGAATGTCGCTCAGGTCAGCAAGAGCTGAGGTGCTGACCAGAGCCGAAGCCAGAAGGGCCGACCGGATAATTGAATACAAATTTTTCATAGAAGTTTCCTCTTTTAGAATTTACTGGCCTCGGGCCAGGGCTTTTTGTTCCAGCTGCCGAGCGAAGAGCGCCAGTGGATAACAAAGACAGAAATAAAGGACCGCCATAATTGGAAAAATGATAAATGGCTCTGAGCCATCGACAGGGGCATTCGCCCACCGTTTACCGATCAGCATCAAATCCTGAAACCCAATTATGTAGGCGAGCGAGGTTCCTTTGATGATCTGGACAAGGAATCCAACCGTTGGCGCTAGACCAAATTTCACTGCCTGCGGAATGATGATTCGCCGTAACATGACGACGTATCTTAAGTTAAGCGCGTTACTGGCTTCCCACTGACCCGTCTCTACCGCGCCGATCGCGCCGCGCCAAACCTCGGCAAGATAAGCCGACGTAAAAATCGTGAGCGCCACAGATGCCGCGGTCCAGGGAGATATCTGGAACTGAAATAAATGAGGGAAGCCGAGCCCGCACAGAAATAACAGCATGAGCAACGGGGTCGACTGGAACAACCATATGTATCCGGTAGCCACTGATCGGATCGGTCTGTAGGGCGCGATCCTCGCCAAAGTGATGAAGATAGCAGCCATTCCCCCGCCGATAAACGCGATGAGAGACAGATAAACAGTAAACTGTGCCGCGAAGACCAGCTGAAATATGATCGTACCGAGAGGAGCCCCCATGAGATCGATCAGTAATTCTTTCAATCGGAAACCCTCTTACCAATTGTTGACCTAAACCATATCTGAAGAGTGCTTTTAAGCATCAACGATATCACTATGTAGAGTATGGTCAGGGTAATGAACACCTCAAACGACCTGAAAGTTCGGCTGTCAATAAATACCCCTGCATGTGTCAGGTCAGGGACGCCAATCTCAGAAATCAGGCCGGTTGTTAAGAATAGAAATATGAACTGACTACTCAACGATGGAAACATCGTGACAACGGTTTGTGGTAGGACGATATGCCTGAATATCGTTTTCTTCGACAGGTTCAGTGCTGCCGCAGCCTCTTGTTGGCCAACCGGTATCGATGCGAAACCGCTCCGAAAGATTTCCGCAAAATAGCCGGAAAAGTTTATGGTCAGAGCGAGTAGAGCGTGGGCCCAGAAAGGCCATGTGTAACCAAATGCCGCGGGCAACCCGAAGGCGATGAAAAATAATTGCACTATTAGGGGGGTATTCCGAATGAAGTCTACATAGGCGGCCGCAAACCGATCCACGATCGGCACTTGCCAATATCTTACCGATGCCAGTACCAGAGCTAGCACTACCCCTAAAAGACCGGCCGTGATCGTAAGACCCGCGGAGATCAAAATCCCGTCGAAAAGCAGTCCTAGGTATTCACTAGACCGATAAATTTCAAAGAAACGTAGGTTATCCATTAGGCCCACTTTTTTATTTGTTGAAAATACTTAGCCAAAACCATGCCATCCCCCTGGGCCTATTATTTAATTCCAATCTGAAAACTAAGCACCGTTTTGGTGCAATTGTCCGCAAATGTCAAACCAGAAGAGTGCAAATACGACTGGTTTTGAGTGAAGTAAATGAAGACCAATAGCCACAACTCAGAGTCCGAAAGACGATCCGCCGCGAGACCGTGATTCTTGACATTTCTTCTGTGTCACTGTCAGCTACAAACTGATGAAAGTACACAGCCTTAGACAATATAGACGACACACTGGGTCGGTCGCGGTCGTGATTGCCCTGCTAGCATTTATGTGGACGTCGATGGTGTTGGCGTCTGAATTGACTGGACGACTAATTATCGTCTCTTCTTTCCCAGAGACGGTGTTTAACCGATTCAAATCAGCATTCGAGGCGAAAAACCCAGGCCTCAAGGTCCACGTGCGCTCAAAGAAAACTTCCGCCGCCATTTCATTTGTCCAAGAAGCAAAGGCGGAATCCGTCGATCTACTGTGGTTATCTGCCCCCGACGCTTTTGAAGTTCTGAAACAATCTGGACACCTAGCCCAAGCCTTCGAGGTGCCTGTAGAAAAAATTCAGAAAATCGGAGGTTACCCGATCGATGATCCAGCGGGTTACTACCGGGGTTTCGCAGTGTCGGGGTACGGGATCATGTGGAATAGAGCCTACCTAGACCGACATGGGCTGCCGGAGCCACAGGGGTGGACAGATCTTCGCAATCCTGAATTCATGGGGCACCTCGGGATCTCAGCACCCTCTCGCTCAGGGAGCATGCACCTTATTATCGAGACGATTCTCCAGGGACAAGGTTGGACGGAGGGCTGGGCAACCATCATGGAAATCGCAAGTAACCTAGCAACCGTCACGGCACGAAGCTTCGGTGTTCTTGATGGTGTAAAAAAAGGTCGGTTCGGCGCAGGCCCTGTGATTGATTTCTTTGGCCTATCAGCGAGGGCTACAGATCCCGCGATAGGATTTACATATCCCGACAATACGGTCTTCCTACCCGCCAATATTGCAATCGCCAAGGCGAGGCAAAATCCAGAGGCCGCTCGGGCTTTTGTTGACTTCATTCTCTCATCTGAGGGTCAACGAATCCTCCTAGAGCCGGAGATCAGCAGGTTACCAGTAGATCACAGCATTTATGAAAGCGTCGAGCGAGGCTATCCAAACCCGTTTGAGGAGAAATTGATCAGGAAAGGGATTACGTTTGATACAGAACTATCTCGTACCCGATACCATTTGGTGAATTCGCTTTTCGATACAATGATCACGTACCGACTGAGAGCTTATACAAATACATGGAGAGTATTGCGAGAGGCCGAAGTAGTTTCGTCGAAAAAAAGTAACTCTTTTGAACTAGCGCAACTGAAGCAGGCTCGACGCCTTCTGATCCGCGTACCTGTCTCTGAAGAGCAGGCGAACGATCCCAATTTCTCCAAGGAATTTGTTCGTCGTAAGCCCGGTCTGCCGGTACCTGTCCGTCAAGTTGAGCTGGAGCAGGAATGGACTAATTTCGCTCTCGTTAACCAATCTAAGGCCCTCAATTTATCTCAAAAAATAATCGATAACTCATCCGCTGATAATCCCGTGCTGCAATGACACGCATATTTCAATTCACCGGTATTAGAGGACGACTTTTTTTAGCATTTGGAAGTGTGGCGGCAATGACTGCTGTAGCTACAGTCATTGCCTGGATCTCCTTCGGTGGCGTTGGGGATAGCCTCAAAAGGATCGTGACAGACAACATACCAACAGTGGTATTGGCGGCAAGCCTTGCAGAGCAGAGTGGGATAATCACAGCAACTGCGCCGGCTCTTGCCGCTGCTGAGAGTGAGGCGGACCGGGCACGAGCCTGGACAATTCTTTCTCAGAACCTTAAGAGCATGGATAGCATGCTATCGGGTGTGGATGCTGTTGTTCTGAGTGATGAAGCGAAGACGTTAATTCGTACAATTACTGACGAATTACAGGCAAACCTGAGAGCTCTAGATACTAACGTTCGGAAGCGGTTCTGGTTTCAGAATCGTAACGCAGAGCTCGTCGATCGCCTTAGATGGGCGCACGCTAACTTCCTAGACGAAGTTGAGCCAATGATTGAAGATGCACGTTTCCGGATCGAGCTGGCAGTAGATTCGGCAGAGACCAGCGATGGTGAGAGAGCTTTTGACTCAAATTTACCTGTAGAGACCAGACGGCAGGCGGCTCTGCTTCGTCTAAATGCCGCCGGAAATTTAAGCGTGGGCTTGATAGCGCGAGCTGCGAGCTTACCTGACCTGAGCGCCTTGAACGATACCTCCCTCTTTTTGAGCGAGGTACAGGATCGAGCCAGCTCCGATATGAATCAGCTCAAATCACTGCCGGAGGCGTTATCTCTCAGCCAATCTTTCCAAGATATTTTAGCTTTCGCGGCAGGGCAAAATAACCTCTTCCAGTTACGACGAGACGAATTGACGACATTGGCAGAGGGTCAGAAGTTAGTCTCTACAAATCGTCAATTAGTGAACCAACTTCAAAATTTTATTTCAGAGCGCGTTGAAGCTGGAAAGATTACTTCTATAGAGGCCGCGCGACAGTCCGACACATCCATCGAAAATGGAAAACTTCTTTTACTCGCAGTTGCTGGGATAAGTCTTATTGTGGCCGTGCTAGTGGTCTGGCTATATGTTGGTCGCAATCTAGTTCGTCGTATCACTTCACTCGATGAAGCCATGCGACAAATTGCTGAAGGTAACTTAGACACTCACATTGCCACACAAGGGAGAGACGAAATATCTGAGATGGCAGTGGCCCTACAAACGTTTCGTGACACCCTCGCAGAAACGCAGGCGGAACTTATTCAGGCAGGAAAACTAGCGGCTCTGGGACAGCTAGCTGCGGGCGTTGCGCATGAATTAAACCAACCGTTGGCCGCTATTAGGTCCTACGCTCACAATACAAATCGCCTGATTGAAAAAAATGAGATGGATCAGGCAAGAGCTACCCTAAACCGGATCTCGGGTCTGGTGGAGCGCATGGGTGGAACGGTCAACCATTTGCGGAATTTGGCGCGCCGTTCGAGTAATACACTTGAGACCGTGGATCTCGGAAAGACCTGCGACGACGCTTTGCAACTGCTGGAAGGTCGTATTCGTGATGCGGGTATTGCTGTCGTCTCCAATTTAAACCACGAGATCTGGAAAGTCAGGGCCGATGCTATCCGTCTGGAGCAAGTAATCATCAATCTCGTTGGCAATGCCATTGACGCTATGATCGGGACCACCGACCCACGGTTAGTGATAAGCGCCGAGGAGTCTGATTCTAAGATCTCGTTAATTATACAAGACAGTGGCGCCGGCATCGCGAACGATGATTTGGGTCACATTTTTGATCCATTCTTTACCACCAAGAGTCCTGGTGATGGTGTAGGCCTCGGCCTCGCGATCTCGTTTAATATCGTAAAAGACTTCGGCGGCTCAATGCGAGCAAGCAGTGAGCCCAACGGACTTACGACCTTCCGCGTCACCTTAAACAAAGCAGAACAATATGATGGATAGAAAATGATCACGAAACAACACGGCCCTGTGATCTTCATCGATGACGATGAAGAGGTCAGAATCTCCGGAGCCCAAGCTCTAGAATTGGAGGGTTTCGAGGTGATCGCATTAGATTCTGCGCACGCTGCCCTCGAACACATCTCAGCCACCTGGCCAGGTATTATCGTTAGCGATGTAAAAATGCCCACCATGAGTGGCATGGATTTGTTGGATAGAATAACGACGATAGATCAAGACCTTCCCGTCGTTCTCATCACGGGTCATGGCGATATTTCACTAGCCGTAGAAGCGATTCACGCGGGCGCTTACGACTTTATAGAAAAGCCGGCCGATATGGAGCGTCTTATTGATACAGTCCATCGCGCCCTAGAAAAGCGTGCCCTGATTCTGGAGAATCGGATGCTCCGACAAAGGTCCGGAAATCTGGGTAATGAGATCGAGGGTCGGATAATTGGTATTACGCCTGCCATGATGACTCTGCGGCAAACCACACTAGATCTAGCCGATACAGATGTTGATGTATTGATCCTTGGCGAGACGGGCACAGGAAAGGAACTCGTAGCAAGATGCTTGCATGATTTCGGTTCGAGGCGCAAGTCGCGGTTTGTTGCATTAAATTGTGGTGCACTCCCAGAGTCAGTAATTGAGAGTGAGCTCTTTGGTCATGAGGCTGGCGCCTTCACTGGGGCAACCAAGCAACGAATTGGTAAAATTGAATACGCCGAGGGGGGCACCCTCTTTCTAGACGAAGTCGAGAGCATGCCGCCAGCCATCCAGGTCCGTTTGCTACGTGTATTACAAGAGCGAAAAATAGAACGGCTCGGTGGTAATGATTCTATCGCAGTGGATATACGAGTTATTGCCGCTACCAAAGAGAGTTTGCTGGACTTATCGACCGATGGATCATTTCGTGAAGATCTTTATTACCGTCTGCACGTCGCTAGCTTAAGCTTACCGCCGCTGCGAGATAGACCCGAAGATATCCCGATTTTATTCTCCCTATTCGTCGAAAACGCAGGTGAACGATTCCGTCGACCGTTGCCCGAACTGGATGACACAATGATGCGCTATTTATTGGCTCAGTCATGGGCTGGTAATGTTCGCGAGCTCAGGAACGTAGCCGAACGATTTGTTCTTGGCATGCCAGTATCGGGAGCTCATGACAGCACTCCACAAAACCAGAAAGAGCCTGAGGTGCTAACAGACAAGGTATCCGCCTTTGAGCGCGAGACTATACGAGCGGCAATGATTCGAAACTCTGGGCGCGTTGGTAAGACCGCGGAAGCGTTAGGGATTCCCAGAAAACGACTCTATCTCCGGATGCAAAAGTATGGCTTAGACCCGGACCAATTTAAGTAACACCAGTTAAATTATTTTGTGTCAAAATTGACTCACACTGAGTGAAAAAAGGATCAAAAAATACCTTACTTATTAGATCATCTCTCACAAAGATCCGCGCGGTTAAGGGATTTCCCGTCCCCTACTCTGCTGGCACACGCTTTGCAAACTTCTTAAGGCAGCCTCAACCCGGTGGGTTCAGGTGGTCTATAAAAATAAGGAGATGTTTTATGAAACGCGCACACGTGCTCGGTGCTGCTGCAATCGTTCTGTCAGCAGCCTCAATCCCCGCTTACGCCCTTAGCGGCAAGCTCACTATCGTAACGTCATACCCGACTGATACGACAGCAACGTTCGAAAAGGCATTCGAAAAAAAATATCCCGGTGTCGACGTAGAAATGCTGAAAAAGAAGACTACCGCTGGAATAAAATACCTACAGGAGACTTCAGACAATAACCAGGCCGACATGTTCTGGGCGTCTGCGCCTGATGCCTTTGAAGTCCTTAAAGGGGACGACTTACTGGTTAAGTATGACGTGAAGGTTGGTGGAATACCTGAGAAGGTCGGTTCATTCCCGATAAATGATCCCGAGGGATACTACAAAGGCTTCGCTGCATCCGGCTACGGAATCATGTGGAACGAGCGTTATCTTAAGGCGAAAAAGCTTCCACCCCCAATGGAATGGGCAGACCTAAAAAAGCCGATCTATCACGGACACTCAGGTATGAGCGCCCCATCACGCTCCGGTACAACACACCTCACTGTTGAGACTGTGCTACAGGGTATGGGATGGAAAGACGGCTGGGCCGAATGGAAAGAAATCGCGGGTAACTTTAAGACGGTAACCGAGCGGAGTTTCGGTGTCCCAGATGGCGTCAACTCAGGATCATTTGGTGCAGGCATCGTTATCGACTTCTTTGGGTTGTCATCACAAGCCTCTGGGTTCCCTGTAGGCTTTAACTATCCTAAGGTAACGACCCTAGTACCGGCGAATATAGCGATAGTGAAGAATGCTCCCAACGCAGAGGCGGCGGCAGCCTTCATCGAGTTTATCCTTTCGACAGAGGGTCAGGAATTGTTACTCGATCCAAAGATCCGCCGTCTGCCGGTGAACCCTGCCACTTACGCCAAGGCACCTAAAGATTTCCCTAATCCTTTCAAGGATAAGACCATAGGAGCTGCCGTCAAATTTGACCTCGCACTATCAAAGGGAAGATACAACGTCATTAATTCTTTATTTGATGTGATGGTCACATATCGGCTGGATGAGCTACGTGGCGCTGTCAAGGCAATCCAAGACGCAGAGGCCAAGCTCGCAGGTAATAATAATGCTGACGCGGCCAAATTAATCGCCGAGGCACGCGCGTTGGTCAATGAAGTACCTGTTACCGAGGCACAGGCTAGCGAGTCCGACTTCAATAATATCTTTAAGAAGAAACGTAAGAAGGCGACCACAAAAGTGACGGGTCGGCAGGCAGAAATAGAAAGCGAATGGGATAGTATGGTTGTAGCTAACTACGCCAAGGCCAAAGAACTGGCTGATAAAGCCGCTTCTATGCTTTAACCATTGGCTTACTAGACGGAACTGCCACCTCGAGGTGGCAGTTCTTTACGACTTTCATTTTCCGACCGAGGGTTTCGTTGAAAACTTCTACATTAACAGCCTTTTCCTCAGTAGAACGAGGGCCAGCGATTGCCGGTCTGATGATCGCGTTTTTCTTGCTGTTGTTCCTGATTGTGCCCGTAGGTCAGGTTATATTCGTGGCTTTTCAGGATCCGAATACAGGCGCATTTACGCTTATCAACTTCGCTGATTTCTTCGGTAATTCCCTGTTCGTGGAGTCGTTCTTCAATTCATTCTATGTGGCAAGTATGTCGGTGATAGTGGCATCGATCATTGCCATGCCCCTTGCCTATTTTACAACCCGGTTTAATTTTAGTGGCGCTCTGCTAATCCAAACCCTCGGAATTATTCCTTTAATTATGCCGCCATTTGTTGGTGCTGTGGCTATGCAGTTACTTTTTGGTTCAAACGGCTCGATCAATCTTTTGCTAGAAGAGCATCTAGGATTCACGATTCCATTTATGGAAGGTTTAAACGGGGTTATATTGGTCGAGAGTGTTCACTACTTTCCCTTTATTTTAATTAACTTGTCAGCGGCTCTAAACAATATTGACCGAGCAATGGAGGAATCCGCGCAGAATCTTGGAGCGCACGGCACACGTCTATTTCGCCGGATCGTATTCCCTCTGGCCATGCCCGGCTATGTAGCAGGCGCTGCTTTAGTTTTTATCAAAGTATTCGACGATCTTGGGACACCACTCCTCCTCAATATCAATAACATGCTCGCACCTCAGGCCTATCTGCGTATATCGTCGATAGGAATCGCGGACCCTATGGGCTACGTAATCTCTGTCATTTTGGTCGGCTTTTCACTGCTTTCGCTCTGGATATCTCTGCTCGCACTCAAGGACAAGGATTACGCTACCGTTCAGAAAGGTGGAGGCGGCTTGATGCGACGTGATCTCCGCACCTGGGAAAAAGTTGGATGTTACGGAGTGGTCATTCTTATTTTACTTCTCGTGTTGTCACCCCACATTGGACTGACGCTCCTCTCTTTCGGGACAGTTTGGTCGTTTGCGGTTATTCCCGACGGGTTCACCTTCGATCACTACACGACTGTATTCGATACCGCGTCACAATACATAACCAATACGCTCCTTTACGCGGGTATCGCCGCCCTTCTTGATGTGGTTCTTGCCACGAGTATTGCCTACATTGTCTGGCGTACGAAGCTCGTTGGACGAAAATGGCTGGATTATGGTGCCACCGCCGCACTTGCAGTGCCGGGGGTCGTGCTGGGAATCGGTTATCTCCGTACTTACCACAGTTTCGACGTCCCTATCATCAACGAACCACTCGCATCGTGGTGGGTCATCATTGTAATTGCCATGACAATCCGCCGGCTACCCTACGCTCTTAGAGCCTGCGTTGCTGCCATTCAACAAGTCAGTGTCATGCTTGAGGAGGCAGCCGAAAACTTAGGAGCAACCAAAGGACGTACGGTTTGGCGAATCGTTGTGCCACTGATGTCTGGCGGTATCCTTGCCGGATTCGTCACTAGCTTCGCGACCGCGTCTGTTGAGTTGTCAGCGACCATTATGCTTGTGGCAAAAGATTCCGATGCCCCACTCGCATTTGGTATCTATGAATTTATGCAGTCCACATCTGGACGAGGACCAGGAGCAGCGCTAGGAATTATCGCAGTGCTATTCGTTGGGATTGGTACCTATTTTTCCCATGTGATCATCGAACGTAGTAAAAAACTACGTGAGTCAAATTCAATTGTCGCGGAAGGAGGCACCACATGACCGCCAATATCGGAAATTCCGCTGGAGTTGTGATAAACGACCTAAATCTCTCCTTTGGTGAAACACATGTCCTGAAAGGAGTGAATCTGAGCATTGAGGCGGGAGAATTTTTCGCCTTCCTAGGCCCTTCAGGTTCAGGTAAATCAACATTATTGCGAGCGATCGCTGGTTTTGGACCGCAGCCAACGGGACAAATTCTGATTGACGGTGAAGATATCGCTGACCAACCGCCCTGGAAGCGAAATGTGGGTATGGTGTTTCAGAGTTATGCGCTGTGGCCTCACATGACCGTTCATAGGAATGTCGCTTTTGGTCTAGAAGAACGGGGCGTTCCTGCCCCCGAAATTAAGCGCCGAGTAGACGCGGTTCTTGATATGGTAGGACTGATTGATCTCGCGGAGCGACGGCCTTCCCAATTATCAGGAGGCCAACAGCAGAGAATAGCACTAGCCAGAACCGTTGTTGTTGAGCCCAAAGTATTGCTGCTAGACGAGCCACTTTCGAATCTGGACGCCAATTTACGTGTACAGATGCGTCGCGAAATCCGTGACCTGCAAAAAGAGCTTAGGCTAACCACGATCTTTGTGACCCATGATCAAGAAGAGGCTAATACTACTTCCGACAGGATGGCGGTCCTTGATGAGGGCGTGATCCAACAGGTCGGTGCCCCGGTCGAGCTTTACGATAAACCCAGTAATCTTTTTGTGGCTAACTTTTTAGGTAGCGCTAATGTTTTGCAGGGCAAGATGTCTGTAGGGAAGGATAGAAAATGCAAGTTTCAGTCAGAAAACGGCGTTGCAATAAATCTTGGCGCCCAGCCACAGAATGAAGGTGCGGTGGTATTTCGCCCGCAAAACGTCCGTATATCGAAGGCTGGAACAAACTGTAAAGCGGGTAACGTGCAATTTCAGGGTACCGTGGGGCACATGGAGTTTCATGGGAATATTGTCCGATATGGCGTCGACGTGAGTGGACACCTAATCTTGATCGATGAAACACATCAGCGTGGTTCGGTGCTGTTCGATATTGGTGCATCCGTAGACCTTCAGGTGAAGCAAGGTCAAATCATAGTCGTGCCTGGTCATTAATCTATATTTATTCCAGAAGACGGCCCCCTAATTAAGGATCGCATCGCGAACAGTCCCAGTAACGGGCCGGGAACAAGGAGCCAGACGACGTATACGCCCAGCACGTCGATCCATCCAGTCAAAAGAATGATCGAGCCGATCGAGATGAGGAACCCGATACTGTTCTGGATCGATAACGCACTCCCCACTAGTTCCGGGGAACAAGCTTTTGAAGAAATTGCAGAAAACTGGGCCGAGTCCGCGATCACAAAGAAGCCCCAGATAGCTAAAACAACGATCGCCAGCCACTTGAACCCTATCAGGAAAGGATAGAGCACACAAAGGAGCCCTGAAATTGCGAGTGATACAAAAGCAACACAACCACTACCCCAGATCCGACTCATAAGGCCACCCCAAAGAGCCCCACAGAAGCCAATACCGATCACTCCAAAGGACCACGCGGAAATCTCCTTCGTCGTCGCATGTGGCATTACGCCAGCGACCAGCCAAGGCACCAAGGTCCAGAACGCGTAGAGCTCCCACATGTGCCCAAAATAACCACAAGCCGAGGCACGGAACTGCGCAACCCGAAAATTTTGGAATACAGCACCCCAACGGAAAGAGCGAACGAATTGGACCCCAAACGGCCCCTCCCCAATCCGTTGGACTAGTAATCCCCCCGACACCGCGAAGAAAGAGACAAGTGCGAGGGTAATACGCCAGTCTGGCGACCAGTTAATCGAACTCAGGAGATGCGGCGATGCGGTACCGAGGGTCAGCATTCCCACTACTAGCCCCAACCCGAGTCCCGGAAGATTGGGCGACCAGCTCACGATCAACTTCATTCCGATTGGGTAAATCCCAGCAAGACAGACACCAATAATAAATCGATAGAGCAAGCCATGTGACAGTTCAAAGGCACAGTAGGCGAACAAAATATTCGCTATAGCCCCTGATACCGAGGCCCATAAAAATATCTGAGATGGTTTAAATTTGTCAGCAAGATTAGAAACCGCGAGCCCCATCGTTCCTGCAATAAATCCAGCCTGAACTGCGCTGGTCAATAGTCCAAGATCCGAGGGTTGAAGGCCCCAAGCATCCGTCAGATCGACGGAGACACCATTAACGCTGAACCAAAGTGTACATCCTAAAAACTGTGCGAAGGCGATACCGATAACCTGACGCATTTCTATTCCTTCTATCCGAGCTAAATAGGCGTTCAAGAGGAGTATCCTCGATTTTGAGAATAAAATTGGCAAGGATCCACGATAACCACCACCCTCCATTGACCAAACGGATATTGGAGACTNTTACTGAATTCTGAATTCAGAACGCGATATGACNGGAATTCATGCAGATCCAGAAAATNGATCTTGTCGACCAAGTCTACGATGCGATCAGNAAACAGATACTTATGGGTGCCCTAAACCCAGANTCACCTCTCCGGCAGGAGGAACTGGCGGAGCAACTTGGGGTCAGCCGTCAGCCGGTTAGTCACGCGCTTGTGTTGCTGGAACGTGAGGGGCTGGTCTCTGACTATGGCCGCAAGGGCAAGATGGTTGCCCCTATTATACCGGAGCACCTGAGGGACCTGTATCAGGTCCGTGGCGCAATCGATGGGCTCGCTGCGTATCTGTGNGCGCAACGCATCGACNGCGAACTAGAAGACCTCCTGAGCAAGCTGATAGATCAGGGTAACTCGGCCTCACGTGATGGATCGATTCAATCACTCGCGCTGGCTGATATCGCGTTCCATCGGGCACTCTATGAGCAGTCCGGAAATCCAGAGATCACCAAGCTGGCCGACCAATCATGGAGCCACATGGTGAGATCAATGCACCAGGTACTCGAGAATTACGATATTCGGTCCGGGATCTGGGATGAGCATCGCCTGATAGCNGANGCNATTATCAGTGGAGACCCTGAGCTGGCACGTAACAGNGCAAGCGAGCACGCCTACTCGGCCGGTCAGCTTACATATCGGTGGCTGACAGGGCCCTAGATAAGAAAAAGAGGAAACATATATGGAACTGACNCAGGAACAACTAGAACAATTCGATCGCGAGGGCTATCTATTCCTTCCGAATCTTTTTTCACCTGAGGAGGCCGCCTTTTTGAAGNGTGAGGCCGAGACCATTTATGGGATGGACCGAAAAGAAGTGTGGCGTGAGAAAANNGGNGTCGCGCGCACNGCGTTCGCGGCACACCANTATAATGANGGATTCCGTCGACTGGGTGCCCACCCCCGCCTNATCCAACCAGNGGAGCAACTNCTCGACGGAAAGGTATACATGCACCAGTACAAGGTCAACGCCAAGGCACCGTTTGATGGTGCGGTCTGGCAGTGGCATCAAGACTANGGTACNTGGAAGCGCGANGATGAGATGCCCGAACCACGAGCGATGAATATAAGCGTGTTCCTTGACGANGTGACCGCCGCGAATGGTCCACTTTTGTTCATCCCCGGGAGCCACAAACACGGTGTGGTCAAGGCCGGGCACGACTTGGAAACCACAAGCTACCCTCTGTGGACATTGGATCGAGATACAGTGACCGAGTTAGCCGAACAGGGCGGCTGCGTTGCCCCNACCGGTCCCGCCGGAAGCATGCTACTGTTTTCNTCCCTNCTAGTTCANGCAAGCCCACCAAACATCTCACCATTTGGNCGGACCATCGTGTATCTGTCACTTTGTGAGGTCAGTAACCATATCCGCGCATTCAACCGCGAGGAGTGGATCGCACACNGAGACTTTACACCCATCGAGGCACTCGAGGANGACTGTCTCCAGGAACTGCTCTCTGNGANCGCNTAAGGGAATNANATGTATNTCTATGACGAGCTAGTGCGACGNGTCGACCAACCAGTACNAGTGGGCCTCATCGGCGCCGGTAAGTTTGGCTCCATGTTCTTGAGCCANGTACCGACGACCGACGGACTNGAAGTCANGGCGATCGCTGACCTAGACCCTGAACGAGCNCGGGAGGCTTGTCGCAGCGTCGGATGGACAACAGATTTAATTAGACAGACGAAATTCTTCGATANCACCCAGGCCATGATCGACAATTGTGGTCTCGATGTCTTAGTTGAGGCGACAGGTAACCCNAANGCGGGNATCGCGCACGCAAAGATGGCTATCGCAAGTAAGACCCATATTGTNATGGTCAACGTAGAGGCTGACGTGTTGGCCGGTGGCATNCTTGCGAAAGAGGCAAACGAGGCGGGAATCGTNTACTCNATGGCTTACGGAGACCAACCCGCCCTCACCATCGAACTCGTTGAGTGGGCNCGCGCTACCGGGTTTGAGGTCGTTGCNGCGGGCAAAGGCACAAAGTACATGCCCGAGTATCACTACTCGACCCCAGACACGGTATGGGACCACTACGGGCTGACCCCCGAGCAGGCCGCAAAGGCCGGCATGAATAGCCAAATGTTCAACAGCTTTCTTGACGGNACGAAGTCTGCNCTNGAAATGGCCGCAATCTCCAACGGCACAGGNCTCAAGGCCCCTGACCANGGATTGACGTTTCCGCCCGCTGGGATGGATGATCTNGCTCACGTGCTGANACCNCGGCCCCTGGGTGGTCAGCTTGACGANAGCGGTATGGTCGAGGTCGTNACGTCTGTAGAGCGTGACGGTCGACCGGTCTACCGTGACCTGCGATGGGGCGTGTATGTGGTCATCGAGGCACCCAATGACTATGCCTCGGCGTGCTTCAAACAGTATGGGATGAACACCGACTCAACGGGTCGCTTCTCCGCAATGTACAAGCCATTCCACCTCATCGGCTTAGAGCTTAATATTTCGATACTGTCGGCGGCTCTCTTAAAGAAGCCGACCGGCTCCACACTTGACTTCAATAGCGACGTGGTGGCGACAGCGAANCGCGACCTCAAGGCAGGAGAAATGCTAGATGGTGAGGGTGGATTTACGGTCTACGGTAAACTGATGCCGGCCAATAAATCTCTGAAAATCGGTGGATTACCGATTGGGCTCGCGCATCGCATTAGACTGAAAAATAATGTCAACATAGACCAGCAAATTTCGTGGAATGATGTCGAAATAGACCCCGCAGATCAGGCCGTATCCGTAAGAAAAGAAATGGAGAAGCTTTACGGCTAAAAGATCGCCTGTACTCGATAAACCAAGGCAATTACCTCACGATAGCGAGAAATGATGTGACTCCATCGGAACATTCAGGGAATATCTAATTGCAAAAGAGGGGCGTGTTGTTGCGCGCCGTATACATCGCTCTCCCCAAGCGCCCCCGACGACCGCGTACGCTTGATCGTTACCTTGATAGCCAGAGCCGGCTCAAATTCAACAACACACAACACATCGTCGAGTGTTAACCCATACAGGGACGCAAATGACTGAGCCGAAAGCTGTCCTGACCGAACAACCCTCTGGTAATCAGTCGGATCACTAAAAAGAACATCGAACGTCAACTCGAACGGTCCCGCGTTCTTTGAACGTATAACCGTCGCGAGGTCGGATAGCATCATTGTCTGACCCCCATCAGATCGACAGTAATCGGAAAAAGACTCACCGGGTCATCAACAGTCATTAGGTGGTAGAGGCTGAATTCATAGACGACCCCATGCGAGATATCAGACGGTGAATACGGAAACGCTAGATTTCCGGCGGTTGACTGTCGACCCGGATAACCAAAATGCAAAAGTGTCGAACGGGCGAAAGAACAGATTGTGTCTGCCAGTGCCTGAGTCGCCGCAACAACCTCTATAACCAAACCAATCTCGTGGGGATTGAGATCCCGCAATGGCTCACGGTCACCCATGACGGCATCCCGGCCATAACAGCGAAAGATAACGGATACATCGGCCTCGTCGATGGATTCAAAGTTCTGAAATACTGTGCTCCTGACATCTTCTAGTACCTGGTCGAGCTGAGAAATCAGGTCCGGCGCCCTAATCCCTGCGATGGCTATTGTCCGAAACCCAACCGGCTTAGCCCCCTCGAGTTTGACTGTGTAGCGCTCTGACGGATTAAGCCGCGTGCCCGTGACACGGACCCGCCCATGATCGATCTGCTCGAATCGGCAACCGGTCAGGTCAAGAACCCCGCCTGGTCCCGGCAAATAACGGGGGTCAGCCTTCTCGTACAATGTGTGCGCAGCAACAGAGGTCACTGTGCAGTGACGGTCCGGGTTTAATGCCTCTAACACAAATCCGTCATGATCCAGTGTCCCGAGCATGCAGTCTGCACCACTCCCCGGTACTGCGGCGATCGCGGCACACTCAAGAATCTTCCCCATATGTAACGCCAACGCCTCAGGATACCCTGCTCGTATTGGAACAGCGGCGAATACAGCGGGATCATAGCAACGCCCTGCGACGATTATGTCAGCGCGTCGATTCAATGCATCAATCACAGGCTCTACACCCATCTGAGCCACAATGCAGGTGGAATCAATAATGTCTCTCTCAGTCAATGGCTTAACCGGTCCCAGCTGACTAATTCGACCGTCAGCCAACGCCCACGTCACTTCCTGTGCAGACTGGTCGGCAGAGATATGGGCGACATGCGCGGAGCGGTTTAAATCGAGCAAGACATCCTGAACAATATCGAGACACCACCTTAGATGTGTGGCCGCACCTGATCCCCCTGCCGTGCCAATCAAGACGGGAATACTGAGATCAAGACCAGCCTCAATTATTAGTGTCAGATCACGCTTAACCGCGTCTCGATCTGTAAATGACTGGCCCGCACCTAGGTAATAGGGACCCGGATCGGTGGAACCCGCGTCCACCGCTATCGCGCTCGGCCGCCTTGATAGGCCCTCACGAAAGGATGCCTCAGGGAAGCCATATCCTAGAATCGCGGTCGGGGAAAGAACTGAGATATGGGTCGTCAAGGTCAGGCCTCATCGATTGTTCGCCTGACCTTCAATCAAGCCTCACTTCTGAAGTTTACAAGTAGAGATCCCTAAAATGGAATAGAGACCACACCGTTCAAAAAGTCCGGTCGCAAGCGGGATAAGGCCGATCAGCCCCCAGGGTCCAATTGCACCTACCATGACGAGGCCCAAAAAGAATGACCCACCAAGAATCCGCGCCCACTTATCGAAACCGCCCACATTTGTTTTCATAGATATCTCCTGAATCGTGAGCCAAATAATAGACGCAAGGAGTCAGGTTTGAGAAGGATCAACCAATTTTTTTGTGGAGAGAACAATCCGAATCACTAGCGTCACTCGGTATACGGAATGTCTTGTAAACCGATATGTTACGGTCGATGGTCTAGGCCATACCTGTCGGAACTCTCTGAGTAGCTCCCATTGAGATAAGAACGAGAGCTATCCAGAGCTACCTATTAATTTAATTTAAGCCCAAGCACTCTCAAATTGTGAAGTCGGGCTTGTTGCTCTATGACGAAAAACAGTCTTTTAGTGCTTTGGCCATTTGCCGAATCAGATTCTGATAAAGATCGACCCCTGGCTTGAGCTCTGCCCCCAATGGATCCAACACGCCCGTCCTAGCATCGGTACCGTCTGTGATCACTTCTACCACCCTAGGTTCAAATTGTGGCTCAGAAAAAACACATGTCGCACTCGAACCCTTGACCTTTTCCCTCAGCTCTTTGAGACGCTTTGCTCCCGGCATTACCTCGGGGGATACGGTGACGGTGCCGACAGCCCTCACCCCGAAACGGTTCTCAAAGTACTGATACGCGTCATGAAAAGCGATGAATTCTCTGGCCTGCAATCCGGCGAGTTCCGCCTCTATTTCTGTCACGAGTTCGTCAAGTCTGGCCTCGGTCTGCTTTGCATTTGACTCGTATCGCGCCGCATTTACCGGATCAATCGATGAGAGCTGGCTCTGTATTTCACGGACCATGACCTTGGCGTTCAGTGGATCCAGCCAAAAATGGGGATCATGCTCACCATGGCCGTGGTCGTCATGCTTAGCATGGTCATCGTGCTTGTCATGGTCATCGTGCTTGTCATGGTCATCGTGCTTGTCATGGTCATCGTGCTTGTCATGGTCATCATGCTTGTCGTGGTCATCATGCTTGTC
>PAWX01000022.1 GCA_002714245.1 Gammaproteobacteria bacterium | reverse complement strand
CACGGTCGGCCGAGCTTTGGATATACGGCTCGCTGGGTGTGGGCAAAACACATCTCGCATTATTTGTCGCTGAGTATTTTGATTGTAGTTACTACGATTGCGGAGATATCGATCCTGCGAAAGCAAGCGAATTACTTGAGTGGCTTGATATCGATAAGGGTCTTATTCTCGACCGAATTGATTTTTGGCTAAATGACATGGAAGCCGAGTCGGCGTTATTTTCTTGGTGGAAGCGAAAGCGTAACGCTTTGGTCTTAGTGTCGGAGCATTCACCTCGTGTTGACCACCAATTTAATTTGCCAGATTTGCGAAGCCGAGCACATGCAAGCATGGTCCTGCGGTTAGAAGGCCTGAATGACGAGGGGATAAATGAGTTGTTTCAATGTCATCTGCGTAGTTTACATATTGAATTGTCGTCTGATGTATTGCGATTTTTGGCTCCTCGTCTTCCAAGAAATCCATCCCGACTAATGAGTTTGGTCCACTTAATTGATCAAGAAAGCTTGAGAGATCAGCGAAAAATAACGATCCCTTGGTTGAAACGGTTTCTTTCTCCACAGCTGTAAAATACTGACATTATTTTCAGTGTTTTCTGCTGACAGCACGTTCTAACATGGTTACTCTTATACGAAATGATAGACACACGAGAAGGATATTTGAATGGATGACAACCGTCGTAAAGCGCTTGATGCAGCGTTAAGTCAAATTGAGCGTCAGTTTGGCAAAGGTGCTGTTATGCGCATGGGAGATGCACCACGTGAGGTGATCCCGGCCATTTCTACAGGATCCCTTGGGCTCGACATTGCATTGGGGATTGGTGGTCTTCCAAAAGGACGAATTGTCGAGGTCTATGGCCCAGAATCTTCAGGCAAAACTACGTTGACGTTGCAGACAATTGCGGAGTGTCAAAAAGCTGGTGGCACAGCGGCGTTCATCGATGCTGAGCATGCACTTGATCCTGTATATGCTGGTAAATTAGGAGTGAACGTCGATGATTTACTTGTGTCCCAGCCGGATACTGGTGAGCAGGCACTTGAAATCGCTGACATGCTCGTTCGATCCGGGAGCATTGATATCCTGGTGATTGACTCTGTTGCGGCCTTGACTCCTCGGGCAGAGATTGAGGGCGACATGGGTGATACACATGTCGGACTTCAGGCTCGTCTTATGAGTCAAGCGCTCCGCAAAATCACAGGTAATATTAAGCGGTCCAATTGCCTGGTCATTTTCATTAACCAGATACGGATGAAAATAGGCGTTATGTTTGGAAATCCCGAGACAACTACCGGGGGTAATGCGCTGAAATTCTATAGTTCCGTTCGACTGGATATTCGGCGAATTGGAAGTGTGAAGCAAGGCGATGAAGTAATTGGGAATGAAACTCGAGTGAAAGTTGTAAAAAACAAGGTATCTCCGCCATTCCGTCAAGCTGAGTTTCAGGTAATGTACGGTCAGGGTATATATCACATGGGCGAGCTGCTCGATCTGGGCGTACAGGAAGGCCTGATTGAGAAATCAGGTGCATGGTACTCCTACAGTGGACAACGTATCGGACAGGGAAAAGCGAACGCTGCCCAGTTTTTTGACGAAAATCGAGTGATGGCCGATGAGATCGAAAGAGTGCTCCGTGACCGGTTGCTCGTTGCGACGGCGAATGCAGAGGCCGCGGAAGAGGTAGCAGAGGTGCCGCCGGAGGAGTGACGACCTGACGCGTTATTGAGTCGGTGGCTACTTTTTTAATAGCGGATCCTATTAGCTGGGTTCTGGCGCTTCTAGGGGTTTTAATCGTTGGCGTTTCGAAGGGTGGCTTTGGAGGCAGTCTCGGCGTTGTAGGTGTTCCCTTTTTAGCGGTAGCGATCCCGATTAATCAGGCAGCTGCGGTTATGCTGATTTGTTTGATCGTTATGGATATTACTGGGATTTTTGGCTGGAAGGGTTCGTGGTGTTGGCGTCAATTGACTCGTCTGCTGCCTGCAGCGGGGCTAGGTGTTTGTTTAGGGGCGGTTAGTTTTCACGCGCTATCAGAGAACGCGCTTCAGATTATGATAGGTCTTATTGGTCTCGTATTTGCAGTCCAGTGGTGGATCAAACATCTGAATATTGTTGAGGGCTCTGGCCGGGCAATTCCCGGCGCGTGGCACACACGTTTTTGGAGCATGGTCGCTGGATTTACTAGTTTCAGCGTGCATGCAGGCGGACCACCGCTCCAGGTTGCGTTACTTCCCCAGAGATTGGAGCCTGCGATATACACCGCAACAACGGTGATCTTTTTCGCATTCGTAAATATTATCAAAGTACTTCCTTACTACTGGTTAGACCAATTTTCTTCGAAAGTGCTATGGACTGCACTTGTGTTGGCACCATTATGCCCGCTCGCGGTTTGGCTTGGAATATACTTAAATAAGCGGGTTTCGGCACTTTGGTTTTATAGAGTTTGTTATTTTGGTTTGGTCATTTCTAGTGGCCGATTGTTGATAATTGGTATGACCAATTAGTCAGGGTTCTTCAGCCGGATTGTGTTAAAATAGTTAAAAATAAAAGTCTGAACCTACTAAACCTGAAAAAAGGGCGATTGCATGCAAACCCGAGAATTAGTCGCTACATTAGCGGCCGGTGTTCAAGCAGAACGAGTGCTGTTTCACGAACAAGACGTAGCCCCGTACGAGTGCGATGGTCTGACAATGTACAAGACGAAGCCACAAGTAGTGGTATTGCCAGAGACACGAGAAGAGGTCTGTCACGTACTTCGGACTTGCAGGGATCTGGAGGTTCCTGTCGTGGCGCGCGGTGCCGGGACTGGTCTATCTGGGGGTGCATTGCCGCACGCTGAGGGTGTGCTTCTTGTGATGACGAAATTCAATCGGATTCTGGATGTTGATGCTGATTCAAGAATAGCTCGTGTTGAACCAGGCGTCCGAAACCTCGCTATTTCTGAGGCCGTCAGCCATCTGAATTTGTATTATGCACCGGATCCATCGTCCCAAATAGCGTGTTCGATCGGCGGTAATATTGCTGAGAATTCGGGTGGTGTCCACTGCCTCAAATATGGATTGACCGTCCACAATGTTTTATCGATAACCGTCGCGTTGGATGATGGTTCGATCATCACGGTTGGTTCGGATGCATTGGATTCGGCCGGATACGACTTGTTGGCTTTGACTATCGGAAGTGAGGGACTGTTAGCGGTTGTGTTGGAAGTCACGGTCCGGTTGTTGCCCAAACCCGAAGAAATGCGTGTTGTGATGGCTGCTTTTGATGATGTGACCAAGGCTGGGGATTCGGTGGGAGGCATCATCGCCGCCGGGATCATTCCAGCGGGTCTTGAGATGATGGACGGGGCCGCGGTTGCCGCGGTTGAAGATTTTGTTAAGGCTGGATACCCGCTTGATGCAGAAGCACTTCTGTTGTGTGAGGTGGATGGTACAAAGGAAGAGGTGGCAGAAGAGCTATCGCGCGTTGAGTCGATTCTGAAAGACTCCGGTGCAACCATGCTCCGAGTCGCTACTAGTGAAGAAGACCGTCTTCTCTTCTGGAAAGGTCGCAAAAGCGCATTCCCTGCGGTAGGGCGAATCTCGCCTGATTACTATTGCATGGATGGAACCATTCCAAGGAAACATTTATCTCTTGTATTACGCCGTATGCGGGAAATGTCAGAACAATACGGTCTGCGTTGCGCAAATGTTTTCCATGCGGGCGACGGTAATCTGCATCCACTGATTCTGTTTGATGCCAATGATCCTGACGAGGTCAAGCGAGCAGAAGAATTTGGGGCAGAAATACTCGAGTTATCTGTCGAAGTGGGTGGAACGATTACTGGTGAACACGGAGTCGGTATCGAGAAGATCAATGAAATGTGTGTACAGTTTTCGTCTGATGAGTTGACCCAGTTCCACTCGATAAAGGCCGCATTTGATCCAACGGGTATCCTAAATCCGGGGAAGGCGGTACCGACCCTCCAGCGTTGTGCCGAGTTTGGAAAAATGCATATCCATCATGGTCAGATGCCTCATCCTGAGTTGGAACGTTTCTGATGTCCCCACTTGTTGAGGACCTGCGTAGGCGGCTGCTAGCGAAAGAAAGGGTAGCCGTGGTTGGTGGAAATACCAAATCTTTCCTCGGTGGACGACTACTTGATGAGCCAGTTTCGATGCTGGAGCACTCTGGCATCGTGAATTATGAGCCGACTGAGCTGGTTTTGACTGCAAAAAGTGGAACATCCTTGAGAGATATCGAGTCCTGTCTAAAAGACGCGCGACAAATGCTACCCTTTGAGCCACCTCAATTTGGCGCAGAAACCACGATAGGGGGCGTGATGGCGTCCGGATTGTCTGGACCCCGTCGTGTTCACCTCGGTAGCGCCCGTGACTGCGTCCTTGGTGTACGGTTGATTAATGGGTTAGGGCAGCACCTCAAGTTCGGAGGCGAGGTCATGAAGAATGTGGCGGGCTATGATCTGTCACGCCTATCAGTGGGCGCGTATGGGACATTGGGTGTCTTAACCCAAGTGTCAGTGAAGGTCTTGCCCATCCCTGATAAAGAGCAGACACAGGTTGTTGAGTGTTCACAAGCCGAGGCCATGGAGATACTGATTCGTTTTGGTCGTAGGCCGTATCCTATTTCAGCGGCGGCTTGGATAGAGGGGTCATTATCCATTCGCTTGTCAGGAGCCGCCAATGGTGTCGACTCTGCCGCCAGATCGATTGGAGGTGAAACCCGTGCGGATACTGACCAGTTTTGGGATAGTTTACGTGACTTGAATCATGTGCAGTTTGATCAAGAGAACCAGTGGTTGTGGCGGGTATCGGTCGCTCCGACCACGCCAAGTGACGCCATAGATTCATTCTGCTTCGATTGGGGCGGTGGGCTGCGTTGGGTAAAAACCGACCCGGACGATTTTTCCGTGTTTCAACTGGCTGCGAGTCTTGGTGGTCACGCCACTTGCTTTGCACGTGAGAGGACGGGGGGCACGGGAATGCAACCACTCGAGCCGGGTATCCTCCGTCTGAACCAACGAGTCAAAGAAGCGATGGATCCTTTCGGGCTAATCAACCGTGGTCGATTATTGGAGGGTTACCACTGATGCAGACCAATATTGTCGAGCGCTACGCCAATACAGATTACGCACGTGAGGCGGAAACAATTTTGAGGAAGTGTGTCCATTGTGGATTCTGCACGGCAACCTGTCCGACATATCAGTTGCTCGGAGATGAACTTGATGGGCCTCGTGGCCGAATTTATCAAATCAAAGAGATTCTTGAGGGGGCAACTCCTACCGAATCGGTGCAGACACACCTTGATCGTTGTCTGACATGTCGTTCATGTGAGACCACTTGCCCCTCCGGAGTCGATTACGGTCGGCTCGCAGATATCGGTCGTAAAATCGTTGAAGATGAGGTAGGCCGTTCGTGGATCGAAAGACTGATCCGTAATATTTTAATACATGTCATCCCGAATCGACTTTTGTTCTCAACTTTATTGCGCGTGGGCCAGCTATTCCGCCCTATCCTGCCGGGAATCGTACAACGTAAAATCCCCCAGAAGTCAGCCCAAGGTGTTTGGCCCTCGACCTCACATTCACGCAAAATGTTGATCCTGGAGGCGTGCGCGCAGCCGTCCGCGACCCCAAACGTAAATACGGCGACCGCTCGTGTCCTCGATCGCTTGGGTATTCAGTTAATCTCGGCAAACAAAGCAGGGTGTTGTGGCGCTGTGGCCCACCATTTGAGCGACCATAATCGAAGCCTTGATGCTGTAAAGCGGAATATTGATGCCTGGTGGCCTTTGGTAGAGCAGGGTGTTGAGGCGATCGTAATCACAGCATCTGGTTGTGGTGTCATGGTCAAAGACTACGCGCATTTATTGGCTGGAGATGCTGTGTACGCTGAAAAGGCGTCGCGTGTTTCAGCGCTCGCTAGAGATATTTCTGAAGTATTGTCGACCGAGGACCTTCGGGGGCTGAAGATTCGGCAAGTCAAACGCGTGGCTTTCCACTCGCCTTGTACGCTCCAGCATGGTCAAAAGCTCAATGGTCTCACCGAAGGTATCTTGCGCGGGCTGGGGTTTGAACTAAAGCCTGTCGTGGATTCGCACTTATGTTGCGGATCCGCGGGGACTTACTCGATATTGCAGCCCGATCTAAGTCGGCGGCTTCTCAAGAATAAGATCAAATCACTTGAGGCCACCGGAGCGCCGACTATTGCCACCGCCAATGTGGGATGCCAACTTCATCTGTCCACCGGAACTGATAAACCGGTCAAACATTGGATCGAGTTGGTCGACGAAGCTACCGAGTGAGAACAACTTTGCCGATAGGTTCACCTGATTCTAGATAGGCATGAGCATCGGCGACGTCCTCGATTTCGAAATGTTGCTGATCTATCAGTGGTTGAAGCTCACCGTTTTCAGCTAGTTCACTCAATTTCTCAAGTCTCGGCTTGATGCTGTGACGGTTGAGCGGATTTGCGACCTGACCGACCAAGAAAACCACGTGAAGTGTGAGCCCTCTTGAGTGCATTGGTGTCAGATCATGCGTTGACCGTGCTGCGATATTGACAATGGTTCCAGCAAAGCGAGCTGCCTGGAAGCTAGCGTCTAGGTTGTCACCACCGACGGTATCGAAGACGACATCATAGCCCCTGTCATCAGTATACTTTTTGACGTAGTCATCAACCGAAAGGCCTCGGTATAANATCGTCTCATTTGCCCCAAGTTCTCGCGCAGCATGNGCTTTTTNCTCATTACTTACCGTGGTATGAACNGTGGCNCCCANNTNTTTGGCGATTTGNATNCCGACATGACCAACCCCACCCCCGCCCGCGTGCACTAGGACAAGGTCACCGGCTTGGATTTGTGCCCGATCTGAAAGTGCAAACCAAGCTGTCAATGAAACCAGTGGAAGCGCCGCCGCCTCAACAAATGAGAGATTTTTTGGCTTTTTTGTAATCAGCTGCGCGTCTGTCAGCATTCTTTCAGCAAGTGCTCCAGAGGGTAGGCCATTAAAACCGCCCGCGCATCCCCAGACCTCGTCGCCAACCTGAAGATGACTAACACCTTGGCCGACCTCGCTTACGATCCCGGCCACATCGCCATGCAGCACGGCGGGAAATGGAGGGGTCGCTGGCGGTACCATACCTGACCGGATCTTAATGTCGATTGGATTAACGCTTGACGCTTTTACATCAATAACGACCTGGCCCTCGCCGGCTTGGGGTTCAGGCATGTCATGCTCAGAAAATACTTCCGGGCCACCAAAGCCCGAGATAGTCATTACTTTCATTGGTTTTTCATCCAGTTTTGTTTTTATGAGGTGTTAAGCTTCGACTATGGCAATCGAATCAATTGAGATCAATCTCCAAACGCAAAATTGTCGAGTTTTCATGGCCGACGGTTTTCACGATTACCCCTGCTCGACCGCTCTGAATGGGCCAGGAGAGCGAGAGGGCTCTGGTTGTACACCTCGAGGTGGGCATCGGATTCGTGCGATAATCGGGCGTGGGGAGCTTGAGAATACGATTTTTGTTGGTCGACGATCGACTGGGAAGGTGTGGACTCGTGAGTTACATGACAAATATCCAGATCGCGATTGGATTCTTGGACGCATATTATGGCTTTGTGGTAACGAGAGTGGGTTTAATCGTGGTGGGCAGGTAGATAGCCAGCGGCGATATATCTACTTGCATGGTACGCCGCCGGTTGAGCCAATGGGTGTGCCCATGTCCCATGGGTGTATTCGGTTGCGCCCCGCTGATGTTTGTGAACTGGCTGATCAGATGAAGCCAGGTACTTTAGTTTCGATCTTGGAATCCTGACATGCTTGAGCTTTTCATTGAATCGGTTCTGTCGCTCCTTAAGGGCCCACTGACTGAAATTGGAATGTCTCCTATCGCAGTACTTCGCGGCGTCGAACTGTTTGTGATCGTTTTGATAACCGTTTTTGGTGCTTATTTCATGCGTCGATTTGTTCGTAGCTTGAAACTGCGGGCTGAGAAAACTGCATCTAAGTGGGACGATACTTTTTTTGCTGCACTCCAAGGCCCCGCACGGACACTGGTTTGGGTTGTGGGTCTTACCTTTGCGTTCGAGCGCGCATCAATCGGTTTGGATATTGAGGCTGTCTTCGGTCCACTTCGTTCGGCATTGGTAATTGCGACCCTGACTTGGGGATTGATTCGTTTTATCGACCGTGTACAGCGACAGATGATTCATGATCCTCAGACCGATGATTTAGATCTGACGACTGTAGAAGCCATTGGGCGACTGATCCGAATCACCGTACTGATAACAGGTGGCCTGATTATTCTTCAGACACTAGGATTTTCCGTATCCGGAGTATTAGCTTTTGGTGGTTTGGGTGGTATCGCTGTTGGCTTTGCCGCAAAAGATTTGTTATCCAATTTTTTTGGTGGTCTGATGATTTTTCTTGACCGTCCTTTCGGTGTGGGCGATTGGATCCGTTCACCGGATCGTGATATCGAGGGGACTGTTGAATCACTGGGTTGGAGGCTTACCACTATCCGGACGTTTGACAAGCGTCCCCTCTACGTCCCAAACGCAACCTTCTTATCTATCGCTGTTGAGAATCCTTCACGAATGTCGCATCGTCGTATTTATGAGACTATCGGTGTTCGTTATGACGATGCTGAACAGATCCGTCGGATTGGTGAACAGGTGAAATCAATGCTTGAGCAACACCCCGACATTGACAATTCACAGACCCTGATGGTGAATTTCAATCAGTTCGGGCCGAGTTCTCTTGATTTCTTCATCTACTGTTTTACCAAGACCACGGTGTGGGCTGAATATCATACGGTTAAAGAGGATGTGCTGCTGAAGGTGTATGACTTGATCACTGAGCTTGGGGCAGAGGTGGCGTTTCCAACTCAGACGCTACATCTGCAGGTTGAGCCTGAGGTTCTGCCGGCTGAATCGGTTCGGCAGCGATGATGACGCCGAACGCTGGATGGTCCAGATAATGAACGTCTTTCGATGACATCTTTCTGAACTCTCGCATTAGATACACTTCGTCAATAGTCTTTCCGTCGGGTGCCTGTCGAATACTGGCACGTGTCACCCTCAAATCGGTATCCACCTCAATGAATCGGTCAATTGACCACCNCAGATAACCCCNCAGANTNAGACCATCTTCGNTTANGCCAGAGATCCGGAACCAGGGGTTTGACTNTTGCTTTTTGGTCAATGGATGAATCCAGCGCTTGTGGAATAGAACTTGCCCGTTGAGTTGTGTCNGGATGCGAAGTGCAGAGTTTCTGAGTATACGACCTGAGTCAGGAAGGGGTGTNAGGTTGTTAAAGCCTGAGTCCAGNGCCACTTGTAAGTCGAAGCTTTGGGGTGCTTCGGGCTCTGTCACTGGGAAAACCTCGGTTATGGACTGGACCGGCTCTGGGCGCGAAAATATCAACACCTCAAGAGCATAGGGTCTTACTTCGGCATAGGCGAAAGATGTCGTGAGGGTTGTGATTAAAAGACTGGGGATCCAGTTTGTCATTTGGTCGGGGGCCTTTTTAACGCATCGAGAATTTCGTGAATAAAACCAAATCGTGCTTCTGTACCGACTGTTTCTCGAATAATTTTCAATGCGGTAGCACCATCAAGTTTGTATTCATCCGGCTGGGACTGTACCAGACTGATGAGTATCATTGGATCGACTTTCGTCTTTTCACGAAATTCGATTCTGCCAGACTNCGGACCNAGGGTGATTTGTTGAATACCGAGAGNCTNAGCAGCNAGACGGATTTTGGCCTGTTCGAACAGGTTTTTTACCTGTGTTGGAAGCAAGCCNAACCGATCGATCATTTCTATCTCGATTTCCGAGAGCAGNTCATCCGACGTCGCCGAACTGATCCGTTTGTANAGNTGAAGCCNNAACGGCACGTCNTTGAGNTAGTCATTCGGAATNAAAGCAGGGATCTTNAGATCTACNTCGGCNTGCGCNGATTCTGTCTGGTCAAAATCGGGTATGCGNCCCTCCCGAATCGCNGTNACGGCCTCGTCNAGCATTTCCATGTAAAGAGAAAAGCCNATNGTTTGCATATTACCNGACTGNTCCTCGCCCAAAAGCTCCCCCGCNCCTCGAATCTCGAGGTCATGNGTNGCCAATTGGAATCCAGCACCCAAGTCACTGGCNGCTTCGATCGCCTCNAAACGCNTCATGGCATCAGNAGTCATAGACCGCGGATCTGGTGTTAAGAGATAGGCATATGCCTGNTGNTGTGACCGACCAACTCGTCCCCTTAATTGATGNAATTGGGCCAAACCGAACTNATCAGCCCGCTCAATTAANATGGTGTTTGCAGACGGNATATCGATGCCTGTTTCGATAATGGTCGAGCACACNAGGACNTTNTACTTTTTATGATAAAAATCCGTCATCACATCTTCAAGNTCACGTTCTCGCANTTGGCCATGGGCCACGACGACNCGGGCCTCGGGCAGGAGCTGTCNGATATCGTCAGCCGAACGCTCGATGCTTTTNACCTCATTATGCAGGTAATACACCTGACCACCTCGGAGCAGTTCGCGAAGGATCGCCTCTTTCACAAGNGCGCGNTCCTTTTGTTTNATGAATGTCTTGATCGATAANCGACGTGCTGGCGGCGTTGCGATGACTGACAGNTCTCGAATGCCAGCCATCGATAGATTTAANGTNCNTGGNATAGGNGTTGCCGTNAGCGTNAGGACATCCACATCGGATCGATATTTNTTTAATCGNTCCTTCTGCGNNACTCCAAAACGGTGCTCCTCNTCGATGATCAGAAGACCAAGGTTTGGTAGTTTCAGGGTACTCGATAAAAGTTTGTGGGTGCCGACGACAATATCGACCCGGCCATTGTTTGCACGCTCGATTATAGCCTTGGTCTCTTTTGCGGATTTGAATCGGCTCAAGACTTCAATGGTCACAGGCCAATCGGCAAAACGGTCTCGGAACGATTCAAAGTGCTGCTGAGCGAGAAGTGTTGTCGGTACCAAGACACACACTTGCGTTCCACTGCAAACCGAGGCAAACGCTGCCCTCATTGCGACCTCTGTCTTACCGAATCCGACATCGCCACACACAAGGCGATCCATGGGTCTGGGTGCTCTAAGATCGGTGACTACTGCTTCGATAGACGTCTCTTGATCGGGTGTTAATTCAAACGGAAAACCGTCAGAGAAACGGTCGTATTGGGTCTCATCGATCCGATGTGCATAGCCTTCTTTGGCCGCACGTCTGGCATAGATGTCTAAGAGATCGGCTGCCTTGTCTCGAACCTCTTCAGCCGCTTTCCGTTTGGCTTTGGTCCAGCGATCGGTTCCAAGTTTGTGGGCTGAAACCGAATCTGGGTCACCACCTGCGTATCGGCTCAACACCCCGAGATTGGTAACCGGAATGTATAGCTTCGCATCGCTCTGATACTCAACGATTACAAATTCATTTATGTCTTCACCGAGGGTGATAGTCTCGAGGCCTTTGTAATGCCCGATACCGTGGTCGATATGGACAATTGGATCGCCCTCTGAGATCTCAGAAAGGTCGCGCACAATAAGATCGGCCGCGATCTCATGCTGTTTTCGTCGGCGTCTTTGTGGTACGCGACGACCAAACAGTTGACTCTCTGGAACAATGGCAATTTCATCTGCAACAAGACCCTGATCGAGAAGGCCAAGGGTAATCGCACAGTTTTGTGTTTCTGATGAAAGATCACCGACTCGTTGGATTGGTTCTGGTCGGATGCCGTGCCTAGCCAAAAGCTCCAAAAGCGCCTCATATCGGCCGGCTGACTCAGCGACGAAGCAAACTACTTTGCCGCTGTCGATGAATGCTCTGATTTTCGAGACTGGATCGTCTGATTTAGCGTCAAAAGCAATATCTGGGAGGGGACGAATCCGAGGATGCTTGGAATCGCTATCCTTGATCTCAACCGAGGCAAAGACCTTTAAGCCAGCGAGTAACTCTTCAGTACGAAAGAAAAGTTTTTGTGGCTCAAGAATTGGTCTCATGCGGTCGTGTCGTAGGCTTTCGTAGCGTGTCGATACATCATCCCAAAATTGTTCAAGCGCACCGTGAAGTAGCCCCACGCGGATGGTCAGTGTATCCGCTGGTAAATAGTCAAAAAGTGATGCCATTTGGTTGAAGAACAGAGGGGCGTAATACTCTATTCCCGGAGGCGCTAGCCCTGACGATACGTCCTGATAGATTGAGCACTCCCTCGGGTTACCCTCGAAGGTCTCGTGCCAGTTTTGTCTGAAACGGGCGATTCCAGCCTCTGTTAGGGGAATTTCGCGTGCCGGTAAGAGCGTGACTAAATCGACCTTGGTGATGGTCCGTTGGGTGTCCGGATCGAAGGCTCGTAGGCTTTCGATCTCTGTGTCAAAGAGTTCGACACGTAACGGCTGGTCAGATCCCATCGGGAACACGTCAAGAATCGCCCCACGTATCGCAAATTCACCATGCTCTCTGACAGTTTCTACAGCATGATATCCGCTCGCCTCCAGTCGCCGACGTTCTGTGTGTATATCGAAGTGGTCACCAACCTTGAGAACAAATCGCTGACCATCTAAGTGTTCTCGCGGTGGTAGTCGGTGTGCCAGTGTTTGCACGGGTAGGATTAGAAGACCACGATGCAGGTCATCCAATTGGCTTAACGCTTTTAGTCTTTCGGATGTGATGTCTTCGTGAGGGGAAAAGCTGTCGTAGGGTAAGGTTTCCCAATCCGGTAAGTGTACAATCGGAATCTCTGCAGGACCATCTGCCTCACCCTCATCATCAAGGTGATGTTCTTGACCCAAATAAAAATGTAGATCGTTTACTAGCTGCTGGGCATCCTGTGATTTCTCGACCAACACCAAGACCAGTGAATTCGAGCGGGCGGCAATTTCAGCAATCGCTAGTGGAATCGCACTTTTTGGTAGATTTGAGAGCGTTTTATTTGAACTTTGGGGCTCCGGTAATAGTTCGATCAGTGGCGGTTCTATTTTCAGCATGTTAGGTCGTGGCTTTGTCTGAGACACGAGTATAGGGGACAATCACCGATTTCGCTTCAGGGAACTTTTGATGACCGTGTTTGTAGCTGATGAGGGACTGCTCGGACTGAGAGAGTTGGTTCCGAGTAATTTCGAACTCCGTTGGTATTCCGGTCGTGATATTTCAAGGTCGCTATTAGAAGGAGCTGATGCTCTTCTTGTTCGGTCAACCGCAAGGGTTTCGGCTTATAATTTACCTGATTCAATCCGCTTCATTGGAACCGCAACAATCGGAACCGACCACCTGCCCCTAACTAGCCTTGCAGCGCGAAATATTACAGTCGCATCTGCACCGGGCTGCAATGCCTTTGCCGTTACTGATTATGTGCTTTCCCATATCATTACTTGGGCAAAATCAAGAGGCCGAAGGATCGACGAACTGACATTGGGTGTGATTGGTGTCGGCGCCGTGGGTACGTTGTTGAATCAACGGGCGCAAAAGCTAGGGATCCGAGTACTACTATCAGATCAACCTCGATTTGATTCAGATAGCCTGTCAGATCACATTCCTTTGAAAGATCTCGCTCGTCAATCTGACGTGATCTCATTGCATGTTCCGGGGGTAAGGGAGGGAGTCTATACCACTGAACGGCTGCTGAACGCCGACGTGCTTTCGGGGTTGAAGCGACAAGCGTTGTTAATTAATGCCTCGAGGGGCCAGGTATTACACGAACATGATCTGCTGGAGCAAACCCAATTTGATTTGGTGTTGGATGTATTTCCTAACGAGCCTGTGATTGGTGACGCACTGATTAGCCGCTGTTGGCGAATAAGTCCTCATATTGCAGGTCATTCTGCCGAAGGAAAGTATCGAGGAACAAAACAAATCCTAGAGCAAGCAGCATCCCTGTTCGGGTTTGGACTTAATGAGATTGATGACGAGGTATTCTTAGAGTCGGCCGCTGGTTCACGGCCGGTATGCGATACGCATGTCGAGGCTATCTTAAGAGCATGCCCAATGACTGAAACAGATAGAGCACTCCGAGAGTCAGTGTTTCGTGCGTTTGAGATGGAAAAGTCTGAGCTATTCGATGAGACCCGGAAATCTTATCCTTTACGAAGAGAGTCAGAGATCTACCCTCTTTGAAAAGAAGTATTAATCAGAAAGGACGCACCAGCCTGTTCGGCCGAGGCAAATACCTGTAGAGGCGATCGTATCTCCATCTCACCCATATCATTATCCTTGTTCTTTTTTGAAGACCATTGCCGAGAGGTTGAGTTCCCGTGGCCAATATGTGTTTCCAAGTCCTTGCCTTGGAACCTATATTGATTTAGGCAGAACTTACCGTTGAGGAGGTTTTAGTTTGGGCCAGATACGATTTGTGATTCCATTCTGTCGAGGAGGACGGTAGGCTGAATTTACGTTCAAGCTACTGGTTTGTCACGAATAATGTCTGAAGCACAGGTAATGTGATGGTTTGTTTCGAATGCTTCGGATTGCATGTTCGGTTTCACTGGCTGTCTGCAGTCACCGCGTTACTCTTATTTCTTGCGTTCAGTAGTTTAGGCGTTTGGCAGTTTGGTAAGGCTAAAGCCAAAATAGAGGCGCTGGAACAGTCAGAGGTTTTGGCCTCTCAAAAGCCGGTTAATTTGAGAGAGCTCTCCTTCGGGGGGCTGGTCTCTGATCGGATCTCGTTACAAGGAAAGGGTGTTTTCATCAACGGCCATTACTTGAACGATAAAAATATCTTTCTCATCTATAAACACTATCAGGACATGATCGGCTACGAGGTAATCACACCGTTTAGGATCCGGGAGGACAATGGGGTCGTTTTGGTTAGCCGAGGATGGATAACCGCGCCATCTCCAACCCAGCTTGTTGAAAAAATTACCCCTGTCATTGGTGACATTCGTTTAACCGGACAGATATACGTGCCTGAGTCTGATGTTGAAGTGGGCGTAGAGTTGGGGGAGGTTGACTGGCCCTTAATAACGACGGATATCAGCGTAACAAATTTGAAAGATATATTCGATGGTCCGATTTATCCTTATCTAGTTCGAGCGGGTGAGGACGTGCCTGGAGTGCTGGTTAGATATTGGCCAGTCATAAACCCAGACCTTGGCATGCATTTTTCTTATGCGATGCAGTGGTTTGGTATGGCTTTGTCTGTCTTGGCAGTATTTTTTATAGCTTGCTCTGGCCTAAAAGATCGCTTTATCGGGTGGTTAAAGTGAGACGAGGAACTTGTGGATGACTCAACAGAGTAGCGACAGGCTTTTATCGTGATTCGGCTTTTGTATCTAATCATCTCTATAGTCTCGGGAACCATTTCATTGGTGTGTTTTGTGGGAACTGTCTCGACTATTTTAGAGGGGGGTACCATCCAAGCGATAGATGCGTTGGTTGGGGGTATAGTCCTTGGAACAGCAAGCGCTGCCGCAGCTGTTATCAGCTACCAAAGGGCAAGGAAAACTGAGGATAAAGGTTAATACCAAGGTCTAAGCGGCTTGCATCAAAAAAGTAAACTCGGTATACAAAGGAAAAGATCACAGCATTAGGTCTTGCTGAAAACAACAATAATTAGTGTAGCGGGTCACAAAAGCGACCATAACTAGCAGGAGTATGCGGGTTAGTCCGCAATGGAATTTAGTTACTTTCCGTTCGATAAAAATAAATTTGGAATGGGTCTTAAATGAAGTGTCTCTACTATTTGGCACCAAACCTTGTGAGTACTCATAAGGTATCCGACGACCTCCACGACGCGGGGGTAGGCGATTGGTTTATTCACATCGTGAGCCACGATGAGGCAGGTCTCGCACGCAAGCACCTACACTCAAGTAATTATCTCGAGACCTTGGATATTGTCCGCGAGGTTATTATTGGGACATTTCTTGGTTTCTTGGGAGGTTTAGTGATCGCTTTGGTGATAAAGCTGATTGATCCCTTTCCAATTCAGCTCCCGTTTTTAGCTTATCTAGCGATCGTTATATTTTATACGATGTTTGGTTGTTGGGTCGGCGGCCTAGACGGATGGGCGAATCGGAATCGCAAAATCGAACGCTTCATGCCGGACATCGAGGCTGGTAAATATTTGGTTTTGATTTATGCTAAGCAAATGCAACTAGAAAATGTTTTCGACATGATGGCGTTGAAGCATCCGGAGGCAAATCTGGTAGCAAGTGATAGTCGTTTCATGAACCCGTTTAGTACGTTGGAGGTTATTAAGGGGGCGCATAAAGCGGTCCGGGCGGAGGTTATCTCTCCCGTAACTTAAAAATCGAAGCATCGCCTGGCTTTCTAATTTCGGCAGGGCGGGGCACTTAACAAAACGCGCAAAGTAAAGGATAACTTAAGCATGGCGTTCGCAATTATAATAGCACTCCTGGTCATAGGCTCGGTCATATTCCACGCATGGAGTCCTTGGTGGCTCACCCCAATTGCCTCTAACTGGGACTCCATTGATACAACGATAGATATCACTGTCTGGGTGACGGGATTCGCTTTCGTTGTGATTAATCTCTTCTTGGCTTATACGGTCTACAAATACAGGTACTCGAAGAAACGTAGGGCCGAGTACGATCCTGAAAACAAGAAACTGGAGATTTGGCTTACAGCCATCACATCCGTTGGTATTGCCGCCTTACTTGCCCCGGGGCTGTTTGTTTGGGCCGATTTTGTTAATCCGCCAGAAGACGCACACGTGGTCGAGGTTACCGGGCAGCAGTGGCAGTGGGCCTATCGTTATCCTGGTGCCGACGGCAAGCTAGGAGCTGCTGATCCTGGTCTCATCACTGAGGCAAACCCTTTCGGAATGAAGGGGGATGATCCGGCCGGGCGGGACGACATCTTGGTAGAGAGCGCTATTATGCATCTGCCTGTCGATAAGCCGGTCAAGGTTGTTCTGCGATCGAAGGACGTGCTCCATGATTTTGCTGTGGCGGAGTTTCGGGTGAAGATGGATATGGTGCCGGGCGCGATCAGCTATCTTTGGTTAACGCCTACCAAGACTGGAACGTACGACATCCTGTGTGAGGAACTCTGTGGTGTGGGCCACTTCGTTATGCGGGGTCGGGTCAAGGTTCAGGAGCAGGCCGATTTTGACCAATGGCTGGCCTCGCAAAATACCTATGAGGATGCCCTAGCCCTTGCGAAGGTTGACAGGGCCAATGGTCAGGCTACATATGCGATGTGTGCGGGTTGTCACGGTGTGCAGGGTGAAGGCAACCCAGCACTGAATGCTCCACAAATCGCTGGTCTACAGGACTGGTATGTGACCGCCCAGTTGGAGCACTTCAAGACGGGTATCAGGGGCGGCAATCCTGCAGATACATATGGCGCGCAAATGATCGGTCTCGCCGCCGCGTTGCCGGACAGTCAAACTATACGGAACCTGTCTGCCTACATTAATTCCCTTCCGGCCACACAAACGAAACAGACCTTGAGTGGAAACTTAAAAAATGGCAAAGAGCTTTACGACCACAACTGTAGCGTGTGTCATGGGGACAACGGACGGGGTGTGTGGTCAGTGCATGCGCCAAAGCTAGCCGGAATGGACGATTGGTATCTTGCCCGCCAGCTGAGACACTTTAGAGATAAAGTACGTGGCGCACATCCTGAGGATGACCTGGGCCACCAGATGCAATTGATGGTGTCAGTCTTGGGCGATGACGAGGCGATAAACGATGTGGCTGTGTATATATCCGGGTTGGGCTATAGTGACCCTAGTTATGTAGCAGCAAGCAAAACAAAATAATTATTGGAATATTGAGGAAGCAAGAATGGCTTATGTACCGATAGCGGATCGTCCGGATGAGATGCATGATCCGCAGAGCTTTATAACGAAATACATCTGGAGTCAGGATCACAAAGTAATTGCGATCCAGTACGGCGGAACCGCGATCGCTATTGGTGTTGTCGCTCTAGTATTGTCTGTGTTGATGCGGTTGCAATTAGGCTTCCCAGATACTTTTGCATTTATCGATCCTACAGACTATTACCAGTACGTGACCATGCACGGCATGATCATGGTTGTTTATCTCCTCACGGCGCTGTTCTTGGGTGGGTTTGGTAATTATCTCATTCCTTTGCAGATCGGTGCCAGGGATATGGTGTTCCCGTTCCTGAACATGCTGAGTTACTGGTTTTATCTGCTATCGGTCATTATTTTGGCGGCGAGTTTCTTTGTGGCGGGCGGTCCGACAGGCGCCGGGTGGACCTTGTATCCGCCTCAGGCGATTACAGAGGGCACGCCCGGTGCGGAGGGTGGCATTCTTCTGATGCTTCTCTCTTTGGCTGTCTTCGTTGTTGCTTTTACGATGGGCGGATTGAACTACGTGACA
>PAWX01000021.1 GCA_002714245.1 Gammaproteobacteria bacterium | reverse complement strand
CGCGATAACCACTGTGATCGCGTTCTCGAACGATTCTTTGCTAACGATATCTGATGGTTTGAGGTCCGTCTCGATCATCCGCATGACGGCTGCTCCAGCACGCTCGCAGTCCTCTTTTTTGTCTGATGATACTGCTTCTTGAGCCGATGAATTCGGTAATGACAACCCAAGCGCTTCAATGGCACTGGCCATGGTGTTCGCTGTGTACATCCCGCCGCACGAACCGGGCCCAGGGATTGCGGTTTTCTCAACCACGATAAGCTGGTTGTCATCAATCGTTCCTGCTGCGCGTTGACCAACTGCTTCAAAAACAGAGACGATGTCGCGACGCTCCGCGCCTGGCTTGATAGTCCCGCCGTACACAAAGACTGATGGACGATCCAGTCGAAGCATCGCCATGACACAGGCAGGCATATTTTTGTCGCAACCGCCGATTGTGATGACGCCATCAAAGCCTTGGCCCGCAACGACAGTCTCGATAGAGTCGCAGATCACCTCACGGCTCACTAACGAGTAGCGCATTCCGGGCGTACCCATACTGATACCGTCACTGACGGTGATGGTATTAAATACAATAGCCTTGGCGCCAGACGCGTTTGCACCTTTTTCAGCGTGATCAGCTAACTGGTTGATATGCATGTTGCAAGGAGTGACCATGCTCCACGTACTGGCGATTCCGATTTGTGGTTTTTTGAAATCGTCATCATCAAACCCTACAGCGCGAAGCATTGCCCGTGAGGGTGTTTGTGTCAGTCCGTCGACAATAACGGACGAATAAGGGCGACGTTTGTCGGTCATGGCGGGTCCTACAGTTCTTTTTTTAAGATCAGCGAATTTCGCTGAAGGTTATACAGAGCCTGCCGATTTTCTGGCAGCTCTTCAATAGAAGACATCAAAAAGCCACGTTCCTTAAACCAGTCGCTTGCTTGTGTCGTCAACACAAAGAGACTTTGAAGCGATTTAGCCCGCGCCTGTTCTTCGATATGTTTCAATAATTTGGTACCGATGTTCTGTTCGGTTGTAGCACGGTCAGCAGATAGCGCGGCTAGTTCAGCACACTGGTCGTTTAGGGGATACAGTGCAGCAGAGCCTAAAATACGGCCATCTTGTTCGATCACATAAAAATGATTTATTTCGGCTTCGAGTTTATCGCGAGACCTTTGGACCAGCGTACCATTTTCCTCCATCGGCGCGAGCAAATGGATTAGTCCTGGTAAATCATCAATTCGGCCTTGACGAACAGACGCGGCAGGCTGTGACGCAATCAGAGTTCCAGTCCCTTCGGTAGTCATTAGTTCGGTCAAAATCGCGCCATCAAGGCCTGTGCCGAGCAGATGGCAACGCTCGACACCACCGCGAACAGCCCTTTCTGTGGCATTCAACCTACGTTTCATTTCATCATTTTGATTGGATTTTATGGTGCTAATTAATGACAGGGCCAATTCAGAAATGCGGCCTCCTTTTTGGTCCAAGCAATATGGAGTTTCGCCCATCAATACGAGTTTATCGGCGCGCAGTGCAACAGCCGTTTCGGCAGCCACTTCCTCGCTGGCTAGATTGTAGAGCTCGCCGGCCGGTGAATGAGCCAGGTGGTCCAGATAAACGACCGATCCTGCGTCTAATTGTCTCCGGATACCTCCGGCATCAATACGCCTTACAGAACCTGTCAATTTGTGATCAATGCCCTTGTGTATGCCTAAAGGTTTTGCCGAAACGAAGTTTCCTGAGGTCAGAGAAGAGCGACCTCGGTTTCGATGCAGCGCTCGCATGTAGAGCCCTCGAAAGATCAGCCCATTTCTGCACGCAAGTTCTACTACCCCTTTAAGTAACGCCTCATCGGTGATGCGTCGATTTCCATGATGAGTGTTTGTAATACCTTGCTCATGGATATACGAGTCAATGGCATGACGTGTACTCTGTACGAGAACAAGGTGAACGCCCAAGGCATTGAGTAACACAAGATCCTCTACCAATCTGCTGACACTGGATTCAGCTTGGTCACAATCGGATAGTAAAACGACAAAGGTTTTACCCCTAAAATGCTCGATGTAAGGCCCTGCCTCTCGAAGCCAGGATACTAAGGGTTGTGTTTTAATAGTTAAACTCCTCTTGTTGCGGGGAATTGTGCGATGAATCTGACATCAACTCCAGAAACGATTGAGCTCGAACTAAAATTCGGGTTACGCGATTGTGGTATTGATCGAATATCTCTTGTGCTTACGGACTTACTGCAACACGACATACATGCCCGAACTGACACCCTGAAGAATGCTTATTATGACTATCAAGGCGTACTTTATGAACACGGTGTTGCCATTCGAACCCGGTCGTTTGGTAACCGCCATGAGATGACCGTGAAAGTGCGCCAGGCTATTGAAAGTGGGTTGTCACGGCGAAAGGAGTGGAACATGATTATTTCAGGGCCTGTGTTGGACTATAGTGCTCTAGACGCGCTTACTCTTCCCGATCCCGTGAGCGCAGTGATAAAAAACCGATTATTGGATCCTATCTTTGAGAATGTATTCGAGCGAACTGACTGGCGTGTACTGCATCCTGATTGCGATCTCATGCTTTCTCTGGATAAGGGGTCGGTTCGAGTAGGCAACCTTGAATCACCAGTCTCAGAACTTGAATTGGAATTAATTTCTGGAGATGAGAATCGAATGATCGAGTTTGGTTGTCAGTTAGCGGATTCACTACCGTCTTTCATGGCAGTTATTTCCAAGGCCGAGCGTGGAGATCGATTGATTCGCTCCGCACATCCCATGCAGGATCTGAAACCTTGTCAAAGAGGAGATTGGTTGAATTGGCTAAGTCGCGCACTTGATCCGTTAGCAGGCCCGGCCTCAGACGAGGCGTATCTTGCCCTCGAGGCGCTCGGTGAACCCGGGGCATTAGCAAAGTTTGGTGAGCCAGTTGCGCAGGGCGAATTACCTTTAGGTCTCGCGCGCTGGATGGTCGAGTTATCTTTGGAGTCAATGCATGGAACCGACTGAGTACTCGCGGTTTTTATCTCATTGGGTTGAGAATTTTGATCCAGAGTGGTCCTGGTTGCTGGGTAGTGGAGCAATGTCCCCGCTTGAGACAGAGATTCAGGCGAGTTGGCAAAACCTAGTCACATTGACTACTCCCGAGTTTGATCGTGAAGCCCGGAGACTCAGGAATCGAACGCAGGCTGGGTTGATTTACCGGCTACTGGCTGGCTCGGACTCGTTTGCGGATACCGTCAGGGTCACCACTCAACTAGCGCAATCTGCCTTGAATGCGACGTTACAACATCATCGTACAATTCTCGACCAAGCCTTTGGTGAACCATCTAATCCAGCATTCTCGATTTTGGGTATGGGTAAGCTCGGTGGTAGAGAACTCAACTTATCGTCCGACATCGATATTTTTTGTGTCTTTGCTGAGGACGGTGAAACCGCGGGTCCTCGTGTGCGTGATCACGGAGACTATTTCACCCGGTTAACACAGCAATTGGCGAAATCTCTGGAAACGCAAACATCCGACGGTATGGTGGCTCGTGTTGATCAACGTTTACGGCCTTGGGGTTCAGCTGGTCAGTTGGCGATTCCTGTGATTGCTTGTGAGGACTATTACGAGGCTCATGGCCGAGAATGGGAGCGTTTTGCACTTTTAAAGGCAAGACCTGTTGCTGGGGACCCTAGTTTGGGTGCCGAGCTGCTTCAGACCTTGAAGCCTTTTATGTATCGAAAATACCTAGATTTCGGTGTCTTTGAGTCAATCCGCGACCTTAAATCTAAGATTGAATCAGAGGTTCGTCGTTATGGTCGTGAAACAAACGTCAAAGTTGGTCGCGGCGGAATCCGTGAGATTGAGTTTATCGTTCAATCACTGCAGTTGTTGAGGGGTGGTCAGATACCCAAGCTTCAGGTGACTGGATTTTTGGATGCCTTAAAGGCCCTAGTTGATGAAACAATATTGAGTCAAGAAGATGGGCAACAGTTACGTGACGACTACTTATGGTTGCGTCACGTGGAACATGTCATACAAGCAGAAAATGATCAACAGACCCAAGAGTTACCGTCAGATTGTGGCCAGCTCGCTACGATGTTGGGTTTTGAAACAGCTGATCAGTTTGAGAGTCATCGACGAGCGGTTACAGACCGGGTCCATGAGGCTTTTGCTGCTTTTATGCATGTGGAACCGTCGACACAAAATAGTTGCACTGAGGTCAGAGATGAAGTGAGACAACGACTGGATAGTTTTAGTGACGATCCTGTTTGTGAGCGACTAGAGCCGATCGCACGCAGTCGGTTAATCACACTAGTCAATCAGCTTGCACCCGAATTAAGTGCTCATCCTGTAGTGGTGACTGATCGTATGTTGCGGTTTATTGGGACCTGCTTACGGCGAACGGTTTATTTTTCCTTGCTTTCCGAAAATCCTGGGACACGTGAACGGATGCTGGACATCCTGAACCACTCCTCGTGGGTTACTGACCGTCTGATTGAAATGCCGGTCCTACTAGATGAGTTGCTTACGCTTGAGGTAAGTGAGGCCATCTTATCGCGTGAGATGATTACCCAAGAATTGAATATGCGAATGCTCAGAGTTGATCCGGATGACACGGAGCGTTTGACAGAGGTCATGGTGCAGTTTGCCAGGGGCCTTGCGTTCCGAGTGGCGGTGTTTGAGGTACGAGCCGAAATCCCCCTGATGCAAGTTTCCGATCAACTGACTTGGATCGCAGAAGCGATCGTTAGCGAAGTTTTGCGGTATGCGTATAGCGAAATTGCAACCAAGCACGGGCAACCTGTTCGCATTGGAGCCGATCGTGAGGATGCTTTGGGATTGTCGATACTCGGATATGGGAAGCTTGGCGGCCTCGAGATGAGTTATGAGTCAGATCTGGATTTGGTCTTTGTGCATGGTATAGACCCTGATCAGCTAACAGATGGTGCAACGCCAGTCGAGGGCGGTTTATTCGTAAATAGGGTCGTACGTCGAGTGATTGCGTTGCTTGAGACCAATACACGATTTGGTCGACTATACGATATCGATACACGATTACGACCCTCGGGGCGCTCGGGGTTGATGGTTGTTGGCATCGATGCGTTGAAGAAATATTTTGACGAATCGGCCTGGACATGGGAGTTACAAGCATTTGTGCGGGCAAGGCCTGTCGCTGGAGACACATTACTTGGTAACAAGCTAGAATTGTTAAGGATGGAGATTCTCCGTCAACCGAGGATGCTTGACTCATTATTACGCGATGTTGTCGACATGCGTGAGAAAATGCGTGGCCACTTTGGTTCCGGTGTTAACGAAACAGATTTTGATCTAAAGCATGGCCGAGGAGGTATCGTTGATATCGAATTTATGGTGCAATATCAAGTTCTGGCGCATGTAGAAGCGTATCCAGAGCTTGCGGCATATACCGATAATATTCGACAGCTCGATGGACTTTCTCAGTCTGGATGTATTTCAATTGCGGATGCAGATGTGCTTAAAAGGGCTTATGTCCGTTACAGAGCTTTGAGTCATGAGGCAATTCTGGCTGGTCGAAAAGGTCGAGTGAGCGTCGATGTGATTGAAAGCGAACGACGTCAAGTAGAGGCTATTTGGGCCCAGTGGATGTCTATTTAGATTGATTGGAAATAGGAAATGCAGCCGAANTTTGCTGATAGAGATGGTTTGATTTGGTTCGATGGTGAACTGAGACCGTGGCGTGATTGCNNGANACATGTTCTTACGCACACCTTGCACTATGGTCTTGGATGTTTTGAGGGTGTTCGTGCCTATCAGACTGCCGACGGCGCAGCGATTTTTAGGTTGCATGATCACACACGACGCTTGTTTGATTCCGCTAAGATCCTCGGGATGAATATTCCATTCTCAATGGAAGAAATCGATGAAGCTCAGANNGCCGCTGTTTCCTCTAACAATTTAGATCACGCATATGTGAGNCCAATGGTNTTTTACGGATCCGAGGGTATGGGTCTNCGTGCGGATTCTCTGAAAACNCGAGTNATNGTTGCCGCTTGGGCTTGGGGTTCCTATATGGGGGAGGAGAACATGAAGCGTGGCATCAAAGTTCGCACTTCGAGTTACACCCGGCACCACGTAAATATTACCATGACCAAGGCGAAAGCGAATGGTAACTACATGAATTCGATGCTGGCCCTTCAGGAGGCCTTGACCGGTGGCGCCGATGAAGCACTTCTTCTCGATCCAGAAGGATATGTTGCAGAGGGATCTGGCGAAAATATGTTTATCGTTCGCGACGGCGTCATTTATACCCCGGAATTGACGAATTGCTTGGATGGTATAACGCGGAAAACTATTTTTGCCCTTGCGAAAGAGCANGGAATTGCTGTCGTGGAGAAGCGCATCACCCGCGATGAAGTCTTGATCGCAGATGAGGCATTCTTCACCGGAACCGCAGCGGAAGTTACGCCGATTCGTGAACTTGATTCACGTCCAATCGGCGCTGGCTCTCGTGGGCCGATTACCGAAGTGCTGCAGGCAGACTACTTCGATGTGGTTCATGGACGTAACGGAAAATTTAGCGAGTGGGTCACACTCGTTAAGAGGTGATAGATGCCAACCCTAGTGGTTGGCCCAAACTGGGTCGGCGACATGATTATGGCGCATGGGCTGATTGCATTCTTAAAGTCAAAACGTCCAGATGATCCAATCCATATGCTGGCTCCGAGCTGGAGTTTGGATGTTGCGCGGCGGATGCCTGAAATTGATCAGTTGATCGAACTCCCGTTTGACCATGGGGAGCTTAGGCTAAAGGAGCGTTGGTCTTTCGCCAAGCGTTTGAAGTATTCGCGCTATCATCGTGCGTTCATTCTCCCCAATTCCTTAAAATCTGCTCTGATNCCAGCGATGGCAGGTATTCCACGACGTATCGGTTGGCGTGGTGAATACCGATACAAGTTATTAACCGATTTTCGGATTCTGCGTGAGTCGCGCTTCCCTCGGATGATCGACCGATACATGGCATTGGGGTTTCCTGCAAATCTTGCATTGTCAGCCAATCAGTTGCCTGAAGCCCCAACCTATCCGCATCTTGCTGTGGACGAGGCTTCTCAGGCGATTTTAGTTTCTCGGTATGATTTGGATGCAACTCGTCTCGTAGCCTTGTGTCCAGGGGCGGAATTTGGCCCCGCCAAGCAATGGCCTCTCGAGCGTTTTGCCAATCTTACGACTCGTCTAATTGACGCTGGATATCAGGTTGTTTTGTTGGGTTCGCCAAACGATGCACTAGACGTAGAAGCATTACTGAATCAAGTGCCGGCTTCAAGAAGCACTGCGGTGGTCAATTTGGCAGGCGATACAACNATACCGGACGCAATTGATGTGATTAGTCTAGCTAGGGTTGTTGTGACTCACGATTCGGGTCTTATGCACGTCGCTGCTGCTACCGGAAGGCCATTGGTCGCTTTGTTCGGCCCATCCTCACCTGATCACNCCCCGCCGCTAAGCAAAAAAGCAATTACCTTGACACATCCCGTGCCGTGTCATCCTTGCTTTCAGCGGGAATGTCCGCTCCAGCATCAAGCGTGCCTGTCTGAATTATCGGTGGATCAAGTATTTGAGGCNTTATCTCGACAGATTAACCGGACCAGGTGATGCGTGTATTAGTTGTTAAAACATCATCCATGGGTGATCTTGTGCACACCTTGCCAGCGTTGACAGATGCAACTAACGCATGCGGNGACATAAGATTTGATTGGGTTTGTGANCCTGCTTTTTCGGATATTCCTCGTTGGCATCCATCGGTNGGTGATNTCNTNGCGATTCCTCTGAGACGNTGGAAAGGGCAGTTGCATCGCCTTTTNTTTTCCCNTGACCTCGCGGCATTTAAGCAAGNNCTNGGCNCAGAACGATATGACGNGGTGATTGATGCTCAGGGTTTATTGAAAAGCGCATTCTTGATCGCGCGATTTACTGATGGCCCAAAGCATGGGTTCGATCGACGATCAGCAAAGGAAGGCATGGCTGCGAGCGTTTATAATGTGAAACATCGTGTTGCTCGCTCGAGACATGCCATATTACGGACGCGTGAGTTATTTGCAAAATCACTTGGGTATTCTGTCCCAGATATAGCTCCAGATGCATCGATTGATTTAGGTCGACCGCAGGCATTAGCTGATCGATTAGTACTTGTTACACAGACCAGTCGGCAGTCAAAGTGCTGGATCAGTGACAGATGGAGAGCGGTGATTGAGGACGCAATTCCCCAATTTTCTGAGATTGTCTTACCTGTCGGGAGCGAGATAGATTATGAACTCGTTTCAGATATGACTGACGGGTTACCAGTGCGTATCCTGAATCAAGCCTCGTTAGATGATGTGGCATTTGAAATCTCGGGGGCGCGAGCGGTAGTGTCTGTTGATACTGGGCTCGCTCACGTGGCCGATGCTCTTGGCATAGAAATGCTTGCATTGTTTGGCCCGACCAAACCTCGTTTAGTTGGACCGGTCGGTGAGAGGTCACAAATTTTGAAAAGTCCAACAGGTAAGATGGCTGATATCACTGCTGCAGCGGTGATGGATTGGATCAGTCAGACTGGTAAAGCGTCTGCTTCGTAAAATCTGGGTTGGTCTTAAATCGTTTGTGCATCCACATGTACTGTGATGGATGATTTCTAACGGTGTTTTCAATGCATTGATTCAGTTGGCACGCATTTTCAACTTCGTCATCACAGGGGTAATTGTCGGGCATCGCGAGAAAAGAGAGGTGGTAAACGCCCCTTATATCCCGGTGTAGATCTAAAAAAATACTGACGGCTCCGGAAATCCTCGCTAATCGCGATGGGGTCGTCACGGTGCATGCTGAACGACCAAAAAAGGGGGCGAAGACGGAACCCTTTGGCCCCATATCTTGATCGGGCCCAAACCAGACAATGTCACCTTGTTTCAAGTGTTTTACTATCTCGCGTAATGCTCGAACATCGACCAGTTCTGCATAACGTTTTCGCCCACGACGGACCGCCTGATCAAAAGTCGCGTTGTCATTTGGGCGGTAGCTGATCACAAAACGTCCAGCAACAGCATGTATTAATGGAGCAACTAGATCTAGCATACTGTAGTGAGGACATAACAATAAGATACCGGTCTGGTTCTGTTTTGCAGCATGAAGGATTTCTTGGCCAGAAACGACCACTTTATCGTCGGTAAAACCGGTCGGACGGTGCCAAGACCAGGCGGTTTCAGTCAATCCAACTCCGTTTTCAATGAAGCACTCTTTGACCAGTTTTTTCTGTTCGGTCGGGGTTAACTCTGGAAAGCTGACAGAGATATTCCTCTCACACACTAGTCTGCGGCCCCTTGCGGTATAGAATAGCAAGGTTCCCAGGAGGCGCCCCATAGCTACTCCGAGTGCTGGCGGCATCGCAGCCAGTAGCCGAATAAGGCCAATTCCCAGCGGAACGAATGAAAAGCCCATGTGTAATCCGGTTGGGTTCGTTGATGAAGCTGGGTACTATAACAAGCTTCGAATCATTAGAGAGATCTTCTGTGTCACATATGTTTTCCGCATCGCGAGTCATGGTCGTTGGCGATGTCATGTTGGATCGGTACTGGCACGGTGATGCAGGACGGATCTCTCCAGAGGCTCCTGTTCCGGTCGTGCGCGTGATGCACGATGAGGTTCGACCCGGTGGTGCTGCCAACGTAGCGCTGAATGTGTCATCGCTCGGCGCAAAGGCTGTTTGCGCAGGGATAGTGGGCCACGATGCCGATGCGGATCTTTTGGAGCAAACGCTCCAGAATCATAATGTGAATCCGTTATTCATCCGTGTTGAACAACGAACCATCACTAAATTGCGTGTATTAAGCCAAGCCCATCAGATGATCCGCCTCGATTTTGAAACTCCTTTTGACGTATCAAGTTCTAAAGTGTTAGCTGATTCAGTATCGCTTGATGGAATGACAGCAATTGTTTTGAGTGATTATGCCAAGGGTAGTCTTGAGCCTCGTTCACTGATCCAAAAGGCGCGTGCTTCCAAGATACCGGTGGTTGTTGATCCAAAGGGAACCGATTTCGAGAAGTATCGCGGAGCTACGTTGTTGACGCCTAACCGCGCAGAATTTGAAGCTGTTTGTGGGTCATGGATAAACGAACAAGACCTGGTTGACAAAGGACTCACACTGATCAATAGGCTAGATATTGAGGCAATATTGGTCACTCGCTCTGAGCAGGGAATGACATTAATTGTGCGGGATGGCTCTGCACATCAATTTGCAACAATGGCGCGTGAGGTTGCTGATGTCACTGGCGCTGGCGATACCGTCGTTGCGGCCATAGCTGCCGGTCTTGGTGCTGGAATCAGTCTGGCGTCGTCAGCTGAATTGGCCAATCAGGCTGCGGGAATCGTTGTGTCGAAGTCGGGTACTGCAACGGTTATTGGTCGTGAGCTTGAGAGCGCATTATCGGTCGATTATAGCATTTTTCATTCAGCGGAGGGTTTGGCCGCATGGGCGGACCAATACCGGGCTCGGGGGGAAAAAATTGTGATGACCAATGGTTGCTTCGATATCTTACATGCAGGTCATGTCGCTTATTTGAGAGAGGCAGCATCACTTGGCGATCGTTTGGTTGTCGCGGTCAATTCAGATGCTTCGGTTGCTCGACTAAAAGGAGCAGATCGTCCAGTGAATACAGTCGAGAGACGTCTTCAGGTCCTCGCTGGGCTTGAGGCGGTTGATGCCGTCATTGCATTTGAAGACGAGACGCCAATCCCATTGATCGACATTATACGGCCTGACGTTCTTGTGAAAGGGGGTGACTATAAATCTATTGAGAAAGTGGTTGGTTACGAGCATGTTCTGGGCTACGGGGGAGAGGTGAAGGTGTTAGGTGAGGTAGGCGCGTTATCGACCAGCCACTTAATCGCAAAAATTCGTCAAACAGATTCAGATTCAACTAACTGACAGATCGTGTGCATCATTAAGATGTGACATTCTTGGATGCGGGCTGTATTGGTAGATGGTGCGACCAAAACATAATTAGCGATCGCCTGCATTACGCCATTCGGCTTATTGCCGACCAGAGCAACAGTACGAATCCCCTTCTTCTTTGCGACCTCCAACGCTTTGACTACATTTTTCGAATTACCGCTGGTTGAGATTCCAATTAATAAGTCACCAGATTGCCCGAGACCTTCGACTTGGCGTGAAAAGACTTCCTCATAGCCGTAATCATTTCCAATTGCTGTGAGTGCAGATGTGTCTGTGGTGAGGGCAATTGCTGCCATTGATTTACGTTCCTTTTCAAAACGACCAATAAACTCAGCGGCAATGTGCTGACTATCGGCTGCAGATCCACCATTACCGCAGAGCATGATCTTTTTATCGGCTTTAATAGTTGATGAAGCCAATTCTGCAATTTCGAGTAGCACTTCCAGGCGTGCGGTGTCATCAATGAGGGCTTGTTTGGTGTCAATGCTCGCCTGAAAAGTAGCTTTGATCGTCTCTAGACTCATCGTTGGATCTCTGTTGGGAGTGCAAGACAGTTATTGCGCAAATGCACAGGGCTGATGGTGCCAATGATAGCGGAAGTGATACTAGGGTGCGCGAAAAGATCTTTAAAAATTGAAGGAATTGACGCTACTAGATGTCCACTTCCCAGAGCTTTTTTAACTAGCAATCCAGCTCCGTTATTTTTGGCCTCGTCAATCAAGGGTTTTTCGTCTGACTGCTCAGGGTTAAGTGTGATCATCAAACAATCTGCGCCTTGACTAAGGGCTAATCGTCCTCCTTCAACTGTTTTGCCAGACAATCCAATAGCGTGGACCAGGCCCTGTTCTCGAGCTTTGATTAGGGTTCTCAGAGCACCAAGCGTTAGGTGTTCGATATCTTGGCCATCTGAGTGTAGCAATACCACATCGAGGCGATTGCGATTTAGGTGCCTGAGACTTCGCTCCAGACTTCTCATGATAGCTTTTTCAGAGAAATCGTAGTGACTACCGGTTTCCTGGTCGTAGGCCTCACCGACCTTTGTAATAATATGAAACTTGGCTGGCACCTCTGGTAATAGTGCACCGAGCCGTTTTTCCGCTTTGCCATACGCTGGCGCTGTATCGAGACAATTGATGCCTAGTTGCGATGCTAGCCTCAGAAGTTCAATAACTTCTTGGTCGGTAGGTAACTCAAATCCTGACGCATATTTTAGGTCAGTATTTCGTCCGATTTTGACTGTACCTAAACCAATAGGACTCAGTTCAAGGCCAGTTCGACCCAATTGACGTCGAATCATGCCCATGGGTAGGTTCCTTGCGGGGCGACCGGCCATTGAGGTTGCCTGGAACTATCGGGGGTTATTTTTAGCATCGGCAGAATTTGGTCTGCGAGAGCAGGTGCAAGCGCAAGTTTAATCGGCCAGGTCACTATCAAATTGTTGCGCTTGGCGACGAAGGCGGTGTCAGGTCGATTTCCCTCATTAGTACTTGGTTCTGCGCGGTTTACGCGAAAGATACGTGTTGTTTCAATAGTTGGTTCAAGCCAACGGAGAGCCTCTGATACCGCGCATACGGCTCGATGACGCAGGTTGTCATCGTCTAGGTGCACACCGTCCTCAGCGAGTTGCCCGCCCAGATAAAGATATTGAGCCCCTTCAAATTCATGTGTTGAGACTGAAAGTTTGGGCTTACTGCCGCCACCAAGTTGGTGGCCAAATACTCTTGGGATGGGGCGGGCGAGCTTGCAGACACCCATTGCCAGAGGGCGAAGCTGCATCTGTGGACGTTGTCCATTAAGGGTTGATAGTAGCGGTTCAGTACCTTCGCCTGCCGTCATGATGACGTCGCCGGGCATCTGGCCAGCTGAAGTTTCAACGCCAACAACGCTTCCGTTTTGCGTTAAAAATCCTGTGACCTCTGCATGAAAGAGCTGGCCGTCCAATAGTTCTGCAAAGGCCTCTACGAGCGTATCCAGTCTTAAAACGGGTTCTGAAAGACGGTAAAGATGGCCTTTGAATCCAGGGTAGTTAAATGCGGCTTCGGTTCGAGGGTCAATACGTTCGATGCGTGAGCGCATGGCCTTGCTTGCAAAGAACCCCATCAGATTGGCGCCGACCGAACCGACAGACCACAATAGCTGATCCTCCCGTTCCAATTGAACTGCCCTGAGATCTACTTTGCCGTTGCCTTTCAGCGCTTGTTTCCAGCGCGCGGGCATCGCACCAATTTCATTTGCTGCTTTGGATAGCCGCCCATCCAGTGCATACTTGGTCCCACCATGAATCATCCCCTGACTTGCAAGGGTTTGGGCTTGTCCAAGTGCATTTTTCTCGATAACACAGCAAGGGATATTGCGAGCTTTCAGTTCAGCTGCTAACCAGAGCCCCGAAATTCCGCCGCCGACGATGATTTTCATGCAGGCATGCTAGCATCTTCAATTATGGGACGACATCTGTATTCACTGCTTTTATTACTTTGCACGCCATTGTTGATTGCGCACGTTGTCTGTAAATATCGTCGCGAGAATCAAGATCCGATGGTTGCTCAGAGACTTGGGCTTTATGTCCCCCGGCGAATGTCCGGTTGTATTTGGATTCATGCTTGCAGCCTTGGTGAATCCAAGGTGGGCGTAGAGCTGGCTCGAGCTCTAACAAGAAAAAATCCATCGTTACGAATTTTGATGACAGCAACCACTTCAGCCGGCCTCCATGTCCTAGCTCAGAGTGAATTTTCGAGTCATGTCTTTCCTTGGGACTTTCGCTGGATTTGGTCTCGGTGGCTATCTAAGTTAAGACCTAAAGCACTGATCATCATCGAGACTGAGCTTTGGCCTAATCTGTTGGCGGCGTGTGATGGCGAGGGTATTCCCGTAATTCTTGCCAATGGACGACTAAGTGATCAATCGGTTCGTGGCTACCAACGTTTCGGTTGGTTATCGAAACCGATGTGGTCACGGGTCTCGCGTGCGCTTATGCAGTCAGATGGTGATGCTCACAATGCGCATATCCTCGGGGTTCCTGCCCATGCGATTTCAGAGGTTGGTTCTATAAAGCTTGATCAGCCCGCACCTCAGGTTGCGGAGGATCAGGCCAATCGCATTAGCGCATGGAAGAAAGCCCATGTTTTAGTTTGCCTGATGAGCAGCCATCCCGGCGACGATGCACTTTTTTTGAGCTGGGCTCGTCGGAATTCAGGTTTGCGTTTGTTGATCGTGCCTCGCCATCCGGTTCGGGGACCCGAGATCAAGAGGGCGGCAATTGATGAGGGTCTGAACGCATGCCAGTTGTCCGTTGAAATCGACCACTCCGCTCAGATTCTCATCGGAGATACGTTCGGAGATATGGGCGCTTATCTCTCACAATCTGACGTGGTTGTGATTGGCGGAAGCTTTTCTGGAAAGGGCGGACAAAACCTAATCGAACCCGCTTTACTAAGTAAACCTTTGGTTGCTGGACCATCGATGCATAACTTCCAAGCAATCAGCGATGGCCTAGAGGCTGCAGGCGGGCTTATTCGAGCAGATGCTGACGAGATTTCGGAGGTCATTGAAGAGGCGCTTCTGGGAGCGAACAAGCTGGGACACGCGGCCCGGGCTTGGGTTATAGCTAATCGAGGATCGACTGAGCTTCAGGCTCAATTAATCTTGGCGACACTTGCTATCGATTAGCGTTTCTGGAGCTTTGCTTTGGCTCGTGCCGCAGCCGCCTTGACTTGGACAGGCGCTGTTCCACCAAGATGATCCCGCGCACTCACAGACCCTTCAACGGTCAGTATCGAAAACACGTCAGCCCCGATCAAACCACTAAAAGCTTGGAGCTCCGAAAGGTCTATTTCATAAAGTTCGCGTTTGGTTTGAACTCCCAGGGCGACTACTTGACCAACCACTTCATGAGCCTCACGGAACGGAAGTCCTTTACGGACCAGATAATCTGCGAGGTCAGTTGCGGTGGAATATCCACAAATTGCTGTCTCTTTAAGCACCTTTTTGTTAACCACTAATGATGGCATCATGTCAGCAAAGGCACGAAGCGATCCTAGCAGGGTATCTGCCGCGTCATATAAAGGCTCTTTGTCTTCCTGATTGTCCTTGTTGTAGGCGAGTGGCTGTCCTTTCATCAACGTGAGAAGACCGATCAGGTGACCAAACATTCGGCCTGATTTACCGCGCACTAGTTCAGGTACATCGGGGTTCTTTTTTTGCGGCATGATCGAGCTACCTGTGCAAAATCGGTCGGGTAGGTCGACAAATTTCCACGCGGTCGAATTCCAGTTGATCAGTTCTTCGGAGAATCGTGAAAGATGCATCATGATGATGCTAGCGACACTCAAAAACTCGATACCAAAATCTCGGTCAGAGACAGAGTCTAGGCTGTTTTCGGTTGGCTTGTCGAAGCCAAGAAGTTCTGCGGTTCGCTCACGATTGATCGGATAGCTCGTTCCAGCTAGAGCCGCAGCCCCGAGGGGGCATTGATTCATCCGTCGTCTACAATCAATAAGACGCCCTGCATCACGCTCTAGCATTTCATTCCATGCAAGAATGTGATGCCCAAAAGTCACAGGTTGAGCGGCTTGAAGGTGTGTAAAACCGGGCATGATCGTTTCTGCTTCACGCTCAGCAATAGCAACCAAGCCCGATTGTAATCGGGTCAGCTCGCTGAGCGCACGATCGACCGTATTTCGCAGCCATAGTCGAATATCGGTGGCTACCTGATCATTTCGGGAACGACCGGTGTGGAGCTTCTTGCCGGTATCGCCTATTAGATCTATCAGCCGCGATTCGACGTTCATGTGGACATCTTCTTGGGTGATTGACCACGAAAATTCACCAGCCTCAATTTCACCTTCGATCTGGCGAAGCCCGTCGATGATGATGTGAGTCTCGGTTTCCGTCAGGATTCCCTGTTCAGCCAGCATCGTGGCGTGGGCGATTGATCCCTGAATATCCTCTCGGGCCATACGTCGGTCGAATTCCACAGATGCAGTAAATGCTTGGACGAACGCATCGGTCGATTCCGTAAAGCGACCGCCCCATAAAGCTTTAGGCCTTTGCTGACTCATAGAGACTCCTTATACCAGCATCCAGTATACTTCGTGTAACAAAGGACCACACATGCAAAAAACGTTAATCATTGCAACACGGAGGAGTCCATTGGCTCTCTGGCAGGCTTGTCACGTGAAAGATCGGCTTCAAGCAAGTTATCCGGAGACCACGATTAAGCTTCTGGAAATCTCAACGCGAGGTGATGAACACCTTGATGTATCGCTCACTAAAGTCGGCGGCAAGGGTGTCTTTGTGAAGGAGTTGGAGACCGCACTGTATGATGGACGCGCGGATCTGGCTGTGCATTCGTTAAAAGATGTGCCAATGGAGCTGCCAGATGGTCTGGACTTATGCTGTCTGACCGCGCGCGAGACACCAACAGATGCATTGGTGCATCGTATCGGAACGAAAGCCTGGACTGATTTTTCTGACATCCCATACGGCACACATTTGGGGACCTCGAGCTTACGACGGATTGCTCAGATCCGGGCGTTGCGCCCAGACTTAAAGCTATCGCCTGTGCGGGGCAATTTGGGAACGCGTTTAGCAAAGTTGGATTCAGGCGAGTTCGATGGATTGGTATTGGCATCAGCTGGGCTGAAGCGGCTTGGGTTTACTGACAGAATTGCTTTTGAGACAAAACCCGAGGACATATTGCCTGCCTGTGGGCAGGGCATACTTGGAATCGAGATCCGTGAAGATGATCGAGCAACGCGTGATATGGTGATGATGCTACGAGATGGCCACGGCGAAATCACTGGTCGTGCTGAGCGTGCATTAAACCGTCATCTGAACGGTGGCTGCCAAGTGCCAATTGCTGCATACGCAATGGAACGTGGCGGAAACTTATGGTTGCGCGCCCTGGTGGGCTCACCGGACTGTGGAACCCTTCTTAAGGCAGAAGATATTGGCACGTTGGAAGAAGCGGAAGGGCTTGGAGTTCGTGTGGGGGAGAATCTAATAGCCCAAGGGGCCAGAAAGCTCCTCGCCCAAGTGGGTTCGTAAATGAAGATTTGGTTAAATCGACTTCCCTCAGCCTTTCCTAGGGTCACCGATTCATTTCGTCGAGCTGGCTTTGACCCGATAGCACTTCCCTGTCTCCAGTCCCGCGCCTTGGACGTTTCTCTCGATCCTGCAATTGTCGACTTTGATCGATTTAGCGACGTGGTTGTGACGTCTCCTGAGTCAGCCCGACTACTAATTGACGCTATCACATCACGCTGGGCCCAGTGGCCAACTACACAGCGGTTGTGGGCTGTTGGATCCGGGACAGCAGACATTCTTGGGAGAGAGGTGAAAGGCGTCAAAACAGCATCTGAGCCAGGCTCTGCCTCACTTATTCAAGTCATACAGTCAGTGATCTGGGCTGAGAGTAGACTGCTGATTGTCACAGGGCGTGATTCTGGACGTCAGTTCGAGCAACTGAATCAGACTCTGTCATATCCGGTTTCATACCTTGAGCTTTTTGAACTAATGGCTCGTTTTGACTCGGAAATTCGGACTTTGGACGATATTGCGGCGGTTGTTCACGGTTCGACAGTTTTGGTACAGGCGTTTATAAAAGCTGCTAGAGAAAATGAATTGAACGTTATGAAATACACTCATTTTGTAACGAGTGCTGATGCGAAAGCACAGTTGCCGTCAGGATGTCGGTATCATCAAATCAATTCACCGACACCTGACGCGGTTAGACTGGCGATGCAAGGAGAGGAGAGTGTCAAAGACTGAAAAGAGAACGGCTGAGGTCATCGAACAAGCAGTCACCGGTGATGAGTTAGATTCTGATAAAGAACCGGAAGCTGAAAAAACTCTCAGTACATTTGAATCGCTGAGATCGAGCTCTTGGGTTGCCACACTACTCAGTGTTGTAGCATGTGTAGCGGTTGGTTTAGGAGGCTGGTTCATGTGGACTGAGGTGCAGACTGTGAAACGTTCAATGGAGCCTGTGGACGAGGCAATTCAGTCTGTTAACTCGCAGGTCGTTCAAATCGTCAGTCTGCGGGAAACTACTCGCGATATTAGGAGCCAGATGGAACGACTTGAATCTGGATTAGCTAGGGCAGATGAACGTAATCAGTCGGTCATCAAGCGCGTGGAGACTGTGGCTGAAGAGCTGGCCAAGGCACAGGTCGATACCAGAAGCAGTTATGTCTTGGCTGAGGCTGAATATTTATTGAAACTCGCTGATCAAAGGCTGTTAATTGAACGTAATCCTGAAACCGCGACGAACTTGATGCGCACAGTGCAGGGGCTATTGGCACAATTGGAAGATGGCCGGCTGTTGTCCGTAAGAGAGCAACTCGCAAAAGATTTACAATTACTTTCAGCAATTCCTAACGTCGACTTATTGGGAATTCAGGCGGAACTTTTAGCGCTTGATCCTGTACTTAATGAGCTGAAACTTCCATTACGGAGACTTAACCTCGAGAGTGATTCTGAGCCCGAGGGTGATGTTCAGAAATTTATAGATGGTCTCTCTGCATTTATCCGGATCCGAGAAGTGAATGCTCCGATTACACCGCTTGTATCTGCATCGGATGCAGGGCGTGCACGCGAGGTACTTCGGCTAAGTCTCGAGCAAATTAAAGTGGCTTTGGTTCGTGAAGATCAGGAGCTTTTTAACGCAGGCCTCGCTCAGGCCAAGCGATTATCACTTCATTACTTCGATGTTACAGAGGGCGCTGGAATGACGGTAATGACGGTTTTGAGTGCGCTTGAGGGTACTCAGATCGCTCGAGACATACCTGACGTAGCCCAGGGCCTGAGGGCGCTCAAGGCGTATCGGGATGCGTTGACGCAAGAGCGCCTGTCTACCGCGGCGGTGAAACAGTGAGCAGTTTCCTTAGAACCTCGATCTGGGTTGCGGTTCTCGGTACTTTACTTGCACTCGGGCTATACCTTGGCGATCGAGTCAAAACTGATCCCGGCTACGTTCTATTCGCCTATGGCGGATATACTGTCGAAATGTCTCTGTGGGCATTTCTGATCGTATTCATTGTGTTTACCGTTGTTTTTTGGATTGTATTTGGCTTAGGGGGTGCGCTCGGACGATTCCCAANTAATNTCGTTAGGGCTTGGGCTCGAATACGCCACAAAAAAGCNGATTTACGTTTGATTGAAGGTGCATTNTGGTTGCGNCGAGANGAGCCATCACGNGCACTCTCAGTGCTNNAGNAGGATGCAAGTTCTGAGTCGTTACCAGCANTGCACTGGTTGTTAGCATCAGAGGCAGCCCGNCGCCTTGAAAANNTNGATGAATCNCAGNNNTATTTGGANTCAGCAGAACGTTTGATGGCTAGCATTCCAAAGGCTATNGAGCGTGANATGAAGCCCNCTGAGTTAAGGCCNCTCATAAAGTCTCTGAAAAAAGANTGGCGNGANGATTGGGCGCTTGGCCTCGAGGTAGTNGGNGANGACGATGCACTATCTCGTTTGNCTGTTNTGAATNCNCTGGCAAAGAAGCACACTAATTCTCTTGCTNTAGCAATTGTTCAGGCACGACTGGCANTGTTAGCTGGGTTAGATGCCGAAGCAAAACACCATATTGAACGTGCCACTGAATTGGACTCTGAAAATCTCTTGGTTTTGTTNCTNCATGCCGAACTTGANAGTGGTAGGACAGAGGCGCTCGAAGATCTCAGACGCCGTTTGGTTGAAGAAGCGATTTAACGCTTCTTCATCGACTGGAAGAATTCTTCGTTTGTNGTGGTNGTNTTTATGCGATCAACTAAAAATTCAATAGCCTGAAGATCCTCCATCGAATCNAGNAGCTTNCGTAAGATCCACATNCGCTGTAATTCNTCTTCNGTTGTGAGCAGGTCTTCGCGACGCGTACCAGACTTTCGNATATTGATAGCNGGGAAAATTCGCTTCTCAGCCGCNCGTCTCTCTAGGTTTAACTCTGAGTTACCAGTACCCTTGAACTCTTCGAAAATCACCTCGTCCATTTTTGATCCNGTGTCGACCAGTGCAGTTGCAATGATTGACAAACTACCGCCCTCCTCGATNTTTCGGGCGGCACCAAAGAAACGTTTCGGACGCTCAAGCGCGTGTGCATCCACACCACCTGTCANAACNTTACCTGACGANGGCTGGACCGTATTGTACGCGCGAGCCAATCGGGTGATAGAGTCAAGCAAAATGATGACNTCGCGTTTATGTTCNGTNAGGCGTTTGGCTTTTTCAATCACCATCTCTGCGACCTGAACGTGGCGAGATGGCGGCTCATCGAATGTTGATGCAACAACTTCTCCGCGAACGGTGCGCTGCATCTCTGTTACTTCTTCTGGACGCTCATCGATNAGNAAGACAATCAAGTAACACTCTGGNTTGTTGCGGGTAATGCTATTGGCGATGTTTTGNAGCATTAAAGTNTTACCNGCTTTTGGTGGCGANACGATAAGTGCTCGCTGGCCTTTTCCTATCGGGCAGACAAGGTCGATAATTCTTGCNGTTAGGTCCTCAGTCGAACCGTTCCCCTGCTCCATGGTNACNCGTTNNTGNGGAAACAGNGGTGTCAAATTTTCGAANAGAATCTTANTTTTGGCGTTTTCTGGTTTATCGAAATTAATTTCATCAACTTTTAATAGAGCGAAGTAACGNTCGCTATCTTTTGGCGGACGGATCTTGCCNGAGATAGAGTCGCCTTTTCGAAGGTTAAATCGACGAATTTGACTGGGTGAGACNTANATGTCGTCAGGGCCTGCNAGGTAACTAGAGTCAGCCGATCGNAGGAATCCAAAACCGTCCGATAGGATTTCCAACACNCCATCACCGTAAATNTCTTCTCCNCTTTTGGCATGGGCCTTTAAGATNGAAAAAATNACGTCCTGTTTNCGGGACCGCGCAAGATTTTCGAGGTTCATGCTATNNGCAATCTCAAGGAGNTGCGGCATNGATTTTTTCTTAAGTTCTGTGAGGTTCATGTGTTCTCTGGATCATCCCGGCTCGGNCCGCGGGCGCTATTTANNTTGGTAAAGTTGTTTTCTGAAAATTGTTTTCTGAAAAAAAGNGGGTTGTGAAGAGCATCCACNNNAGTAGCTTAGGCGCTTTCGGGGTGCTCGTCTAGTCCTTTAAATATTCGAATCAATAAAAGCGGCTAATTGGCTTTTCGAGAGCGCTCCTACTTTTGTTGCTTCNGGCTCACCATTTTTGAACAAAATAAGCGTAGGAATACCACGAATNTTAAATTTCTCCGCTGCATCTCGGTGATCATCGACATTTAATTTGGCNATCGCAACGCGACCNGTATATTCAGAAGCCAGTTCTTCCAAAACGGGAGCGATNGTTTTACACGGNCCGCACCACTCTGCCCAGAAATCNACTAGGACCGGTGTTTGTGCGTCTTGCAATACAGAATCAAGGTTATCATTTGTGAGNGTTGTAATTTGGTCGCTCATTGTTTCCNCNTTATNTTTTTNCCTCTAATTCGTGAGATTTTCGGCNGCNTTAATTGCNGCGTAAGTNAGTATACAGTCAGCTCCGGCACGGACCATTGATTCGAGACTTTCCATCATGACGGCTTTCCCGTCAATCCAACCGTTTTGATGNGCGGCGTGAATCATTGCGTATTCACCGCTGACTTGATACACGGCAACCGGTATTNNGAAGGTCGNTTTGATTCGCTGGACTATGTCAAGATACGGNAGCCCTGGCTTGATCATTACCATNTCGGCACCTTCGTACAAGTCCTCTGCAACCTCATGCAATGCTTCATCGCTATTTGACGGGTCCATTTGATAGGTACGTTTATCCTTTTGACCAAGTGTCTCACTGGAGCCAACGGCATCNCTNAAGGGACCATAGAAATTACTTGCATACTTCGCGGAATAGGCAAGTATCCGCGTGTTGATATAACCCCGTTCCTCCAAGGCGTCACGAATTCGNCCNATACGACCNTCCATCATATCGCTGGGNGCTATAATATCTGCACCAGCCTCCGCGTGGGANAGGGCTTGTTTCACCAANACGCTGCATGTTTCATCATTCAATACGTAGCCAGATGCNTCGATCANTCCATCTTGTCCNTGCGTCGTGTATGGGTCAAGCGCTACATCGGNAACAACGCCAAGATCTGGAAGTTCTGACTTTAGGGCCCGAATGGCTCTTTGAATGAGTCCATCAGAGTTGAACGCNTCGCGCCCGTCNTCAGATTTGTGCTCGCGGACAACTGGGAATATCGCAACTGCNGGAATNCCNAGCGAATGAGCNCGCCCCGCTTGCTTTAGCATTAAGTCGATCGACAGACGCTCTACTCCAGGCATTGAGCTAATCGGTTCGCGCNNATTGCNGCCATCGAGNACNAACATCGGATAGATTAGATGTGAGATGGTCAGCGTATTTTCTCGCACGAGCGCGCGAGAGAAGGCGTCTCGTCGATTACGACGCAGGCGTCTTGTGGGATAGCCGACAGAAAAAATTTCCGTCATCTTNAACCTCTTCGGATGAAATCTATAGAGATGCCCATAGGGTATCTGAATTGTTATCTAGTTTCGCGTCTTTCAAGANCGCGNTNTCACGAAACTTTACTGGAGCCANTATGGAACGNATACGATGGGCTNTNGGTGTGNCTNCCNTNNTTATTNNNATGTGGTTCNGTCGNGANTGGNTCAGCGTCCAANGNTNCCTTGATCAGTATTCANAAGTTAAANANATNATNAGAGNTCANTANGNGTTATCTNTGNTANTTTTTTTNCTCTNATATNTAGNGTCAGTTAGTTTGTCNTTNCCNGTNGCATCGACATTAACNCTNANNGGGGCAGCCCTATTCGGGTGGATCACATTCCCNATTGTNATAACAGCGGCAACCTCGGGTGCCNTNGTGATCTTTTGGCTNGCTTCAACCGTTGCGAACAAATTTTTCTNTGAGCGAGNANCCGACACTCTTGANAAAGTCCNTGCGGTTTTTCATCAAAGNCCAATCCGGTGGCTCTTGATGATGCGCNTNGTCCCTTTTTTCCCTTTTTGGCTGGTGAATATTATTCCCGCGNTGCTAAAAATGCGACAGCGTGATTATGTCTTCGCAACTGTCCTAGGCATCATCCCGGGGACTGCTATCTATGTCAGTGTCGGACGCGGTTTANATACGATGCTATCTCAGGGCTTGANCCCTCAGTGGAGTATTACNGAGAACCCCGAGATCTGGGTACCANTGGTTTTGCTTGGCATATTCTTCGCCGNGTCCNCNCTGATTTCCAATCGTCAGAAGAAGGAGTTNCANGAATGTTAATTCGCCTAGTCACTTTAATNGGGTTGCTTTTCGGAGTGCAAGACTTGCAGGCGTCTGAGTGGGGTGACACCGAACGTCGGGCGCGAGGNCAAACTGTCTATTTTTATGCCTGGGGTGGGTCNCCNTCGATTAATCAATATATTNAGCGGTGGGNCGCNATTGTTANGGAACGAAGTGNNGTNACGGTGAATCATGTCAAANTTGACGACATATCTTTGGCTATACAGGGCATCCAGACAGCCAAGCGCATTGGAAAGTCTGACCAGGGGTCGGTTGATGTTTTGTGGATCAATGGTGAGAATTTCGCACGAATGAAGCGTGATGGGTTACTCGGTGAATCNTTTGTTTCNGCTTTACCATCGGCTNAAAATATNAATCTCGATGATCCAACAATCGTCGCTGATTTTTCTGTTACCACTGACGGCCTCGAGGCACCGTGGGGTCGTGCCCGACTGGTTTTTATTTATGANCAGGGGCGGATGTCAAACCCTCCACGATCAATGCAGGAGATGTATGAATATGCCAAGGAACATCCAGGCCGACTAACCTATCCGGAGCCTCCAAATTTCCACGGCACGACCTTTCTTAAGCAAGCGCTTTTAGAGACAACGCAACATATTGACTGGCTATCGGAGCCACATTCCGGTAAACGATTCGATACAGTAACAAAGCCCCTCTGGGAATTCCTCGATTCATTGCACCCTCATCTGTGGCGGACTGGACGGGAGTTTCCTGACTCTGCTGAAGTTATGATGGATCTGTTTTCTGATGGTTTGCTCGATATTGCGTTAAGCTTCAATCCCAATGACGCATCTCAGCGTATCATTGACGGCCGGTTTGCGTCATCGGTGAGGACCTATGTTCACGATGCAGGCACCATTGGTAACACCCACTTCCTCGCTATTCCCTTCAACGCAGCTGCGCGCGCCGGTGCATTAGTTTGGATAAATCTTCTGTTGAGTGCAGAGGCGCAAGCCGATAAGGCGTCACCATCAGTCTGGGGTGACCCCACCGTTATTGATGTTACGCGATTATCTGAGGACGACCGTGTGTTGTTTGAGTTGGTTGATATAGGGCCTGCGACTTTGACCAGTGAGGCGCTTGGCACGCCCCTTCCAGAACCTCACGCAAGCTGGGTTGAACCGTTGGAGGTAGCCTGGAAAGCACGATATTTTGGACAGACGCAGTGACTCCAGTTGAGCGACTTTTTGCGCTCATTCTCTTTCTACCTATCGCTGGACTTATAGATAATGCTTACGGGCGTTATTCAGGAATCAACTGGATTGACGGAGTTGATCGCCTGATGAGTGAGCCCGCGTTGTTAGAGTCGATTTTGCTTTCGGTTTGGGTCGCTTTATCGTCACTTCTGATTTCCCTTTTTGTTGCATGTGCGGTTACACAGAAGGTAACGAATACGAATGATTCCCCGCTATGGCGAAGTCTATTACTAGCAATGCCTCATAGTGCTTTAGCGCTCGGATTATTGCTTGCTCTATCTGCTGGTGGTGCCGGCTGGCGGTGGTTGGCGCCCATTTTAGATTTGCCGGTGCATGCTCAATATCTCTTCCCTAGAGATAAGTGGGGTTTGGGAGCGATACTATCTTTGAGTATAAAGGAGAGTGCGTTTCTGACTGCGGTTGCAGTAGTTATCGCAAATCGGCTGCCATTACAAAGTTACCGTGCTATTGCTGCTCAGGCAGGTTTGACACCTTCTGAATGTCATCATCAATTGATCTGGCCGCAAATCCTGCGCTCCTTGTGGCCAGCTGTTTTTGTTGTTTTCGTTTTCAGTTTAACCAATCTGGAAGTCAGCTTGATTTTGGGGCCTGATCAACCACAGTTGATAGGGGTTCGTTTATTCCAGCTGCTTATGGATCCAGATTCTTTAAATCGTCAGGCTGGTTCCATTGGCTTGATAATATTATTGGTGGTGCTTGGATTGATTTGGCTCGTATTCCAAATCCTAAATCGCTCACAGGTGAGTAATAAACGGTGGTCCTTGCCCGGTATTAATTTTGTGGCGCGGCTTTTCACTATTAGTTTTGCTGGTCTTATCTGTATGGCAGTGGTCAGTTTATTGATCTGGTCGGTGACTTTGCGATGGGACGTACTAGAGCCTTTGCCGATCGTTTCTGTCCACGCTCTAACGTCGGTATTTTCCCTATTATCGCCGTTCGTGACGTCTTTGGTGATTGGATTCTCTACAAGCGTTATCGCCGTTTGTGTGGCGGTTGGAATACTTGAGTATTCTATCTCTCGAGGGCATAACCGATTACACTGGATCTGGTGGGCATACCTCTGGATGCCCGCTCTCCCATTGGCATCGGGCCTCCTTGCTTGGGTTTATTTTTTGGGCGGAAGTCCTGGCGTTTGGCCCGTGATCCTTGGGCATACGCTGATTGCACTGCCTTACGTCATGATTATTGTGAGCGAACCCTGGTTTGATCGCGATATCCGCCATGAAATGATCCTCAAGCAGTCGAGTATGTCGGTCTGTTTGAGGTTGTTTCGGGTTTGGGTTCCACGACATAGCCGACTGCTAGTTTTGGCTGGTGCGTTCGCGTTCGCCGTGAGCTGTGCTTTGTACACTCAGACATTGTTACTGGGCGGGGGTCGTGTTGAGACACTCATGACCGAGCTGATAGTCACGGTGGGGAGTGAGCGAAGATCGTCTGCCTTGGCAGGATTGATTAATCTATTGTTACCATTTGTCGCCTTCGCTCTCGCGTTGTTAATTAATCAATCCTTATGGAGGCATCGCGCTGGGATGCAAGGAGAAGGCTATGCTGATTCTCGATAAGGTGTCAGTCAAGCGTGCCAATCGTCTTCTTTTTCAGCCGGTTTCCTGTGTTATCAAGCCGGGAGAGATATTGACTCTTCAGGGTGAATCAGGCCGTGGCAAGTCGACATTACTGCATGCACTTATTCACGAGGAACCACAAGTCGAGTTGGTTGGCCAGGTCAGACTTGATGGTCAGTGCATGAATATGTCAGATCGTTTGAGTGAGTGCGCACAAACAGTATTTCAGGATCCCATGCTTTTCTCACATTTGTCGGTTGGCGCAAACATCGCTCTCTCGATGCATCGATTACCTCGATCCGAACATGAGTACCGTATTAACGCATTGCTCAATCAGTTGGGTCTGGATGGTATGGCTAGGGAGGATCCATTTTGTTTATCAAGGGGTCAAATGATGCGTGTAGCTGTCGCTCGAGCCTTGGCGCCACACCCTCGCCTATTACTTTTGGACGAGCCTTTCAGTGCACTTGACACTGAGACTAGAGAACAAGTTAAGACAGCACTTTTTGGGCAGATAAAGAACGACCAGTCGTATGGCATTTTAGTCACTCATCATGTTGAAGATCGTCCACCTAAGGGGGAATGTGTATGCTTGATGCCTTCATTGTCAAACGTTTGAGGACCCCACTACGAGCCATGGTGGGGCCATTGGAATCAGTCGGCATCACTGCAACCCAACTCACGGTAATTGGAGCCTGTTTTGGTTTTTTGGCTGTGATTGCAATCACACTAGATGCTTTAAATGTTGCGGTTCTGTGTTTCTGTCTGAATCGGTTGCTAGACGGGCTCGATGGCGCATTGGCAAGGATTCAAGGACCTACTGAGCGAGGAGCATTTTTTGACATCACGTGTGATTTCCTGATTTACAGCGCAATACCTTTGGGATTTGCAAT
>PAWX01000020.1 GCA_002714245.1 Gammaproteobacteria bacterium | reverse complement strand
CTGGAACCGGTTCACAACCCGTCGGTTGGGTTTGCTCTACCTTTTAGTCCCCATCTGACTAATAATTAGGAAACTCACGCTACTGTGCGATGTTAATTGTTCTTGGCTCTCTCAGCCTGACCCATAGCAAAGTTCAGAGACTTCACCTCGGTATAACTAAGCATCTCGTCCAGACCCTCCTCGCGACCGATTCCCGAGTTCTTGTAGCCCCCATAAGGCAGCCCTCGGTAATGATTTCCGATGCCGTTGATCCAGACATATCCTGCCTCGATGCTGCGAGACAGTTCCATCGCCGTGAAATAGTCGTTGGTCCAGACCGCCGCCGTGAGTCCGTATGTCGTCGAATTTGCGATCTCAACAGCCTCGTCGAGATCATCGTAAGGCATCAAGCTCATGATTGGACCAAACACCTCCTCCTGTGCGATCCGCATGGCTGAGGTCACGTTACCGAACACGGTTGGCTCCACAAAATAGCCCCCGGGACACCCGTCTATCTCCATCGCGTTACCGCCCAGCAAAAGCTNTGCNCCCTCGTCCTTCGCTATCTGTATGTAACTCAAGACCTTCTGGTACTGGGCCTCAGACACNACCGGNCCCATCTTAATGGAAGTATCCAATGGATGGCCTACCNTNACCTGTTTGACCCGCTCNACNACTTTTTGACTGAGTTCGTCATACTGAGAACGGTGTATGATCAGCCGGCTTGTCGATCCACAAGACTGCCCCTGCCAGCCGAAGTTCATGCCATTGGTTGCCGCTATAATCGCTTCGTCGAGGTTCGCGTCCTCACACACGATAAAAGGATTCTTGCCGCCAAGTTCAAGGCTGACATGCTTAACCGNAGACTCGGCGGCGGCCTTTTGGATAGCCATACCAGANGCCACAGAACCAATGAACGCTATCCGTTTTACTCGGGGATCTCTGACCAATACCTCGCCCGTGGTACGGTCACCNGTCACGATATTAATAACACCGGGCGGCGCNAACTCCGCACATATCTCAGCCAACAAGCTCGCCGACAGTGGNGCCTGTTCTGACGGCTTCACGACGATCGTGTTCCCCGCGATCAANGCGGGNGCNATCCGNGACGCTGCGAACCCAATNGGATGGTTGNATGGNATGATACGTCCGACCACCCCATACGGCTCCCTGAGAGTGAGGTGGATATTTTCTGGTGTCGAGGGCACGGTCATACCNTTGAGNTCGTANGCNAGNCCACAATAGAAACGCATCCGCTCCACGGCCTTGTGGACATCGTTGGTCATCGGTCCNACCGTGTTCCCAGTATCCAACGCCTCAATTTTCGCGAACTCATCGGCCCGACCCTCGAGCCGTTCGGCAATCTCTTCGATCAAAGCCACTCGTTGTTTCGGTGTCGTCTTACTCCACGTCTTNGANGCGTCTTTNGCTGCGGTNATTGCTCCTGTCATCTCTTCAGCAGANGCGTTNGGGACACGCCCGATCNGTTCCTGCGTAGCCGGACAACGAGAGTCTANCCACTGTTCACACCCCGANCCCCGGAGTTCTCCGTTGATCAACATCTTCCCNTCGAGTTGCTCAGTAACCTTAAAACGCGCNTCTATTTCCACGATCAGGACTCCAGTTANATAAAATTTATCAANNAAGGATGCTACGAATTNTCAAAACCGACCAATTCAGAATCATGTTTGGGGTGATTCGTGAGTTAGTTTGATCTTTCNGAATCGAGCTGNGCTAGCTTGGCCGGGGCATANCGCTCGCCCTCGAAGCGGTAATTNTGAANCAANTCCTCGAGCTCGGTTACCTGGTCCTCCGAGAGGGGACTCGTNGCGCCCTGATCATCCCGCCAGTGCGACAGATTCGCGGTACCAGGAATCGCACCNACATGCNCNCCCCGGGACCATAACCAGTTTAGACAGACCTGCGCTAAGGTCATCCCCCAACGAAGTCCAAGCAACTCGACCTGCTCCAAAACTCTCANGTTNTTCTCGAACGCATTGCCTTGAAACCGCGGCATCCCGTGACGGATATCACGTTCTGAGAGTTGGCNCATCTTACGAACNCCNCCTGCCAGAAAGCCCCTACCGACAGGACTATAGGCNACCAACGCGATCCCNTNATCCCGACAATANTTCAGGATANCGTCCTCNACCCGACGCGACCACAACGAGTACTCGGACTGCAACGCGTGGATCGCGGTTACTGACCTGGCCCGCTCGAGGGTTGACTGACTAACCTCNGANAGCCCAGCGTACCTGACCTTTCCCTGCGAAATGAGTTGATCGATCGCCCCCACGGATTCCTCNACCGGGACTCGGTGGTCGACCCGGTGCAAGTAGAATAGGTCAATGACATCGGTACCAAGTCTCGACAAACTCTCGTCGCAGCTCCTGATGATTCTGTCCGGGTCACCATCAATCTCACGAGACCCGTCTGGGTTCTTATACATTCCCGCTTTTGAGGCCAGAAATACCTGTTCCCGGCTTGTTTTCAACACGGAACCCACCAGGATCTCGTTCTTCCCGCCGCTGTATGTTGCAGCGGTATCGAGCATCACCGGACCCTCACCGGCAATCTTCTGGAGCAGTGCCTTTGCCTTGTCAGGCCAAACAGGCTGGTAGGCCTGGGTGAGTCCCATGCACCCATACCCGAGCCGAGGTACTGTGTCCGANCCNATNGTTANATGATNCACNTGACCCCCCTAGCTTANCTTCGAGCCGCTATTGAACAGAATAGACTTCGCGACCACCGGGACCAANCCGGTCTGGTTGATGACCTCACCGATATCAACAAAGTCAAAATCAACCTGGTCCAGTCCGTCGAGACAGATCACTGGCTTNTGGTAGTTGAGCTCTTCAACAAAATGAATCCCTATCANCCCGGCGATGTCCTGCTTCAATAGCAGGGTGATCGGNGTATTGAGACCCCTCAGGCCCTCTATCACCCCATTGCAGAANGCATCAGCTCGCGAGTAAGTCAGTGACCCNAGCCAGTCGATACCCAGCACCCGAAGCCCNTGGTCCCCACTAAANAGCGCCTTTGATAATGATTCCTTTACCAACTCCGTGANNATCTCTTGATCAAAGTCNTCCGCCGGCACAGTAACCAGAGATACTGGTGCGTTACGGATCGGCAACANGCGCTCATCTGAGATGAANACGGTATTACCNCTGACCTGCATCCGCTGCTGAGATGCACCCAAAACAGTTGCCCGAATCGGGTCATTCGCAATCCTGNTCGNGTAGCCCGNGTCTTGGAGCAAGTCTCGCGTTTTTAGTGCCANCCGNTCCCCTAAATCGTCNCAAGCGTNNGCCGGTTTAGTNGCCGTGATCCATTGACTTACCCCACCACTCAACACAACGGTNCCGCTNGTGGGNAANTCGNTNATCGACTGAAGCCGTAANGCGTCACCCANATCCCGACCGCGNACTGTATCGAGGATCGTGTTCGCCATCCGATCGACGATCTGCTCNAGCTCTTGGCTCTCCAACGCAGTTCCNTACTCNGGCAGTTGTCNNTCGCTGGTGTATAGNCCNAGGTTAGGTTCAGCGTGTCCNACCGCCCCATCAGCANTNAACTGGAGGATCCGCCCACCGACCTCTATTGCTGTCAGTTCAGNAATCTTNCCNTCGACACAGCGTGAGANCTTGGTCGTGCCACCCCCGATATCCACGTTCAGGCAATCGCTACCAATNGATTGCTGGACAGCACCTGAACCAAACGCCGCCATGGTGGACTCGAGCCGATCACCGGCGCTGATCGANATAAANTTACCCGAGAANGAGGCNAGCAGGTCGGCGATTTGTCTNGCGTTCTGCCGCCGNAACGCGTTNCCGGTCAAGATNACGACCCCTGATTCGATATCGNCGCGGTCGATTTCNGCTTTCAGTANGGAGTCATCAATCATCGANTCGAGCTCTGTCCGGATAATGAAGGCGCGCCCCTCACCACCAAACGGGGTTTTCATGACNGGNCTCTGATAGACAACCTCNGTATTTGANACGGTGTAGCGGTTGTGCCCTCGNACCATGGTTAGNTTNGAGATNGAGACGTGGGAGGTCGCCGANCCGATNTCGAGCCCGAGCGTCAGTACCTCAATAATATCNGACTCGACCAGAGCACGGTCCGCNGACGTAAATCGTCGAGACTCACTCACTGAAATNGACCNNAACGTTTCTCNTCACTCGATCCTACCCACNCNATNCCCATGAACTTCNNTGAATGAATTANTTAATGTTGTCAGGTTTCTGATATCTGTGTGGTTCCATCCGNGACACGGCGCCATTGACCTCTAATTGCTTCTGAAACTCAGCCCTGATGAACTCGTCTTCCATCCAATAAGGAATCGACGTCCCTCCCTCTTGAATATCCATCGCCGTGTAGTCGGTGGTTTTCTGTCCAGGAGCGGCGCCAGGCAACATNCTCGGGTGGTTNGGGCCGAACCAGGCCGTAAGACGGAACGGNTCGTTNGATACATTGAAGTGTTGGTGGTACCAGCGTGNACCGCCNGGGGCCGCACTCACACANCCCCCATACTCGTAATCCACACGGACAACCTCATCNCNNTTACCNNTCTGCCAAGGGTTCACGCCCAGATGCTCGGGCCATGTNAGGGTATAGCCCTTNCCCGTCAGACAGAANAGAATCGCCGCCGAGGTATGCGCGTGTGCCTTCGAGTAGCGTCCGATCTCGTGCTGACCAATCCAAAGNTAGAACTTGTTCTGGGTCATGTGCGGCTCGATNCGCCGNTACCCCGGACTNCGTCGGTTATCCAACGGCAAGTCGGCGTGCACNATGTCCGCCATNATATTGGTCCGACGCATCGCCAGACCCCGGATTGGATCCGGCTCAATCTGNGTCTTCTCCTCGAAGAANTCNNTCAGNGNNTCATCAAAACGACTNCCAAATCTATAATCACAGTTGAAGATAAAGTCGGTNTCACCGACCAGATTCATCAGGTTTGGGGCGGTCGTACCNGCNACGAAAATGACACGNTGGCCCGACATATTAATCATCCGATGGTACGCGTTCACCGGAANCGAAAACAGCGAACCCGCCTGCCACTCAAACACCTGTTTGTGTTTCTCGTCNTGCCATACCTCGCACACACCACGACCCTCTAAAATCATGATGTTTTTTTCATAAACATGACGCTCTATATTGAGCTCTTTTCGGGGCGGGATCTCAACAACATACATGCCCCANGTCCCCTCNGTNCCGTAAAGCTGAACATAGGTCCCGTTACCGCCCAACCGATCCCAAGGCTTCATCGGAAGATCCTGACAACGCAGGACCCCAAAGTCCCGATACACAGGTACCCCCTCAGACTCCATGAACAAATCATAATCAGTCTTCGGCCGACCAAATGTCCCGTGACCTGCTCGCTTCTCGTCGGTTGGTTCTACCCACTCATTACCCATAAGCTGATCCCCCTATTTTGTTGTTAGTAAAATGTCACCATCGAGACGCCCATCGATGCCAACAAGGCAGCGGATAGCTGCTTTAACGACGGACGAATCTCAAGCCTAAAGATTGCGACAGATAAAAATATCGCGATGAATGTTTCGAGCGAACCGATCATCACCACGGTCGATAGTTCCTCGTAGGTCAGGGCNGTAAAAAATANCACCTGNCCGACTGACATCGCCGCCCCNATGGCTAGCGTTATNGGGGCNATGTTNCGAACCCCCTCCACGACAAANNGCCGNTAGGATTCAAANGGAATCGCAAGTATCAAGTAAAAGCACACNCCCGCCATCGCGCTNACAAGGGTTCCAAAGGCAGGTGTTCCCAGTGTAATGAGNCCATTCTTTCTGGCGATGTAAGACACCGCATANGCAAGGCAAGACAGGATACCCGGGATNTAAAGCGGGGCAACAACCAGCCAGTCTTTCGGTGTGTTTTCCTCTTCATGCTCGTACTTCCGGCTCTTGTCCGAGATCANCAANAAGATCGCAAAAGCNAGCGCCATNACCCCGAGCACCTCCTCGAATATTAATGACTCCCCGAGCACNATTACCGCCAACAAAATTGAAAAAAANGGATTCATNTTTTTGACGGTCGTACCACGGGTTACNCCNAGCAAACCAATCGANCGGAAGACAAGNGTCCTCCCAAANACCATCGCNAACAGACCGGCCAAACAAAACCAAAGCACGCCCTCGNATAGNTTTGGNTCATCCAGACTNGGNAGCGCCCCGTCCTCNAATANCAGNAACAAAAAAAGTGAAAAGATCACCGTCATGATGACCGATAAAAATGCACCGTCGTTGGGGAGCCCCTGTCTTTTNTTTGAGCTAATCGCAATNCTCGCGAGCGCGAAACTTAGCGCGGACGCGAGGGCACANAGNTGCCCNAATGNGCTACTTGNCNGCATTGATCCAGTCTTTNCCTTGAGCGTGACGGACCTCTCGTTCATTTTTCGCTGTCTGGGCCCTTGTGCCCAAAACTTTCAGCAGCTCGAGGTCTAGGTCATATCGATCCATCATCTGCTGCACGATCTGCATATCCTTGGCNGCCCANGTGAATGTCATTTTTGACCAATCCTCCATGGCAGCGCTCCTTCCACTCGACAGCATCAGAACNNCNCGGAGGTANTCGAGATCNATCTGGTATGNNTCAGCAATCTGGGCACTCTCAAGCAAACCAACACCATTCAACCAGAGCAGGAGGTTATTAATAGCCTTGGTCACCTGCCCTCTCCCAATAGGGCCCATGAGCTTGATGTCTGAGCAGAACGTATTGAGTGAAGGTGTTACCCGATCCAACGCCGATTGTTCGCCCCCAACCATGGCCAGCAATGTCCCATTGTCAGCGGCCCAGCCACCCCGAGCGATCGGGATATCCAGAAACTCAATCCCTTGTGCAGCAAACTCGGCGCCCAACGCGATCATGAGCTCTGGGTCGCATGTACTGTTGACCACGACGACCCCGTCTCTTCGTCCACTGCTTAGTAGTCCGTGCTCGCCACGACAAATTTGAATCACCTCGGGATCAAACCCGACAGCGATATACACGACCGAGGACTCCGCAAACACGGCCGCCGGTGATTCTCGCAACACCGCGCCCAACGCTAACGCCTTGGTCTGTTGCGTATCGGCCTGCTCACAACAGGACACCGCGAAGCCAGCGTTCACAAGGTGCTTGATCTGAGCCAAACCCATCCGGCCCGCGCCGATTAAACCGATTGTTTCTCTCGTCATATTTTTCACCGCATACTTACTCAACGTGAACACTACTGCAAAACGAAAACAATCAATTCAAGAGAATTGGTTGGACACCCAAACGAGACCGATATTTGTGACTTTCTAACTTCAGTACACAATAAAAAAGTTAAAAGGAGTAATGCGATGAAGATCAGTCCACTTGCTCCCGCGATCGGGGGGCGCATNGAGGGGTGTGACCTCACCCAGACGCTCGAGGCNNCGCAAATTNNACANATACAAAAGGCCTTCCTTGAGCATGCGGTTCTTTTGTTCCCTGGACANACTCTCGCTCACCANNATCAACTGAANGCTGCACAGATATTTGGAGAATCTGGAACCTTACACCGACCCAGAGAGTTTCAGCCGAAGGCCTATGAGTCGCTTCCTGACGGAATCATGATGATTTCAAATATCCGCGAGGATGGGGTCCCTATCGGTTCGCTACCGGATGGCGAGATGATGTTTCACCACGACATGATCCACCGAGAAATTCCGGACAAAGCAACACTCTTATATGCCGTGGAAATCCCCTCTGTTGGCGGAGATACCTGGTTCGCGAGCGGTTACGCCGCGTACGACACTCTTTCGGATAAGTGGAAGAAACGGCTCGAGGGCCTCAGCGCCAGACACGTTTACCACTACGGATCCACCCAAAAAGGTGACGAAAAAGGGACCCCCGCGTTTGGCGAGGCGGCCCACCCTATCGTAAGGACGAACCACGAGACAGGAAGGAAATGTCTCTACGTCAACAGGCTGATGACTGTCGGCGTGGTTGGTCTCGAGGCAACGGAAAGTGACGAGATACTAAACTTTTTGTTTGACCACTGTGAACAGGACGCTTTCGTGTACAAACACCAGTGGACGATCGGTGACCTGATAGTTTGGGACAACCGTTGTTCGATGCATGCCCGGACGGATTTTCCGGGGGGAGAGCGGAGGCTACTCTTCCGTACCACTGTCAAAGACACACAAGCCCCAGCGTAGAAGGAAAAATAATGAAAAATCTTGAAGGTAGGGTGATCATTGTGACCGGTGGATCAGGGGGTATCGGGATCGTCGCGTCGGAGCTCATGGCCGAACGAGGCGCCCACGTTGTTCTGGCGGAGCTCGATGGTACCAGAGCCGAAACCGAGGCGGATCGATTGCGTAGCCAAGGTCTGGATGCGACAGCTATACAGACCGATGTTTCAGATAAGGGCTCTGTGGACTTCATGGTTAAGGAAGTCTCTACCCAACTCGGTCGGGTTGATGGACTCGTAAACAACGCCGCTATGTTCTCCCGCGTACCGATGTCGCGAGTCGGTTCACTTGAAATTTCAGAGTCCGAGTGGGACAAGATGATGGAAATTAATGTGAAGGGCGTGTGGAATGTCTGTAGCGCTGTCGTTCCTGTAATGAAAACACAAAAATATGGAAAGATTGTAAATATCAGCTCTGGTACTGCACTGAAAGGGTCCCCGTCAAGAATCCACTACGTCACCTCCAAAGCCGCCGTTATCGGGTACACCAAGTCGTTAGCGATGGAGGTCGGCGAGCACAATATCTACGTTAACTGTGTCGCTCCCGGAAGTACTCTCGCTGAAGAAAACCCGACCCCAGAAATTATTGCGGTCCGTGAAAAAGCGGCCTCTACTCGTTGCATTAAACGTGTCCAGAGGCCCGAGGATCTTGCTGGTCCATTGGCCTTTTTCATGGGTCCCGATAGCGATTTCATCACAGGCCAGACACTGGTCGTCGATGGGGGCAGTTGTCTTCACTGACCGTTTTGCGTCCGCACGAAGTCACTGAGCCAGCGTGATCCCTTTAGTCCCTGGATCCTCTCGACCTCTAACCTCAGGTCATCTATCACGGACTCAACTGGAGAGTCGTGGTAGTCAGCGAACTCAACCATGTTACACAACTGGATATGCATATTGACGAGCATATAATAGGCATTATTTTCCACCATGACAGCACGAGCGNGGTCTGGTGATTTGCTCATCAGCTCGTTAGTCAGGTCAGCAAACGCTTGTATATCGAAGATTGCATTACGCATCATTGTCTCCATAACCGAGTTAGTACTATGAGGTAGATATGGCCCAGGCTCCTTTTCATCTAGCATTCCCCGTCTCGGATCTCGAGGCCACTAGAGATTTTTTCACNGATGTTCTTGGATGCGCAACTGGNCGTAGCTCAGACCGTTGGATTGATTTTGATTTTTTTGGTCATCAGGTGGTCGCTCATTTGGCTGATGAAGAACATAACCCTACGCCAACCAACCCGGTTGACGGTAAACANGTCCCGGCGAGCCACTTCGGGGTAATCCTTGACTGGAACGAGTGGCACACACTCGCTGACANNCTCAANTCNGCTNANGTTGAATTNCTAATTGAGCCNAATATCCGATTCGAAGGTGAGGCCGGGGAGCAGGCGACTATGTTCTTCACCGAGCCCTCCGGGAACGCACTTGAGTTCAAGTCATTCAAGGACATGTCCCAGATATTTGCGACCTGACAACTAACCCAGAAAGGCGTGTGCGGGCGGTCGAAGTTNAGTAAAAATATCAAGTCCAGTGATCACACATACACGCCAAGAGCCTAGGCCTGACGGTCCACAAGCAGGTCGTTGATATCCTCAAGCATTGCCCCTGCTCCCCCATGTCGAATCGAAACCGGAAAAGCCTCACCCTTATGAATCAATAACAGGCTTGGATACCCATCAACCTTAAGCCGCTCAGCCAGACTTCGTTGTTCTTCATGAACTGACCGAACCGCATCGGACAACAGAGCCTCAGAATAACTCGAGCGATTAAAACCAATTTGCTCCGCCAAATCACACAGGACCTCAGAATCCCAAACGTTCTTCGCTTCACAGTAGTAGGCATCTTGAATACGTTCACCGAACACCTCACCTCGGCCCGCAATCCGCTCAGCAGCAATTACCGCACGACAACTGATAAACGTGGTCCGTGGCGGTGGTGGTGATTGATCCCAATAGCTGTGATTAAAGGGTACCTTGCAGGTTGACTCGATCCGTTCCCAGGTCCGCTTGAGGTAGTCGACCATCTCAAGAGGCATTGATATATCACTGTCATCGGCCAATCCTCCCAGCAAGGATACGACCGGCAAGCCTTCTGGCAATTGACTTTTCAGGGCCTTCCAAGTCGGCCTAAATCCATAGCACCAGCTGCACATTGGGTCATGCACATAAACCAGAACACTTTCTGGTCCGTCTTCGGCTATGGTCATTGGTCACCCCTATGAAATCTCGTGATTAATCGATCCCTCCCGAGACCCCTAAAAAATTGGTTTGGTACCAAAGATCTTGGTCCCTAAACGCTGCACCCGTCTGTTCAAAGTCAAGAAAGTGTTGCCTCATAATCATGATTTGATCCCGATACAGCCATATTTTGTCTCTAAAAACTCTTCGATCCCGTGTGGCCCACCCTCGCGACCGAGACCGGACTCCTTGACTCCCCCGAAGGGTGCGACCTCGGTCGAGATAATTCCGGTATTGACACCGATGATCCCGTAGTCAAGGGCCTCATAAACACGGAAGGTTCGCGAAAGATCCTCGGTGTAGAAATATGCGGCCAGCCCATATTGGGTATCATTAGCAAGCGCGATAGCCTCGTCCTCGTGATCAAATTTGTAAATCGGAGCGACGGGACCAAAGGTCTCTTCGGATGCCATTCGCATCTCCGTGTTCACGCCTACAAGCACAGTGGGACTGTAAAATAGAGGGCCCGCCTCGTGTGTGTGGCCGCCACAGATAACTTTAGCGCCTTTTGCCAATGCATCTTTAACATGTTCCTCAACCTTGGCCCTGCCATCGGCATTGATGAGTGGTCCAACATCTGAACCCTCAGTTCTGCCATCGGCGACCTTCATCGCCGTCACACGCGCAGTAAATGCCTCAACAAACTGATCGTGGATACCGCTCTGCACTAGTATGCGGTTCGCACATACACAGGTTTGTCCAGCATTTCGGAACTTACAAAGCATTGCACCATCGACAGCTGCGCCGAGGTCCGCGTCATCGAACACGATAAAGGGTGCATTGCCACCGAGCTCCAGGGAAATCTTTTTAACGCTCTCAGCGGACTGGCGGTAAAGGATTTTTCCGACCTGTGTTGAGCCTGTAAATGTTACCTTACGAACCCGTGTGTCACTCGTCAGCACCCGACCGATTGCCGGTGCATCCATCCCNGTCACGCAGTTGATCACACCCGCTGGGATTCCGGCCTGACNAGCGAGCTCACAAACNGCAAGGGCAGTCAGTGGAGTATCCTCAGAGGGCTTTATCACTACCGTACANCCGGNNGCNANAGCGGGNGAAACTTTTCGAGTAATCATGGCGAGCGGAAAATTCCATGGAGTAATTGCTGCCACGACACCTACTGGTTGCTTGATGGCCAGAATACGCTTATCNGCCATGTGAGGTGCGATTACGTCACCATAGATNCGACGCCCCTCCTCGGCGAACCAATCAACAAAGCTCGCACCATACACCACCTCACCACGCGCCTCTGNAAGCGGTTTTCCCATCTCCTCAGTGATGAGGTGGGCTAACTCTTCCTCGTGCTCGGTGATGAGATTGAACCAACGACGCAGTACNACAGCTCGTTCNTTGGCGGTTAGTGCCGCCCACTTTGGAAATGCCGCCTGAGCTGCNTCGANCGCTTTGACGCAGTCCNCGGCAGACAGGTCTGCTACTTTTTCAATCACATCNCCNGTTGCTGGATTAATTACATCAAACGTNGCNCCGGATGTGGCTCCTTCCCACTGCCCGTTGATAAATGAAACTGGTTGGTATAGCGGCATAGTNGAATCACTCAAAACAAATAATCTGACGGACCGCGTTGCCTTCTGCGAGACGTTCCATGGCGGCATTAATTTCCGTTAATTCGAGCGTGTGCGAAATCATCCGCTCGACGGGTAGCGATCCCTTTTTGTGAAGCGCAATAAAGTTTGGAATGTCTCGCGAGGGAACACAAGAACCGACGTAAGAACCCATCAGGGTGCGTTCTTCGGTCACGAGCCTTGCCGCCGCTAAGGACAAACGATCAGACGGGTTGGGTAACCCTGCGGTCACGGTCCGGCCACCTCGACGGGTCACCTCTATCGCTAGTTCAAGCGCCGGCATGACTCCTGCGAACTCTGCTGCTAAATGAACACCACCAGCAGACAAGGTTTTTACCTGCTCCACCGCGTCCGGATCGCCTGCGTTTACGAAATGGTCAGCCCCTAACTCGCGCGCTAACGACTCCTTCCCGGGATTCGCATCGATAGCGATGATTTGACGAGCGCCGCCAGCATGCGCACCCAGCAACGCAGACAGTCCGACCCCGCCCAACCCTATGATTGCGACACGCTCACCCGCGTGCAGTTTGGCCGTATTCAAAACCGCACCACATCCGGTTAGAACAGCACAACCAAAGACTGCTTGGACGGTCGGGCTAAGATCATCAGCTATCGGCACCAAGCTACGACGATGACAGACCGCGTAATCTGAGAAACACGAAATCCCAAGGTGGTGGTTTATTACCTCCCCGTCGATGGAGATTCGTTTGGCTCCTGATAGCAGACTGCCATTGGTGTTGTGAACAAGGCCCGGCTCGCAGAGTGCGGGCCGTCCCTCTGCACAACAACCGCAGTGCCCACAACTCGGCACAAAAACCATCGATACACGTTGGCCTGGTCTTAAATCGCTTGACCCCCCGCCAGTCTTTACTACCTCACCGACGGCCTCATGGCCAAGGGCCACAGGTGTCGGACGCGGCCTGTCTCCATTAATTACCGACAAATCAGAGTGACAGACGCCCGCAGCTAAAATTTTGACAAGAATCTCATCAGAACCCGGTTCAGCCAGATCCGCTTCGACGACCTCCAGAGGTTTGGTCTCAGTATAGGGCCGCTTTATTCCCATGCGGGATAGCAGTGAAACGCGGGTTTTCAAGCAAAGATCTCCAAATTATTGTGGTATCGGCCCGTCAATGGAAGCGACTACGTTAGGTCAGACATTGCCATGAATCAAGCGGTCCTCACGCTTCCTATCTGATTCACCGCATCACTCGCTATGACACCGGGTCCGCTGAGTTTTTTTGCGGCAAGAAACGCTTGCGCGTGCAGCCATACACCGGTCGACGCCGGAGAGGTTGAGCCTTGCGCCCACAAGCTTGCGACTATCCCGGCAAGCACATCACCAGAACCTGCGGTCCCTAGCGTAGGATCAGATACTGGATTCAGCCAAACCGGCTCCCCCGAGACAAGGGTGCCGGCGCCTTTCAAAATCCATGTTGTTGCGTAGACGTTTTCAAGACGGTCGAGCAAATGAAACCTGTCGGCCATCGGTGCACCAGTCAACCGAGACGCCTCTTTGGGGTGCGGTGTCCCAATCCACGGAGCATCACGGTCGGGAAGTGGATTCTCTGACAGCCAATTCAGCGCGTCCGCGTCAACCACAAGCGGTTTATCAAGTGCCCAGAGTGCTGCAATCACCTCACCTGCATCGTGTCCAAGTCCAGGCCCAATCACGATCGCAGACACCCTCTTTGCGCATTCAAGGATCGTCTCGATACCCCACTCGACCCGGACTATTTCGGGGACCTCGAATAAGAACGAATCAGTTGCCCAAAATACCTTTCCAGACCCTGCTCTAAGGGACGCTAGAGCACTCAATTGTCCAGCGCCCTCCATTCCGTGGCGCCCTCCGACAACCAAGACACTACCCCTTGTACCTTTGTGTGCTGTCTGGGGGTGCTCTGGGACATCGATCGTGTCATGTCCGATTAATCGCGTGTGGCATTCATAATCGCCTACATCCCACGGCTTCAGGGTCTCGAACTGAATCCGGCCACAGAGTGATGGCCCATCACCGGTTAGTAATCCGGTTTTTGGGGCCAGAAAACTTACAGTCAAATCAGCCACGACCGATGGCTGGTAGGCCAAACCTGTTGATGCATTTAGGCCGGATGGGAGATCGAGCGACAGCACTGATGAACCGGCTACACGCCTCGCACAGATCCAGGAGATTGCGACTGAAATTATCCCCTCAGGGGCACGATTGCAGCCGGTACCAAGCACACCATCAACGATCCAATCCGTGTCCGAAACTTGGTCGAGATCGCTGAATACCGTGCCCCCAAGGTCTCGATAGAAACCTCGCGCTTTTTGTGCAGCCCCCGTCGGCTCGGCTAAGGCGACCACAGTTGTGGGTATCCCGGACAGAAGCAGATGAGCGGCAACACCGTAAGCATCGCCTCCGTTATTCCCGGAACCCGCGAGACAAACGACGGATGTTGGTTTATTACGAAGCAAATGATCTGCCGCAACCTTGGACGCGCGCATCATCAGACAAAACTCTTGCACACCGGATTCGGTAATACGTCGGTCCAAATCACGGGCACCCGCAGCGTCAATTGTCCATTGCATCAAGAGAGTCTCCGCCCAAGATAAACCGTGGCCGCGACCAAAACAGCGAACACCCAGACATCAATGGTCACAACCTCTCCAATGAGAATGCTCCCCCAAATCAGTGTAAGGAAAAGCTGCAACAACTGAACCTGTCCAACCTCAGCGATCCCACCCAGAGCGAGTCCCGTATTCCAAGCGAAGAACCCAAAAAACATTGAAAACAGACCCAACGCAAGCAAAGCCATTAAAGAGCTATCAGGACGAACCCAAAAAAAATCTGGCCAAACAAGTACGGTCGCCATCACCGAGATCGGAGATAATAGGATCAGTGACCAACAAATTACCCAGGGCCCTGGTCGTTGCTTGGCTAGATTCCCAGCGATCACGTAGCCAGAAGACGCCATCAGCGCCGCCAACACGAGCCACAGATCGGCCCAACTCATCGACCCATCTTGCTCCCGCAAGGTAAACACCACAACCAGACTGGTTCCAACTACAGCACAGACCCAAAATCCGAGTCGGGCACGGTATCCATAGACTATGACAGATAGACCCGCGGTGACCAACGGGAGGATTCCAAGAACAACAGCACCGTGGTAGGACGGTACGGATTGCAGTCCGATGGCCATCGCCAGGGGAAAGCCGAAAACCAGGCCCAAACCACTCACCACGAGGGGTTTGATTTCGTCGCGTCTTGGCCTACCTGAGGAGCTGAAAAAAACCCAGAGACAGGCAGCGAGCCCCGCGATCACTGCACGTATCACTGTAATAAAGGTCGGTGAAAAATCATTAAGTGCAATGGTCGTCAGAGGCAAGGTCGCGGCAAAACAAAGCACACCAACAAAGCCGAGTAGATACGCGTAGATAATTCGATGTTCTTTTAAAACGTTAAACACTTGGCTAAGTTCCCAATATCAAAGACGCTCGTCGAGACTTCATATCGCTGCATCGTTCCATCTAGGGAACACCACGATTTATAGATATGACTATGGAAGTCATCGTGTCAGCCATAACAAGTCGCCGGATTCGACAACCACTTCGCTAGTAAAGCGTTCGAGCGTTTCGTTTCCCTTTAGTCGATTGGAGCGCCAGACTAGTCTACGGGCTTAGTGGTCAAAACAACACGTCGGTCTTAATACCTGCTAGTTAGACGATCACGGCATGGAATTATCCAGGCGGGTAATTGTGCTCACGGCGATCAGCTATAGACACGAAAGGAATTACTTTGGCACCGACCAAAGACACGGTAAAATCGGGAATTGACAGTGCCTTTCAGCCAACAAGCTAGGATGTTTTAGTTTTTGAGGCGTACCGAGGGTGATACAACAACCCTGAACAAAAATTCTACAGCCGAAAACCAGTCAGCGACTACCTTCATCGCTTCGCACGATCAGTCATGTAACTATCTACCTCAAACAAACGCCTGTCGGCATCAAAGTACGGCCGCATTGAATCATTCAGTCGACGGACCTCATTACGAATAATCCCCTCATCGTACTCGGTCCACCGTCGCTCTGTTTGTTGGAGATGATACTCAGCGACCCTCTCGAGTTCCTCAAACATTGCCGCGTTGTGGTATCGCAGTTCAGCCTCTATCTCGCTCAAAATATATAAATTCTGAGCCTCCATACGTGCTATTTCAGCAGCCACATCCGCTTCCCACCAGGGCCTCTCTGAGGCGTATATAGTTGCAGATTGCACACCGATCATTGCAAGATGAATAGCATACTTTTTGACACCGTATAACGAACGAATCAAGGACAAATCATGGCTCTCACTGTAGGTTTTATCGGTCTCGGAACCATGGGATTGCCCATGGCACGACATATTGTAAATCGGGGATTCCGAATAAAACTTTATGCAAGACGTGCCGAGGTTTTTGAGACCAGAGCGAAAAGTATTGTCGAACAAGGTGCGACTCCTTGCATGAACCTTTCTGATGTTGCAACAGATGTTGACGTCATCGTCACGAATGTTACCGGGACTGACGATGTCGAAGGCGTTCTGCTCGGTGAGGGCGGTGCCGCATCCTTCGCCAAGCCTGACACTCTCTTCATCGACCACTCGACCATCGATCCAGCTCGCACGACAGAGATCTCACAAAGACTTTACACACTCGGTATGGATTTTGTCGATGCGCCGGTCTCTGGCGGAGTTTGGGCATCTGAAGAAGGACGTCTCATCGTAATGCAAGGAGGTTCTGAGGAGGCCTGCGCGCGCGCCAATGAAATAATCAATTGCTACGCCAAAACGATAACCCGGGTGGGTACCGCAGGACACGGACAAATCGCTAAACTGAGCAACCAGATAGCACAGACGATCACTATCCAAGGGGTTGCTGAGTGTCTCACATTTGCAAAAAAGCTTGGCGCCGATCCTGATGCTGTCTTTCAGGCGATAAAGGACGGGATGGGCGGCAGTCAAATGATGTCCCTTATGGCGCCAAAAATGATTGCCGAAGATTTTGATGCGGGGATAGAAGCGCGGCTGCATGCAAAAGATGTGGGTATTGCCCACGAGACAGCTCTAAATCAAACCCTTTCTCTGCCCTGCCTCGAATTTATAAACAGACAATACAAAACCATCATGGAACAAGATCTTGGTATGCGTGACTCTTCAATCCTGTTCGATCTTCTAAAGCAAATCGAACCAAACTAGTCGCTTCGCTGCATAACGAAAGCACGTTCCTGGACAAAATCACCCGGTGATCGATTAGTGCCGTGAACAAACCCAATGGTCTCAAGTCTTGAACGAAGCTCTTTATTAAATTCCGGCGAGCCGCAGATCATGACCCGGTCCGCTGCCTGATTCCAAGGATCCAAACATAGATCACTCCAAAGGGTTCCATCGTCTATCAGGGCCGTGATGCGTCCCTCGGTTCGAAATACCTCCCGTGTCACGGTTGGGTAATAAATCACTGGTAACGCACTCAGCAGGTCGTGGTAAACCAATTCCCTAGCCGTTCTAACGGTGTGAGTAACCACGACTTCCTCGAATCGTTCGAACGTTTTGGGGTCACGGAGAATCGATAGGTACGGAGCAAGTCCAGTGCCAGTAGCAACGCACCAGAGCCGCTTCGCCGGCGTCAGATTGTCAATGACTAGGGTACCTGTCGGCCGATCACCAACCTCAATCTGGTCACCGATCTGGATATCCTTTAGGCGTTCAGTCAGTGGACCATCAGGGACTTTGATCGATAAAAACTCCAGCTCATCAGCGTCCGGGGGAGAGGCGATACTGTAGGCTCTAAGGACATCATCATCACCCATACCGATCATAGTAAACTGCCCGGCTCTGAATGTGCGAATCGCTTCACTACGTGTCGTCTTGAATGAAAATAATGCGTCGGAATAATGCTGCACATGGAGCACGGTTTCTAAATTCATATCGTAAGTGCGGCCCTATCCACGCCGTTTAGCATTTATGGAAATACATCGTCTGAAACAATTGGGGCAGTGAAAGTTTGTAGGATGATGTCTGAAGCGTCCAATTACTCGAACTTACCTCTCATCAAATGTTGGTGAAAACTGCAAACCAATTGTTGGTTGGGCAACCAGATTGCAACAATTAACCAGATTACCTGCCCTAATGTGAATGATAACAGGGTTGCCTACATCAAGTCCCGTCTCGGCGAGGCGTTGTCGTCTAATTATTTTGTGACTTTCCCACCGTCTTCGCACTGCCACAGTGTGGTCACAGTATTCCAATTCAGCTTAGGATCTTTTTCAGCCAGTCGTCGAAGTGTCGATGCACGAAACGTTGTCTCACCCATCCTTCCACTAAATTTGTCTAAGTGAAAAAAACGGGAGTAGAGGATGTTAACGCGTTGAGTTGACATGGTCAGTAACCCGTCAGAATTCACGATCAGTTTTAGGGGGTCGAGTGATCCTAGTTTTTGATGTTTCCACGCGACGGTCCCGTCATTTTGAGGCGCAAAAGTCAAATTCTCACGTTCAGGATCGTCGTGACGACATACCCACGTTTCAGCAGACAACGACGAGCTTGCGGCAATGCTTAATACAAGTAATAGTAATCGCACAATAATTCCTCCGTCCTCAGTCAATCGGTCCCAACAGCCAAAACATGATAGCTAAAGCAAGGGATTCGACCATGCAACACTTGCAGTCGAAACAAAACCTGTGCAGGATAAGATCACCAAGTTGGTACCAAAAAAGACATGGATCGTCACTATCCCGCTAGGTGGAGTAGGTGATGAATACAGACCACAACCAAATAGGCACTTTCTATCCGCAACAAATGACCAAAGAGGAGTTTGCGCGTTGGTGGAGCCAAATCAATGACGAGTCGAACGGGCCAGAAAAGGCGCCATGTGTTATTTACTTAGGTCACGACTCACTCGAGGAAATTGATTCGCTCTGAGAGCATCAATGCTCGTCAGCTTCAGAGCGTCAGATAATACACCACTGAACTAGCTGGATCACGGGCAAGGCCGACTTGTAATATTTCAACACGGCTTTCGAATGGGTCACCAGCAGGTGACTGATACTTGGCCTCACTTTCATAACATACGCCTGATTTGTCTCGATACTCGAGGACACGGACTGAGTGATCTTGAGCCAAAATCCACTCTGTCATTTACCCGCGCGGTGACTGATTTGGTTGAACTAATCGACCATCTGGATGAATAACCTGTAGCTTTTAGCGGAACGTCTCTGGGGGCAACATTGGTCATGCAACTGAGTGCGCAAATAGCGACATCTCATCTCGTTTTATTGCATCCCGCGTTTGGGATAGATGGCGATACACCTAACTTCGAGGTATTTCGTGTGCTTCAGCGAATTGTTCAGGAAAGACCTAGGTCCAAATGGCTCCAGACACTCAAACAGACTAAAGAATTCCAAGTCCTTGCAATGTCAGCACCTCGCAATCAGGAGAACTATAGACGTCTCCTAAATCACCCCCGCTTGGAAGATCTCATGGATTGGATGAGGGCAATGGATCAAGAGGCATTGTCAATAGAGCGGTCTGATATCTGTCAATATCAGGGTCGCGTGGATGTGATCGGGCAATCTCACGATGCGTTTCATCCGCTACAACTAGCCCTTGACCTAGCGTCTCTCTACCCTAACGCAACGGTCCACGAAATCGCGCCAGGCCACTCTTCAGACGATGAACACCGAGAATCTGTGCGACACACGCTATATGAGATATTCGAAGACTACGACTATCTATAGCCGGGAAACAGTTGGAGGGTTGAGTTTTTTGGGAGATACAGCGGATGCTTGGGCTCACCATCTCTTGTCAAGCCAAAACAGGTAGGATTCTGGATTGACGAAGCGATCCCCTTGCGAAACTGACAACGCCGGCCACCACGACCCCACGCTAATATTGTTTGATCCGTATCGTTGATCGAATTCTGAATCGAGCGTTGATTAATGGCTGAAAGGCGACGCAGTCCTGAGCCTAGGTCGTTAGGGTAAGGTGTGGATTCTGAGATTAAGTTAACCAGCCAATATCCACCAAATCCCAAGCCAGTTAACAAGCCAATCAGTCTTCGATTCGTTGGGTCGTCACATTTATCATCTGCGCGCGAGGGATTGAGGCCGATCACACAGGCTATCGGACCAGAACCCCAAAAACGACCAAGCCGATAGCGACGTTGTCTGCTACGAGACCACTCGCTGCATCGTTGAATTGAATCAGACGTCAGCTGTGAGTCCTTGCGCCTCAACGGCCGCTATCGCGAGTTCCTCATCATTATCTGAGGTGTCGCCTGTCACTCCGACAGCGCCAATGACGTTACCGGATGTATCACGAATCAAAACACCACCTGCGACAGGGACCAATGATCCCTCGCAGATCGCATTTACCGCCTGAACAAAATACGCCTGCTGTTCCGCACGCTCTCCAAGCTTGCGACTGCTGATGCCCATCATAACCGCACCATGAGCTTTACCTTTCGCAAGATCAACCCGGATAGGTGACGCACCATCTTGGCGCTGTGAGCAGATTACAGAACCACCGGCGTCAAGCACAACCGCTGTCATAGGTTTAAGGTCGGCACGCTTTTCGGCTGAATTAATGATGTGGTTAACAATATTATTAGCTGTCTCGAGGTCAAGCATTACGTACTCCTTTGCTGAATTTACATTGTGAGGCATGCGTCGAATCTTGCAATTAGCCAAATTTTTTCATTCGATGTATTGACAAATTGGTTACCCCAAAAACCTGTGGATAACTATTTGGATAAAAAGTTAGAGTAGAAGCCAACACCCCATACTACGTACCCTCAATGGATTTGTATAAAATTTAATCAATAAATAAAAAATCAATATTATCAGTGTTTTATATAAAATTTATTAGAATTTTTCAAAAAATCCAGGGAAGCGGTCCATTTTTGTTTTTTCGCCACTTGACTATTTCGCTGTGGACATAATTTGCGCCACACTGCGCCAGTTACGACACAGTAACTACCGAAATCAGCTTCTATTGTAGCTAGTCCATATGATCTGAGACGTATATCAATCCGACGGTTGGACCACTTCCGCTGGGTGGGTATACTCGGACAACCTGTTAAAGCAAGTCCGTTGAACCCACTGGGAATTAACAAGCAATTCAGACTGATGAAACTGAGCGCAATTAGAAAAAGGATAGTCACTGCGCCACCATCAGCTCGCTTAGTGAGGTCATGACTTTGCTGATACGGATCAGCTAGACTCAGCGGACCCCGAGGAGGTCGAATGTCTACACACAGTTCTCGCATAGCTCTGATGACCGCATTGATTTGTTTAGGGCTACTGTCAGCGGCATTCTACCTAGAGTTCGTCTCAGGATTGATCCCGTGCGCTTTGTGCCTCGCTCAGCGAGCCATGTTCGCTGTGATAGGTATCGCGTGTCTGCTGTATCTACTGCCGTTCTACGGATCCCGCCTGATCTTTGGTCTGCTCTCTTTCGTGAGTTCGGGTCTGGGTATTTGGTTGGCGTCTCGACAGCTTTGGCTGCAATCTCTTCCAGAGGATCAGGTGCCAGCGTGTGGGCCTGACATTTATTTCATTCTTGAGTATTTCCCAATTTTCGACGGCCTCGAAACAATGTTCTTTGGATCAGGAAACTGCGCTGAGGTGCAATGGACATTTCTCAACCTGTCCATATCCGGATGGACATTACTATTTTACATTTTCACCGGCTCGGTCTCTGTGTGGCTGATCATATTTCGTGGACCGCGCCCATTTCGATTGTTTAAGAGTTAGATGAACGTTGTAGTTGACAAAAAACTATTAAGTGACAATGTGTGATCCAAATGTGCTCGCGCCCTTGTGAATAGGTCATTGCGCTTGATTAAATCAACAACAGTTTTTCAAATTAAACACCTCGATTTGGCTTGGTCATCTCAAACTTGCGAAACTTCTCGCCGTCAGCCGCCGTTGTGCTTAGATAAATTACTTATCATCCCGCGCTACATGCCCGTACGTTCAATCCTCAGAGACTGCAAAAAAGGTTACCGCGACCAAGTCTTGAAAGTTCCAATACGTGGGTTATAGATGCTTGACAATTTTGCACAACTTCTAGGCCTCAATTGGGTTCAACTGCTGTTAATACCATGCGTGTTTATTGTCGGCGGAATTAGCAAAGGGGCGCTAGGTTTCGGGCTCCCATTCGTCACCGTCTCGATTGTTCCACTATTTGCCCCGCTTGAGGTGGCACTAGCGGTCAACGCAGTGGTCTTACCCCTCGCCAACTTTTTACAATTCACACGAGGTGGGTTAATCCGTTCAACACTTGATCGACATAAAACAGTCGTGATTGGAATTCTTATCGGCGCTCCAATTGGAGCCTACCTCTTAGACGCAATGGCTATCCAAATCATTGAACTAATTCTTGGGGTATTCGTCATGAGCTTTGTAGTTGTTACGCTCTACAACCCCAGCATGAAAGTTCCACAAAGAAAAGAGAAACAACTGGGCGTAGGGGTCGGACTATTTGCAGGAGTGATCGGCACGATGACTACTGTGAATGGTCCGTTCTTTATCATGTATCTTTTGGGTCTAAATATTGATCGACGCGAAATACTGGCTACTTTGGGATTGTTGTTTGTTGTATCAGGTGTCTGTTTCTTGATTTTTTTTGGTCTATTCGGGATCCTCACTATGGAGCGCTTTCAACTCGGGCTTGTTTGCTCCATTTTCGCTCTAGTTGGAATGTGGGCGGGCGACAGGGTCGTACAATATGTCGATCGAGAGTTCTTTCGGAGACTAGTTCTCAGCGGTCTCTTTATCCTCGGATTTAATATTTTTTTGAGAGGGTTAACATAATTACGCGATGAAATGGAAGTTAGAAGTAAAAATCCTACCGGTACAAATTTTGTCAGCACATAGATAATGACTTTTCCACTCAATGAACAAGAGTGACCATGGAAATTATCGACTTCTATGCTAGCGGGGCCAGTTTCTTTTTTTCACTTCTCATGTTGTGGTCAGGTATAGGCGCTGGACTTTTAGTTGTTCCGGTGTTGATCGCTTTGCTAAATACCGATCCGCTTGTAGCAATTGCATCAGGCAGTATGTTTGCGTTTATCTCAAAGATGTTAATGACGTTTGTACACTCTCAGCAAGGTAACGTCGACTGGCGACTAGTCTATTTGTTTCTCCGAATTTGTTTGCCAGTTACCCTAATAAACGCGGCTTTTCTCGCTTACCTTTCGGAAACTAAGCCCCATACCTCCCTCGAGTTCTATCTGATCATCGGCATCTTACTGGTTGGCTGCCTGGCGCTTGCGGCACTATTGAGTGACAGCATCAAAGAAATCTTAGCCAAATGGCCACTGTCTTCAATGAGTGGCACCACAGGGGTATTGATGGGACTGACCGGCGTCGGGGGTGGTGTTTTAGTTGTCCCAGCATTAGCGACAAGAGGTGGTTTGACAATTAAAACCGCTGTCGCAACATCTATCCCAATTGGGTTAACTCTGTCACTTGCTGTGTCCCTAACCCTCGGATCTCGCGGTCTAGTGGATTATCAGTTGGTAATTTCATTACTGATCGGCACTGTCATCGCAATCCCCGTTGGGGTGCGATTATTCCACCTATTTTCAGACAATGTGATTAACCGAGTCACATGCACGCTGATCGGCCTAGCGCTCGTCGGATTATTGGTAAAAGCAACCAACCTCGCGTCCCACCTTTGACCATCTCACAAATCAAATACCTGACAGGTGCTTCTCAACGGTAATTTTATCCAAACGAAGCCGACCAAATCATCCGGTCTCAACAGGTAGGTCGTCACGACTTCCCCATTCAGACCATGATCCGTCATAAAGTTTTGGCTCGGTCAGTCCAGCGACCTCCAGTCCGAGTGCGAGAACACAGGCAGTCACTCCCGAGCCGCAAGTGACGACCACAGGCCTATTATCAGCACCGGCCTGACCAAATCGTTCACGAACTTCATTCGCTGATTTAAACAAGCCAGTTTGACTGTCTAATAGTTCGGTAAATGGCATACTAGTACTCTGGGGAATATGACCTGAACGCATGCCAGGCCGTGGCTCAGCGACATCGCCGCGGAACCGAGGTTTCGCTCGAGCATCTAGGACCAAGTATTCGTTCGAAGTGATGTTCTCTTTGAGATGTTCGGCGGTAATTGTCCAATCTGGGTGCTTTTTTGATTTAAACGGATATGGAGGCGGTTGAACTTTCCCGCGTCCGGATTCGGTGGCGTATCCTGCCGCTATCCAGGCTGGCAAACCTCCGTCCAAGACAGCTACCTCGTAATGTCCAAAGTATCGAAACATCCACCACGCCCTGGCCGCTGAAAAAAGACCCACACTGTCATAAATTACGACTTGCATTCCGTTACCGACACCCAAATCTTGCATCGCTGCATCAAAATCTTCAGCACTTGATAGCATGTGTGGTAGCTCGGACTCTTGGTCAGAAATCTCGTCAATATCGAACCGCAGTGCTCTAGGAATGTGCTGCTCGACAAATTCCATGTCAGGATCACGCTGGACTGTCGGAAGATGGTAGGAAGCATCTAGCACGATAATATTGCTATCGTACAGATGCTCGTTCAACCAATTAACAGAAACCAGGGTATGAGACACGGCGGCAGATCCTAGGTTAGTGATGAGTGCATGAATACTTTGATTCTTATTTTTGAGGACCCGTCGGCCCTTGTAAATGGTAATCAATCAAAAAAAGTGAAGTTACTTTAAGTTCATAGGCCTTTCCAAAGCCAACAACATACCGTCCGGACTGAGGCACCAAGAGAAATAACCGAAAATCTGCGAGACTCGTCAGCGTCTCCACTAACGCGCCCTGCCGATCACGCAGCGCCTTAATACCGCTCTCCCAATCGGGATGATCTCGGGGATACTCAACACACTTCATCTCATACTGCAACCGCTCCCTGACATAAACTTGAGCCGAAGCTTGCTCATCTCTAATCAATAAGCATGAGCACAAGCCAGATCTTGAAAGATTTTGCGCATGACCTGCCAGATCGCTGACTAATATCCATAACCCAGAATCGTTATCAGCGATCGCGAATGGAGTATAGGAAGCAAGTGGTGTTTTATCCTGGTGGACTGTCGCAAGCATCAAGCTCTTCATGTCGTCGAGAAGTTGGGCAATGTCATCCTCAATTTGTTGTTTATCTGAATCCACAGTTTGTACCTCGGTCTTTCTTCTAATTTTGGAATCATTTACGCAGTACACAAGAGCCTTTTCCATCGAGAAACCCCTGTCTCTCCATTATCAATCCATTTTTTTCCTGGATACTATCTGCATAGGTTAAAGGAGGCATCCCCAATGACTGACGAACTTAGTCACATCATATTTGGAATTTGTTTGATAGCCAGCGCGCTGGTTATCAATCTACAGCTGCCCTGACGGGAGACTCCGGTGAGCCAATCCCTCTGGCTCTTGTCCCCGGCATTCCGGGGACTTTTTTAATCTGCCACAGATCATACGTTTCAACATACGGTTTCTCAGTATTTTTTGTAAGAAACCATTAGCAACAAGTGTTGCTATTTACCAGCGATTTCTGTGAGCTATTAGTTTCCTGACAGGGTCAGGAAATGAGTCGATACGCATATAGGTTCTTATTCGGTGATTTTGGGAACTTCGTTCGCAGTATTCATAATCTTAACCCGTGTTCTGGGACAATCCGCAACAATACTTGCGCTCAGCGTATTTAACAGATCGACAAAAAAAGGATGATGAAAGCTGTTTTAACAACTCAAGCAATAGTCGACTAATCCGATATGATGTAGGTAAGTAAAGTGGCTAGCGCCTTAAAAATTCGTCTGAATAGAGCATTAAAGATATGTTAATCGGTAATAACACATGAAGACAGTCATCAAAGTTTTGGTTGCTTTGTTCTTATTAGCGGGGGGTTCGGGCGGTATCTATGTGTATCTCGAGTCAGATACAGTCGATCCCTCAAGACTTCTGGGGTCAAGCTATTGGGGTGATTTCTGTAGCCGCTCGCCAACAGGGTTCTTAATCTGTAAAAATACATCAGAGACCAGATTCGATAAATGTGTCGCCGAGGATTCGACATACCGACTGAAAGTAAGTGTGGTTGAACCGATGTACGCACCGATCTCCCTTGAGATCTGGACTGAAAATCCTCGGAGCTACAAACAACTAACAGCGGCCGAGATTTATGATCACGGTGTTGGACGCTGCTACTACCAAGGATATAGATTTTCCGATCTCGATATTCAAATACACAGAGCTGTGCCTTGTGATGCCGATATCTCGAACCTTGAGGATCCTTTTTTAATGTTCCACGTGACCTACCGGGACAACCCTCCCGTTGCCTGCAGAATCAGCGAAACGTCTGAAGCTGTCGATACGAAATAGAGATTTAATTTAAGAGACCTACTAAGACAACCTACTAAAACTTAACCTTCACCGTATTGGCTACCGCTTGTGCTTTCTTGAGCGCCTCCTCAATGCTTGACCCACGGGCTAAGCCGACACCCATACGCCGCTTCCCTTCAATCATAGGTTTGCCGAATAAACGAATCTGAGTGTCAGGCTCAGCAAGTGCCTTGTCCAAGTTCGTAAACTCGGTCTCGCTTGAATCACCCCGAGGCAGGATCACCGCGGAGGCGCTAGGGCCAT
>PAWX01000019.1 GCA_002714245.1 Gammaproteobacteria bacterium | reverse complement strand
GTTGGACTAACAGCTCACACTAATGAACAATCTTGTTCCGATTAATGGAATTAAGGACCAACACCTACCAACTACCGGCGAGCATTTTACTCAGTCGATAGAAAAGGATGGATAGCACCAGATGTCAGATCCACTAGGCCTCACTTACGCGATTGGAGTTTGTGCTCTTGGGGGCTTTATCGGCCAATATATGTTCTCGTTTTTCAGACCAAAGATTGGTCTCATATGGGCGGGTGGGGTTGCTGCCCTGATTGGTTTTCTTGCGATGGTAATGGTCGCGTCGGTAACGCAAGCACTCTTCGGCTACCCACCAATTCAATAATCCTCTCATCTCGACGTCATTGAGGTGTTGTTCACCTAGAGGTTTGTCTATTTCAGGTGGGGTGCTGTCGAACCAAGATACTTCAACGGAGAGCCCGGGTGGGCTGCTTTATCTTTAAATAAAGCCAAAATAATTATTGCGTTGCACTATCATAATACTTTAGTATAGTTACTTTAAGTAACAATCTCTCACAAGGAGGAAATATGTCAGTATCGCAAGCCACAAGCTTTGCTTTCCAAGTTTCTGGTGGATGGTGTGACGCGCTGCGTAAAATGGTCGCGCGTACACTGTCGTCTTTGTATAAGGGCATCGTCATATCACGACAGCTTCGAGCAAACTATCAGGTCGCAGAACAACTTGCCGGACGCGGAGATTTCAAAGGCATGACGGTCGGCGAAGTCGCCAACTTCATAAACCAAAAAACTCTCTAAATTTTGGGGGTTGCTGGGGGTGCAAGGCGGCGAAAAGCTCCCAGCATTTGGCTCCAGAGAACTTCCCTCAATAAACGCTAGGTAACGAGCCTGCCGTCGACCTTGTTCTGCCCAAAATCACCTCAAGCCAGTTGGTAAAGTGTTTTCGTTGCTATTCAACTCAACCAGAAACGAAATTACCCAAGCGCCTCCAATTCTTTACGTTTGGCCTCCGCAAGCTCGGTCAACTCCGAGTACTTTCGGATATCTCCGTTGCGTTGCGACTGCATGGCCTGCTCAAGTAGTGTTTTGTATTCCTTATCTAACCTTTTCTTAGGATCACTTTTTAGAAAATCAAACATCTGCCTCTCCCTCATTCAGTTTAGAGGAGAGTTGTGCTGACCTGCGGACTTTTAAAGGGCAGAGAAAGTTAAAAATTAACATAATGCTCTTAAGCTCTTCACGATTTCAATCGACTCTTGGTTGTCACCATGCACACACAAGGTATCTGCACGAATCTTGATTCTCGAGCCGTCACTCGAGACGATTTGCTGTTGGCTAATAATCTGTTCCGCCTGATCCAGGACTCGCTGAGTATCGTGATACACCGAGGCCTCAATTTTTCGAGACTGCAATCGCCCGTCAGGGGTATACCGGCGATCAGCAAATGCCTCGAATAAGAGCGACACACCTAATCGGTCAGCGAGCTTTGAGTACATCTGATGCTCCGCCGTGCCAAGAATCATCAACGGTATGTCAAATTGCGATCGGGCTATCGCTGTCATCAATTCCTTCATCAACTCGAGATCATCCATCATGCGGTTGTAGAGTGAACCGTGAGGTTTAACGTAATCTATCGTGACCCCTTCAGTAGAGGCGATGGTTGCCAAGGCTCCTAGTTGTGCGAGCACGTGCAACGCCGCCTCAGAATGAGGCATCGGCATGGGACGACGACCAAAACCTGCAATGTCTGGATAACTCGGGTGTGCACCGACCGAAACGTTATGTTGTTTCGCGAGGCGCACGGTTTGTCTCATGGTCAGCGGGTCGGACGCGTGACCGCCACACGCGACATTTGCCATGTCAATGTACGGCATCAAGGCTGCATCGTCGCCCATTGACCAGACACCGAAACCCTCACCAACATCAGCATTTAACTTCATCATCGTTCTCATAGTTAAAGACGCTACCGAAAGTCACCAAAAAATTTCTGACACTTCATGAAATCAACTCTCGCTTCATCTGGGGAAACTGCCCGGAAGGATACCTGCTGCCCAAATCTGCGTTGAGCAAGTTGCCCTAGCGACTTTCGAGTTACTGTACCAATTAAAGGGTAACCGCCCAAAGACTGATGGTCGCGCATCAACACAATCGGCTGTCCCGACGGCGGTATTTGGACCCCACCAAGTGTTACCGGAACAGAATAGCGCGGACTATCCGCATTGATGCTGGATTGCCCGTGAAGCCTGTACCCCATGCGGCTCTGGTCCTGTGATACTGTGTAACTTTGGTGCAGAAACTGCTCGAATGCAGCGGGCTCAAAGTTATCTGATGCACGTAAGATGATCTCACAGAATAAAGGATTCGAGTAAGACTCCAGATACCGGCGTGGCATCAGCTGGACAGCCATCAACTTCGCTTTTTGGTAATTTAATTTGTCACCAACTGATAATGATGCTCCGGTCTGACGCAAACCTCCTAGGAGGTCACGCTGACAAGTCGCAACGCTTCCTAGAACGGGTTGGACCTCGAATCCAGCATCAACCGCCAGATAGGTAAACACTCCGCTGTCTAATCGGCCAATTCGGAGCTCAGACCCTGCTCGGGCCGGATAAGCCCCAGGGCCCGCCATGGGATAACCGTTGAGAGAGATATCACCCCACGCACCTGTGATTGCAAAGTTGACGTCTTCGACAAATTCCGCGACAAATCCACCACCACCAATCTCGATCATCGGACAACTGACAGGATTCCGGAGCAGTTGGTTCGCCCAACACGCTGCGACACTATCCATCGGACCTGCCTTGGCAACGCCCTGGCTAGCGAAACCAAAACGTCCTAGGTCCTGAATCGTATGCATCGGATTTGCCAGTTTAATCTGAAGCATTGCTCGCCTCTATCTGACTAAACTCCTCGACAGAAATCGATTTAAACCGAACAGTCATTCCGATCGATAATNTGGCATCAATCGAGTGCTCACTCAACGACACTATGNGACCAGGCATNCGCCCGATAATGTGCCAACCGCCNGGGGTTTCTCTCGGATACACAACTGTCTGATTNTCGGCGATCGCGACCGATCCGGCCGGGACTCGTGTGCGAGGAACGTCACGTCGCGGCAAATGAATTCTCNGGTCTGTTTCTCCGAGATAAGCAAAGCCAGGGACAAATCCTGTGGCTAGTACCCGATAATCGCGCGAGCAATGCGCATCGACAAGGTCTTCGACGGGCAGCCTGATTAGGTCACTCACCGACTGGAGATCTAACCCAAGAGCGGGATCGTAGCAAACCGGGATTTCGATAGACGAATGACTTTCGCCCAATATCGTGCGCGCTGACTCCGCAAATACGTCACCGAGGATCTCAGAGATTTGGTCTATCGAGATCCGTTCTGGTCGAATGACCATGCTCAGAATGCCAAACCCATAGCAGTAATCAACCAACCAGATCGGATCCTCAGATCGAGCCCAACGAGCAAACTTGTCAACCTTTAAAAGTGTCTGATCAGCAACCGGGGGGCCAAGGCATAGTTCAACAGCATCTTCAGATATCCATGTGATTAAGCCTTGAGAATTTGCTTCACTCATAACCATTCACACATGTTGACCAGCCGTATACTCCGAACGAACCCATACCCAATGAAGATCACAAGACCCACGATGACCGCAGGCTGGGACCCAGGATAACAATGTCTCGGTCCCGATTAGCCAATCGAGAAACCCTACCTAACAATCCCTCAGGCAATATACCTCACTCTCGCGATAAGAGGTCTTCCAAGAGAGATTAGGGAAAGTGGAGCCGCGCAGTGATCAAAGATAATAAGATTGTAAGAAGAGTCCAATCGACGCCTCAAGACTACGAACGAGGTCTGAAGAAATACTCCCCTGAGGATTTACTAAACTCCATGATCGCATTTCTCGTAAACATGAGTCCCTTGAGATCGAATTCACTCGTATAATTATCAATGATTTCTCAATTGGCCTCGTGCGAATGACCATGATGGTTTTTATTTAGACGCTGCTCGGTGGGGATCTGATTGATCAAGAAAAACAGCTAGAAAAGATCGATTTTTCGATGAACAGGGGCTCGGCCAGCTCGCTCGCCGTCACTCGATCTAACGCATCGCGCCACCCTTTAGTGAACAGAAATTTACCCCATCACTCTTTGGCACACCTGAAGACAACTTTCCCATGTAAGCCTTCGGCAGTTTATCATTTACAAAAATAACCAATGTTTGCATTATTGCGATAAGAATTAGAAACGGTTTTGAAAAAACGTGGGCTAAGGCTTTTCCTTCTGGGACCGAGAGATTAAAAAGATGATCTGTACTCAAACCTTATTTAAGGAGCTCACAGCATCAAAAAACTTGTTCGAGCGAGACTTTTCTGAGATAGCTGACTTAACCGAACAAGACGTCGCATACGTCATTAAAAAAGGTGAGTTACTGCTGCGAGAACATGGTTTTCTCGATACTGGGTTAACAGCAACTCATAAAATTGGGCATGGCGAACCTATTTGGTTCGCCGAGACCATAAGCAAGCGAGCCAAGACATTTGAGTTCACAAATATTGGCGATACCGCCCTCTATGAAATAAGTGGGCCAGAGATTAGGCAGCACGTCGACAAGGCTGGATTTTTGTCGAGAGAGATCATCAGATACAGCCTAGCTCGAATTTATCAGCGAAGTGATTCCCGTCGAAACTTTTCCTTTGAGGATGCCCTCTACCAAGAACGAAGCGAAGTGAACCAAGTTTCCTACGATCGGGAAGAAACTATATTTAGCTGGGGCGACAATGCCGACTCGATCTATTTCATCATCGACGGGCAAGTCTCACTGAGGACGATAAAAGATAAAAATTTCGTTCTTCTTGGCCCAGCAGACAGCTTCGGAGAATCCTCACTTATTACAAACAAACCCAGAAGTCTCAGGGCCGTAGCTGAGACTGATTGTAGACTGTTCAGAATGAGCGCAGATTGGGTTCTGAACAATTTAAACAAGGAGCACCCTATCGTTCGACTGGCCATTCACCAAACGCTCTCAATGAAATCCATTCGAAATCAAATGCGCCTCATAAAAACAAACGATGGAGTTTATGTTGCGGACAGCAACACCGACTAGCTACGAGAAGCAACCAGAGCCTTGCGGGATACTGGTCGCTCACGAAGAGGTACCGATACAAATCCCGGTTGACACTTTCAATCATTTTATTCTACGGACTTAGTCCAGGATTTAGTCTCGCGCCAGGTCGTTACTTGGGTTGCCACGTGTTGGCCGAAAAATCATATACAATCGAACTCGGACAAGGTTTGGCGTGAAGTGTCACACCAATTTTTTCACCAATGGAATCATTGGTCGCGATATAGAAGCACTTATTAAATTTCATACCTATATCCTCTTCATGATCAAAAGCCATGGGGACAAGGACTGCTGGGGGTTCTCGCTTTGCCCGTCCGTCAGATGATGTCGATTTTGATAGCAGCGAACTTTCGGTCGAACAGGAAAATAAAAATAGAATCGACACCGCGAGCCCGAGCCATGACGTCCAACACATTAGAAAGAATACGCCCCTTTTGCCTCAAGATACAATTGGAATACTGGGTCTCCAAAAAACACAAGACCAAGGAAAACCGGTACTGCCGACACTAAGAACAGACCTTGTAATTTCAGCCACAGGCCATTCCCGGTTTTCACCACCGTGGGATCCTGCTGGGAGACGCAAGCCTCGTCATTCTCAGTCAACATTTGCCGCTCCTTTTCACTCATGAAACACAATGACATGACCACCATACCTGCCACCAGGCCGATAGCGATGCCAATTGAGTGCGCACCAGTGTCGCGGCATATTAGGTAGATTATAGTCGCAAGAATAACACCTACACTAACCGGCACACCAAGACCCACGGTTGTGGAATTGCTGGCATTATTGAGATCACCTAGCGCAGAGTTCTCATCAGTGAATGTTGTCATAAAAAATTGCCAGCGATCGGTTATTTAATCAGTGAGCTTCATGAGCGATTGCTCAGGAATCCTTCCCGCATCTCTCCAACGATACACAGTATTCGGTGTTACCTTAAAGAAATCGGCGACTGCTTTAACGGAGCCATGAGCAGAAATGACGGAATCAACCGAGACGCACTGGGGTTGTTTTTGCCTGTTGGACGGCTGACGCATCGCATCGCTCAGTGTAGGTTGCCATTTGTCAGGAATAAGGCCCGACTTCTTCCAAGCTTGAACGGTTGAAGGATTCAGCTGAACAGCCTCAGCCACAGCTTTGATAGACCCGAAATAATTAAGTGCTTTTGAGAAGCGCATTGGAACCCCCAGTCACAACATGCTCTGGACCGATTTTGTATAAAATTACATCAATGAAACTACAGTGGCTAGCGAAAGTACAACCAATGATTGTTTATTGTCAATCATTGATTCGATTTAGGGGCTATACTTTTTTCTTGCAGTAATTAACAAGCAGTCTAGTAGCATTAAAATATGACACGTTCAAAAATTGAACCCTCGGTTCGAAACTTACCGGTCCAAAAAAGGGCCCGAGAAAAATACGAGCTGATCCTGCGGGAGACATGTGCCCTGCTCGAAGAGTCGGGTTTTGTAGGACTGTCGACGCGCGAGATCGCGCGACGGGCCGGCTGTAACATAGCAACTATCTATCGCTATTTCGGTGGCGTAAATGACATCGTAAAGGCGTTAGGTGAACCATTCTTTACCGGTATCTCTGAGTTGTTTGATCACATGTCCGTTCAATTGGCAGACGGCGAGTCCCTGGAATCAGCATTCGAGTTTTTCATACAGTCATTTACAAACGAACTTGCTCAAAATCAATGGGCATTACACGCAGAAGCAGGCATCCTAACCGACAAAGAACTGATTGCCTGGAATAGCCAATTCATGGAAAAAATCGAGGGGAGGCTGACTGGAGTACTCGCGATCGCAGGTATTAGAAGAAGTACAGCCGAGCTTGAATTAATTTCTTTTAGATTGGTACGTCATTGGAAAACCTACATGCGGACATTAGTCGAATATGACAATCTTGAAGAGGCGCAATGGCTACAACAAGACACAGTAAAGACGTCCCTCGCCTTGGTCGAGGCTCCTGTAATCTAAAGTGCTCATAGGCCAATAGCACCCAACCATAACAGCACTTCGCAGGTGCGGTTGTCGAATTTCATACGAGTTATAATGAGCATGACTAAATATCAACAGAAGTGCCTTAAAATCTTTCCTCGTTCAATCTCGAGGCAATCCATATTTATCGAGTAGCCGTTTGTATTCGGCCAAGAGATTTTGGTCCTTCAACATACCCAACTGCTTATCCAGCTCCTTTTGAGTGAACGAAGGTTGAATCTGCATAATCTCGTTGACATAGTCTCGGGCTTTTTTAGGCTCGTTCTCACGATCAGCAATCAACGCGAGCGTCACCAGTGCCCGGCTTCCCTGCAAGGAAAAGATTTCACCAGATTTAGCTTTCTCGAATATAGACTGTGCCACCTTTTTGGCTTCACCATTTTCACCCAACATAGCAAGACTCGTTGCATATCTATTCGCATACCAAGCCGGATGAAAGGGTGAGATTCTCATCGCCTCAGCCAACATTTTCTTAGCTTCCAGGGGCTTCATCGAAAGAAGATACACGGTCCCACCAACCGCTAACATATCACCTGTCGGCGAACCCATTCCCGCAGCCTCAGTGACCTTCTGCTGAGCGGCGTCATAGGAGCGCTCGTATAAATCAAACCACGCGCCCAACACTAGCGGGTTAGGTGTCTGCATAATATCGAAAGCTAGCTGAGCCATCCGGCGACCCTCAGCAATGTTTAGTTCCCGATGCTCTGGGCGGTCCATCATTACTTTTTGGAAATACAGCCAGCCTCTAAGAAGATGGGCGGGACCGCTGCTCTGAGGGCCCGTGTAAACCTCATTGACTACCCGCTCCATCTCGTTATGGGCGTCAGGCGTCCATTTGAGGAGGTGCCTGCGGCCTTCCCCGAACAATCTCATCTCTTCAATAGAGCTCCAGTGGGAACTGTGGTTACTGCTCCCTCCGAGCTTAGACATAAAATTAATCTGCAGATTTTTAAAGACACTTTCGGTAATCAAGTCCTGAAACTCGAACAACTGCTCTGTCTTACCTGAAAACTTGTCAACCCATACTATGCGATCTTCTATAGCGTCTATAAGTTCGACATTAACTCTTAGGCTCCCAGCGGCCTCTTGAACACTGCCACTCATCAAGTATCTGACGCCTACGGCGTCCGCGATTTCTGATGAGTCAAGGTCCATCCCTGCGACCTTCTTTGCAGAATTGTTAGAAATCACAAAAACATCGCTTGATCGAGAAACCTGACTGGTAATATTCTCCGCGATGCCTTCAGCGATAAATATTTTTTCCGGATCCCCAGAAAGATTTTGAAAGGGTAAAACGATCAAGGAAGGTTTCGTCGGCAGCGTAAATCCAAGATCAATATCTTTAGAATTAGGGTCGGGCCTAACCAAAAAGAAAACAGCGATAGTAGCCACTATGGTCGCCAATACGGTAAGACTTATTTTTTTAGTTCTACTGTGGGTATTCTTCCTCTGTCGTCTTTTGGTTTCGTTAATCAGAACATCAAATGCGTGAAACTGGTTTTCTTTTACTCTCTGCAAACCTATGTCATGAAATTGCTCGTCTACTTTATCCTTAACTAGATCGTAAATAGCTTTAGAGATACATACACCGCTGGGCTGACAGATTGACTCCAATCTGGCGGCTACATTTACGCCATCGCCAAGCAAGTTATCATCATCCTCAATGACGTCTCCAAGATTGACTCCGATCCGAAAGAACATTTGATCCATGATTTGTAACGAACGGTTTTTTTCATAAACATCGCGTTGAAAATGCGTCGCGCATTTTAGGGCCTGAACAGCGCTTCCGAACTCAGCAAACACTGAATCACCACCTGTATTGAATATCCGACCACCCATGCTTTCAATCATCGGATCCAATATCGCCCTATATTTTCGCAAAGTGGCGATTGTTTTTGCTTCGTTTCTCTCGACAGATTTGCTATAGCCAACCACGTCTATTGCAACCAATACCGCCAGCTTTCTTTCACCATCACCATCTTTCATAGACGCCCTCTAAATTTGTTTGTTAATCAAACCATGGCCGTTACACCATTTCCGTCATGGTTAAGGACTGATTAGACTAAATCTACATTTAATTTAGTCCAATACCCTGTGACATAGGGTTAGGCTCCGTGGGCCAAACCGAGATAATTTACCCATAGTTGCCAGAGACGACGCAAATACGTTTTCTTAAAGTCACGCTCTGTTAATTGCTCAGAACTAAAACAAAAACATCAAGGTGCGACAGCCGGGACCATTCGAGATATTGATCATGAGTAAAATCGAACTTTTCACCCGACATGTTGGTCTAGGACTCAGACCCAACGAAGACATGCCTCTGCCCTCAGCAAGCACGTCAAAATATATTAACGGTACGGCTAGATAACGATAAATCCACAGAGCATACACTCGCCACGCTTTAATTCTTTATTCAGGCTACTATCACCATATAATCAGATTTTGATGACAAAAAATAAGAGATACCTTGATGATCCGCGGACTTATCGCTCCAATTCTCTCACCCTTCAACGAAGATTTATCATTCGATCATGTAACCTACAACGACTATGCAAAACACCTACTAGCTTCGGGATGCTCGGGACTAGCGCCATTCGGAACCACCGGTGAGGCAATGTCCATCAGTACAGCGGAACGTCAGCTGGCTTTGGAAGGCTTGGTCGAATCAGGAATTGATCCATCTGTACTGATCCCCGGGACAGGTCTTTGTAACCTGCCCGAGTCGGTTGAACTGGCACAACAGGCGCTTGAACTGGGATGTGAGGGTGTAATGGTCCTCCCACCTTTTTATTTTAAGGACCTTTCAGATCAGGGATTACTTGAATATTACGAACAATTTATCGACCGCGTTAACTGTGCGGACCTACGCATCTACCTGTATCACATTCCACAAGTCTCTGGTGTCGGTCTATCAATAAGCTTAATCAATGCATTGAGAAAGAAATATCCAGCTATCATCGTTGGCATTAAAGATAGCTCTGGTGACTGGACACACACAGAACAATTGCTGCTGATGGACGATTTCATTGTGTACCCAGGCTCTGAATTACCCTTAATCGAAGCCATGAAACTCGGAGCTCCCGGTTGCATTTCTGCAACTGCAAACCTAAACGCGCAACAAATTTTAAATGCGATTAGCCACTGCGAGCAACGCAACTGGGAACAGGCTACCGTGGCGCATGATCTTGCCGTGGAAAGTCGGCTCATCTTTCAAGAATATGCTCCAATTCCCGCTCAGAAGGCACTGTTGGCGGGAGTGACGGGGCACGAGCCATGGAGACTTGTGCGGCCACCCTTAGTACCAATGTCAGAACAAACAGCGAAACGATTGAAAACCCGGCTGGACGCGTTGGTCACCGAAAGAAAATCGGACTGAAAAGTGCCGAAACCACCTTGTCTCAGATATTCAATCCTGAATTCTTATGCGCAAGGACATCCTTGATGCATGTCAGAGAGTAACACACATTTATCTTGAACACCTCAATGATTGAACAAATAAATTTCACCGCCTTGCCCTACTATCTTTATCTAAATAAAGAAGATGAAACATCGTGACATTCAAAAATCCGGCCGGACTAGGTGAACATGCGGGAGATTCGACTTATGCATTCCTTGATATCTTGAGTCTAGCTCGCGGCGTGATCAGACCGATCTCGTAGCAAATGCAATCACGTTCCATCCAGTTGTCCGTGGCTTCTTAAATGGTTTCGGACGCACCATGGTTCGTGTAAATACGTTGAGACTCGACCTAGACGCAGAATCTCAAGCACTCGTGACTTACCGAGCAATCGCTAATGTCATGAATCGCTTCGTTTAGATAGAGCGATTTGGGGCATAGATTCAAAACATCTCAACGACGCATCTGACGAGTTCTTGCGCCATCAGGAGTTAGGAATTTAGTTTCTGCGCGTAGCCTCAACTTCTGGTGACGAGGCGATTAGAGAGCAAATTCTCAAATTAATGCGTCATGACATCACAAAACCTCTCGATGAAAACCGGCTCAATCGGACTACTAAGCACTGACACTCTCAATCTGTCGATCTAAGGGGACTTCTCTGTATCAAACGGACAACAGAGATGGGAATGATGATTGTAATGAGGCCCACGGCGATCAATAAAAATCCCAGTTCAGAATAGTCTGCCGCTGTGGTGACCTGTTGAGTGGTCTGATCAAAAACTTCCCTCGATATCTCAAATATTTGGTTGATATATTTTGTTGCCAGAGCACTTGCCGATAATGCGAGGTTGGTAAAAGATGCAAATACAGCGAAAAATGTGGCCTTCAACTCATCCGGCGCATTTTTTGCGATCCACGCCAGCAATGGAATCATCGAAATCTGTCCTAAAGGCGATTCAAGTGCGGTATTCAAGATCGCGATAAACCGAGCATCAACGACCCCCCCAGTTTGGATCGCGGTCCATTGATGTAATCCGTAGTACATGCCAATACTCGGTAAAAAGAGACAGCCGCCGACCAGCGATAGGATCACGATAATTCGTGCGATCGAATAACGAGCCACTAATGGCCGAAGCAGAATGATTCCTAATAAAGTGAGGGCCGACGAGATCGCGGCCAACACAGATAAAAACTGCTCATCGAATAACAAGACATCAATTTCAAACCACGTAAGGCCGGGGCCTGGAGACGGAACCGCACGAAACACGAAGATCGCTATCGCGGTACCGACGACCATTAAGCGCGTCTCGTCGCTCAGATATCCCAACAGCTGACTCATCAAATACACAATAATTATCATCGAGCCTGTAAAAACAATTTCTTGGGCAAACGGAATATCAAGACTTCCAACCGAAACCGAGAAAATCACAAATAAGAGACTTCCGTTTAATACAGCCCAGTTTGGACGCACTTCGGAGATAGCCTGTTTGTGGTCTGGCCGATCGAGCCTCAAGTACCCCGCCAAAATAACGCCCGCGATCGAGACACAGGGAATAACGAGCGCGTAGACATAGATGCTCGCGTAGACCGCTCGTTTTTCTTCGTCGCCCAACAATTCAACGCCGCTAAACACCGCGACATTCAACAAGGCAACCAAGAAACTGCCACCGATGACCGCAAATCGACCAAGAGCCTGCATGGTTGTGTGCATCTCTTTGACCTCAGAGGCTGAGATTGGAGCACCAGTATGATCCTCGGTTGGGACTGCTTCCACGGTCATCGCATCCGCCACCACGTCTTGGAGCACATAGCCGACCGGAGCTAGGATCACACTGAGAACGAACCAGGTCTCAACCGCCATCACTGAACGCATTAACTCAGTTTCGGCAATGAGCCCATACATAATAAGAAGACTGGCGGTGATCACAAGCGCGCCGACATATACAAAATAATTCTTGTGACGCCAGAATAGGTCAACTAGATGTCCCAGTGGCATCTTCAGGGCCCATGGAAGACCAGCCCAGAAGCCAAGACCGGCCAAGAAAGCAGCGGAAAGCCCGAGGTAGTCCTTAACGAAAAACGTTCCAACTATCGCAGTGAGTCCAGCAATTCCCGCAGCCAAATAGACCATTAACGGTGGCAAATAACTGAGTCGCAGTGATCGTAGGAGTCCTATAAAGGCATCGTGTAAGTAGTATCTGATTCGTGTCATTGGCTACCACAGTGTCCATTTAGACAGGATTTAAAGTTTATCTTGGTTGTTAATCGAGAACAGTCTTCGATTACCGTTTACGAATCTGAATATACCTCAACCGTTCTGGAACCTGATCTCTCTGATTCGTTTAATCCGCGTATCTTACTATTTCATTAGGTTTGATATTCGTTAAATATCGATCCCAGCAAAACCGAGAGGAACTGAAATCAAAAACTTTGTAGCAACCGATTTTGTGCTCAAATCCCACTTCCAGTTGTGACTCGGATGGGTCACACCGACACCGGAAGGAATTGCCACCCCTCGGTAAGACGCGGCCCGTCATATTTATCATTACTAAAAAGTCTAAACCAAACTTGGCATTACTTATGCAAGATTGTTATCAGACGCCCATTCGGTGTCAAAAAAAAGACGGTTCAGTCTGGTCTATGCGGAAATCGCTAGAACCGGATGGACGGGTCTTCACAAATAACGAGTAATTCAATGAGTCAAGCAACCTGATCCCCCGAGATACAACCGTACTCGGGGACTTGGTTTATACTATTTTCCTTGTGGTGGGATGTAGTTTCCTAGCGTGGTCTGAGCGAGCGTGGCCGCTCCGGAAATATCCATTGACTCAAGAATATGCAATTGGTCAATAGAGCCTGTTGATCCTACGGCAATTTTAACAGCCATCGCTTGATCAATCGTTCCCTCAACAACGGCAACAAAATCGAACAAGCCTCACGTGATGTGGAAATCGATTAATTTGATTCCCGTCGAAGCGGTCATTGCAGCGATGATTTCCTTGCGATCTTGTGTCGGGTTAGCCATGAACCCTTTCAGAGCGGCTGCTGAGTAGGTACCCACGCAATATATTACAGACATCTCAACTCTCCTTACTTTTTTCGTCTCATGTTATGACACTTGCACGGAGGATAAGTTCAAATCTCCAAATAGCTACTATTAGTGTTGCACAAAGGGCCATTGAAAAGTAAAAGAGCTTCCGGGCCCTATTTGAGAAGCGAGCTAGGGGCAAAAAAATGAGTCCGAAGAGCCAAACAAAACCAACGATCAAGACATACCAGAAACCGTTCTGGATCGATGGATGGAATAGGTGAGGCGGCTTCATATGAAAAAATACCCGCACAGTGACGGGTATTTTCTGTTCACAACACTTTTGATCAGAACCAGCTTAACGGATTCCACCAAGTAAAATCTCCATCAGCCTCGCTGGCAGACTCACCGTCGGTCGTTGCCTCAGCTGATTCGGCGCCAATTTGCGCCCAATCTGGTGCAAGTGAGTTATATGTCGCACAACCGCCCAGCGACACCAGCATCAATACCATAAAGAATGGAATAAAAACTTTTTTCATTAAGCACGTTCCTTAATTTCGTGTATGAGACCCGAAGGATACTATGAATTGAGCTCAGTCTTAATCTCTTCCGACAATCCGAACGAATCTGCGGTCACCAGTGGCCAATAAACCGACAGCCTTGGGTCGTCCATCCTGCCCTCCCCGGTGATCAATGCGTTCGCTGACACCTTAGGATAAATTTGATCGGCCAGCTTAATCTCGCTCGCCGACAAACGTCGAACGATATGACGCCTGTTCAACTCTGACGGGTGGTGGACACCGACAGATTCCATGAGCTCGGCTACTGCCTCAATACTATGCCGATGGAAATTAGCTACCCTCTTGGCTCGAGACGGTATATCTAAGACGCGGTAACGATTCGGATCCTGCGTTGTGATCCCCGTAGGACAGTGGCCAGAACCGCAGTCTTTTGCCTGAATACATCCTAACGAAAACATAAAAGGGCGAGCCATATTGACCCAGTCAGCACCGAGCGCACAGATGCGAAGAATGTCATATGAGCTTATGATTTTTCCCGATGCCCCTACCTTAACTCTATCCCTCAATCCTGCGCCTATGAGCGCATTGTCGACAAATACAAGAGCGTCACGTAATGGAGATCCGATATTATCCGAGAACTCGGTGGGGGCTGCACCTGTCCCACCCTCCGAGCCATCAACTGTAATAAAATCAACGTTCTGACCTGTATCAGTCATTGCCTTCACAATCGCCACGAATTCCCAAGGATGACCGATACACAGCTTGATACCGACCGGTTTGCCACCCGACAAAGATTTTAGCCGGTAAGCAAACGCCAACAATTCTCTTGGGCTCGAGAACTCAGAGTGGGAGGATGGGGACTCACAGGTTAAACCCTCCGGCACACCTCGTGTTTCAGCGATTTCTTTGTTTACCTTGGGTCCCGGGAGCACACCCCCGTGCCCTGGCTTGGCGCCCTGACTCAATTTTATCTCGATCATTTTGACTTGATCACTTGCGGCTTTCTCTTCGAACAGATCTGGATCAAAGGCACCGTCTTGCTTTCTGCAGCCAAAATATCCAGTCGAAATCTGCCAAATAATGTCGCCACCTCCAGCCTGATGATATTTGGATAAGGATCCTTCGCCAGTGTTGTGTGCAAACCCACCAATTTTTGCGCCAGCATTCAACGCATGAATCGCCGGAGGAGATAATGCACCAAAGGACATTCCAGAGATATTTAAAAGCGACATCGCATAGTGTTTATCGGTCTTCGCACCAACAGTAGTACGAAAGTTGTTGTCTTCAATTTTTGTAGTAGCAATAGAATGATTGACCCATGCATAACTTTCATCATAGAGATTGAGTTCTGTACCAAATGACTTCTTAGCCTGACTGTCTTTTGCTCGCTGGTATACCATCGCCCGTTGATTTCGGGAGAAAGGCAACTCGTCGGAATCAGATTCAAAAAAGTATTGACGAAGCTCCGGGCGGATACTCTCGAGGAGATATCTCATTCGACCGACTAATGGATAATTTCCTAGTACAGGATGATCCTTATTCAGGAAATCTATAAGCCCCAAAAGACTGAGACAGAGAAAAAGGGCGGTAGGAATAAAAAAATAATGAGAAAAATAGGAGCCAGCACCACTGCCGACAAACAATATAATCGAGATTCCCCACGGCGTGTATCGACCAAGTAAAAAATCACCCATACCAAATCATCCTAATATTTGTAGTTGCAGGGAAACCTACCACAAATAGTGACCCACACAACAATGTGACTAACTGCCAACCCGACAACAGAAAAGAATCCGCAAGCCGAATAACTTTACCGATATGGATGATTTAGTGGACAAGCAACTTATTTGGATTTGAAAAAAGAGGTTAGTCGCAGGTCCTGTAACTGAACAAATCCGTGGACTATATCAATGATTTCATGAGTATTTAGGATCACGACGAATCCCAGAAAGACCCCTAAACTCACAACTGATACGTCACGTAAAAACTGCATTACCGCACCCCAACTAGAGTCTGTTTAATCGGTCCAGTGGCGAATATCTTTATAGAAGATTATTGAGAGCATGGGCGGGTCGTTTTTCTCATCGAATATTGATCCCGGTACCCTTCGAACCATGCAGAGGTTAATGGACGGTATCAGAACAAACGCATCTGTTTGTCTGGCTCACGCGCACTCGTGAAGGCGTCAGCGAAAATCTTACCGATAACGCCATACCACAATGGCAAGACCGCGTACTTCCATGCGAGGGCCTGATCTCTACCCGGTAGATCAAGAGTCAATATCACACCAATCAGACTACCGAGACTACCCCCGTAGAGCATACCTAGACCAATTGATTGCGCGCTGACCGCCCTACCTTGATCAGTCATAAAGGAATAAATAAGAGTAAACAAAATAACAAAAAACAAACCTTTGGGGTCAAACAGGACCAGATTTTCACGGGTCATCGTGAAACCATCGGTCAAGGTAAATGTAATTAAACCTGTCGTCAGGATGATCCCCGTGTAAGCGCGGATGTAGCGCCGCTTTCTCATAGTCCCGGCTCACTGCTGTTATTATTTCCTGTAACCATAACCCACCGTCACTTTTACTTCAGCAACGTAATACAAAAGACAGATGAAATCTGTAAGACAACTGCATCCGGGTTTTAATTTGTATAGTTCCATATAGACTGTGATTTGATCTCAGCGATTAAATAACGCCAGACATATCCGTGATTAAGGAACTTTTCGTCATTTTAATGATTCTGACTGACGGCGACACGGTCGCTTCAGTCAATCATGCGACAGCAAATTATGATCTCAATATCTTCGAGACTCAGAAAAAGTGTGAGGCTGCTCTACCTGAGTTTGTATCATCCACCTATCCTGAATTTAATCCTCGCGCCAACATGGAGTACCACCAAGTTGTAATGAATGGTGTCGCGAACTCTCCAACTGGGCGACGATCAGCGACATGGAGGTGTGCAAGTATTTTTATTGGAAATCCAGAATGACGCCTGCCATAGAC
>PAWX01000018.1 GCA_002714245.1 Gammaproteobacteria bacterium | reverse complement strand
CGCATTTGCTGGATCAGCGCCAGGGCAACTGCGGGCATGGTTTCGGCGCGCAAAATCGTGCTGCCTAGCCGATACCGAGCAGTGCTTTGCTCGGCGAATAACGCAACCTCTTCGTCACTCCAACCGCCCTCGGGGCCAATGAGCACGAGCGGCTGGGTCATCTCCGCGCGGCTGGGGAGGGGGTCGCCATCAGGGTCGAAAACTACAGTCATGGCGCGTGTCTGCTCAGCAATGCAGGCCTGCACCGACATCGGCGGATGCAGCATCGGTAACCATGGCTGGCCGCACTGCTCGCAAGCGGATGCGATGATGCGTCGCCAATGGCGCAGTTTTTGCTCAAGGCGCTCTGTTCTGATGAGCAGGTTGCTGCGATCTGCCTGCAGCAACCAAATATGTTGCGCTCCCAGCTCTGTCGCCTGAGCGATGGCGCGATCCATGGCCTGGCCTTTGAGCAACGCCATGCCCAGAGAGGGCGCCTGCTCGGGTTTGTCGAATGCGGCAATTTGCTCGACAACTTGTATTTCGGCGCGGCGTTGGTGCGCCTTGCTGATCTGGCAGCGATATAGCCCGCCCTCGCCGTCAAAAATATCTACGGGGTCTGCGTCGCGTAGGCGTAGGACGCGGCATAGGTAGTTAGAACGCTCGGCATCGAGCTGCAAGAGATCGCCGGGACAGTGCGCACCGGCAAAGAAAAATCTATTTAAGCGTGACAAATCAGCGTTCGAGGAAGCCCAAATTGCGACAAAGTTGGCTACTCGCTCCTAATCGGTTAAGCGTGTAGAAGTGTAGCCCGAGCGCCCCCAGTTCTAGCAACCTTTCGCATAGCTTGATGACCACTTCGACGCCGAAGTCAACAAGGCCTTTGTCATCGCTTGCATAGCTGCACATCGATTTTGCTAGCGATCGCAGGATGTCAGCGCCGGCCTTGGCGCCAAGGCGTTGCAGCGCATTAATATTCGCAATCGGCATAATGCCTGGGTGTAAGGGTATGGACAGTCCTGCCTTTGCGCAGCGATCAAGAAAATAACGGTAGGCCCCAGGATTTTAGAAATACTGGGTAATGGCAGAGCTCGCTCACGCATTTACCTTAGCGACGAAGTGGGCTAAGTCGTCTATGGCGCTAGACGCATCTGTATACACCTCAGGATGGGCGGCTACGGCCAGCTCAAACTGCCTTGGAAAGCGCTGCTGTAGGCGCTCGACTAAACCTTGGGCGTAGGCGGGCTTGCTCGCATCACCGGAGGGCTGATCGCAACGTAGGCAGAGAATTCTTGCCACGCCAATGTCTTGGTAGTACTCGACAAGTTGGTCTAACGTGGCGTCGGAGCTAACGCCAATCGAAAGATGCGGTACGGCACTGATCTTTGTCGGCAGCATGACCTGAACGAGATCCTGGGTGTCTTGTCGCGTGGAGCCCCTGCACCATAGGTCACAAAACAGTAGTCCTCCTTAAATGTGGCGAGTTTGGTCATTGCGCCTTGCAGCAGCTTAGCAATGCCGTCTTCATCGCGGCGCGGGGAAAACTTGAAGCTCAGCGACGGTCGGCTATTTGAATGGTCTGTCTGGCTCAAGATGAGCTCCTCGGAACTCATCATGGCGAGTTCCAGTTGTTAGGCGATAGCGGCCGCGAGCGCTTCTGCCTTATCCGTGCGCTCCCAAGTGAAGTCTTCGCCAATGCGGCCGAAGTGACCGTAGGCAGCAGTCTTTTGATAAATGGGGCGCTTGAGATCCAGCATCGCGATTAGTCCTTTGGGCCTCAAATCAAAGTGTTCACGGACAAGTTGAATTATCTCGCTTTTGCTGATCTTTGCTGTGCCATAAGTCTCCACGCCAATTGACGTGGGTTCCGCGACGCCAATGGCATAGCTCACCTGAATCTCGCAGCGCGCAGCGAGGCCGGCTGCGACGATATTTTTCGCCACATAACGGCCTGCGTAGGCGGCAGATCGGTCAACCTTTGATGGATCCTTGCCTGAAAAAGCGCCGCCGCCGTGGCGCGCCATACCTCCATAGGTGTCGACAATGATTTTGCGCCCTGTCAATCCACAGTCGCCCACAGGGCCACCGATAATGAACTGTCCAGTGGGGTTGATGTGAAACTGTGTGTCAGGAGTGACCCAGTTCTGCGGCAGTATCGGCTTGATGATTTCTTCCATGACGGCCTCTCGCAGTGTCGCTTGATCGACTTCAGGAGAATGCTGTGTGGAAAGCACCACGGCATCAATGCCGATGGGCTTACCCGTTTCATCGTAGCGAAATGTGAGCTGGCTCTTTGCATCGGGGCGCAAAAACGACAGGGAACTGCGTCGCGCCTTGGCTTGCTGCTCCACTAAACGATGCGAGTACACAATCGGCGCAGGCATCAGCACGTCGGTCTCGTTTGTGGCGTAGCCAAACATCAAACCTTGGTCGCCGGCGCCTTGTTCATGATCCGCAGATTCATCAACGCCCATGGCGATGTCCTGGCTTTGTTGCCCCAATGCGTTCACCACGGTACAGGCTTTCGGATCAAAGCCGATTTCTGGGCCGTCATAACCGATTCGCTCGATCACCGATCGAGCCAGCTTGTCGAAGTCGACGACGGCTTCGCTGCGAATTTCTCCTGCGAGCATGACGATACCAGTCTTGATCATGGTCTCGCAGGCGACCCGAGATTCGCTGTCTTGGGCAAGCATAGCGTCGACCACTGCATCGGATACCTGGTCAGCGACTTTGTCTGGGTGGCCCTCAGAAACGGATTCGGACGTGAATAAAGATTGTGTTGGCATGTGAGTTCCTTTTGTTTCTTTGGCCGTTTCTGTTGGCGCTTATTATCGAGGCGCGGATGCTACTGGATATTAAAAGCGGGTTTAAGCGACGAATACTTGATTTAAATTGCAGAATATTTGCAGCAAGGGCTGCAAAACACCGACAATAGGCGCTCACGCCACAGAGAATTACTATGTCCTCACGTTTTGAACTCGCTAATGCCGTCCGGGTATTGGCCATGGAAGCTGTGCAAGCGGCGAACAGCGGTCACCCGGGAGCGCCTATGGGACTCGCCGATGTCGCTGAAGTCCTTTGGCGAGATTTTCTCAAGCACAACCCAAGCGACCCCCTGTGGCATGACAGAGATCGTTTCGTATTGTCCAACGGCCATGGCTCTATGTTGCTATACGCCCTGCTGCATCTATCTGGCTATGACGTTAGCCTGCAGGATCTGAAAGATTTTAGGCAACTGCACTCTAAAACCGCGGGTCATCCGGAGTTTGGTGAATGCCCAGGGGTAGAGACCACCACAGGGCCGTTGGGCCAAGGTTTCGCGATGGCGGTGGGTATGGCGCTTGCCGAGCAAAAGCTCGCTAACGAATTTAATACGGATGAAATTGATCTGGTTGATCACCGAACATGGGTGGTTGCCGGTGACGGCTGTTTGATGGAGGGCATCTCACACGAGGCAGCGTCGCTGGCCGGCACGCTGGGGTTGTCTAAGCTCATTTGCCTTTATGACGACAATGGCATCTCCATCGATGGCGAGGTGCAGGAGTGGTTCAGTGAGGATGTGCCCGCGCGTTTTGAAGCCTATGGGTGGCGGGTGATTCGCAACGTCAACGGTCACGATGCTCAGGACATTAGCGATGCCCTAGGCAACGCTGCCGAGCCCGATGGACGGCCCACGCTGGTGTGTTGCAAAACTGTGATTGGTTTCGGATCCCCCAATAAGCGCGGCACCGCTGGGGTTCACGGTTCAGTGCTGGGTGAGGAAGAAATCGCATTAACCAAGTCAGAGCTGGGTTGGACTGCGCCAGCCTGGGAAATTCCCGCTGACATGATGGATGCTTGGAACCAGCGCGATGCGGGCGCGCAAAAGCAACAAGCATGGCAGGCAAAACTTGATGCCTATCACGCGAGCAATCCCGTCAAGGCGGCAGAATTTGAGCGACGTATGAGCGGTGCGCTCGCTCCAGATTGGTCCGACGCCATCGATAAGTTCGCCAAGGATCAGCAGGCGAACCCTGTTGATTTAGAGACGCGGAAGTCGTCACAGGCGGCTATTGGTGCGATCGCGCAAGGGGTACCCGAGTTCTTTGGCGGCTCCGCCGATCTGACTGGCTCCAACAATACCCGATGGAGCGATGCACAAGACGAGCAATATATGAGTTTTGGTGTTCGCGAGTTCGGCATGACAGCGATCAGCAATGGCATGCAGCTGCATGGTGGGTATCGGCCTTTTACCGGCACGTTCTTGATCTTTATGGAGTACGCGCGTAACGCGGTGCGCTTGGCGGCATTGATGCAGTTGCCCAACATCTTTGTTTATACCCACGACTCGGTTGCCGTTGGTGAGGACGGTCCCACCCACCAGCCTGTGGAGCAGCTGGCCAATCTGCGCACCACGCCTAATCTGGCGACTTGGCGTCCCTGCGACACGGTTGAAACCGCGGTGGCTTGGAAGTCAGCCGTGGCCAGTCGGAGCATGCCCACGGCCTTGGTGTTTACGCGTCAAAAAGTCGGGGCCCAAGTGCGCTCGGAAGAGGCCTTTGCAAACGTAGAACGCGGCGGTTACGTACTCTATGACTCAGATCAATCGCCGCAAGTATTGCTGATCGCGACGGGCTCAGAAGTGGCTATCACCGTGGCCGCGGCGCAGTCGCTGTCAGCACAAGGGCTTGCTGCACGGGTGGTGTCCATGCCCTGTGTTGAAGTATTTGAGATGCAGGATGCCGCTTACAAAGAGGCAGTATTGCCCGCTGCAGTGCGTGCCAGAGTTGCGGTGGAAGCAGGCCATCCAGACACATGGTTTAAGTATGTGGGGTTAGACGGCGCCGTAGTTGGAATCGACCGCTTTGGTATATCGGGACCTGGCGGTCAGGTGTTAGAAACCTTGGGCATGACGACTGAGCGCATTGTGGCCAGTGCGCTGGCGGTGGCGGGCAAATAGAGCGAGATCCGCGCGGGAAGTCTCGCAGATAAGCACATCGCCAAGCTAAGTTGCCAGGTCAAGACGGCAAGGACAGACAGGAAACAGCATGAATTTACCGCCTATTACGGCGATGTCTGAGCTAGACCTTAGTGGAAAGCGGGTCTTGATCAGAGCCGATCTTAATGTGCCCTTGGGTGGCGGCTCAGTGAACAGCGACACTCGCATTCGCGCCTCGGTGCCAACCATATTACGAGCGGTTGAGCAGGGTGCGAGTGTGGTCGTCATGTCGCATCTGGGCCGGCCCTGTGAAGGCCAATTCGATCCCGACGCATCCTTGGCGCCTGTTGCAACAAGGCTAGCCGAGCTGCTGGCAATGCCAGTACCGCTCTTGGCAGAACTCGAACAGGCTGCGGATTTGGCTCTGGGCACGGTTGCCCTTTTGGAAAACGTGCGCTTTTTCAGCGGTGAAAAAGCGGACGAAGACGAACTTGCCAAGCGTATGGCGGCTATATGCGATGTATTCGTCATGGATGCCTTTGGCACCGCCCATAGGGCGCAAGCCTCTACCCACGGTGTGGCTAGGTATGCCCCCAAGGTATGCGCTGGGCTTTTATTGGAAGCCGAACTACAAGCCTTTCAGCAGGTACTGGCGCAGCCTGCCTGCCCCATGGTCGCAATCATCGGCGGCGCTAAGGTATCGACAAAGCTCGAGGTTCTTGGTTCGTTGGCAACGGTTGCGGATCGCATAATTGTCGGCGGCGGCATCGCCAATACTTTTATCGCGGCCGCAGGCTACAGTGTTGGCGCCTCGCTCTATGAGGCGGAACTGGTGGAGACCGCTCGTCAGATTACCGAGCGCGTCGATATTCCCATCCCGGTAGATGTCATGGTTGCTCAGAAATTTGCCGCCGACGCGGTGGGTGTGGTGAAAACCATTGATGACGTCGCGGACGATGAGATGATCCTCGACATCGGCCCGGTAACCGCGCGAGCTTGGGCGGAAAGTTTGATTGATGCACAAACCATCATGTGGAATGGCCCCGTCGGTGTCTTTGAGTTCCCGCAATTTGGACAAGGCACAAAGGTGCTGGGTGAGGCGATTGCCGCGAGCAGTGCTTACTCCATCGCGGGCGGCGGAGACACCTTGGCAGCGGTCGAACAATATGGCCTTGAAAAGGGCATCTCTTATATCTCGACGGGTGGCGGCGCATTTCTCGAATTAGTCGAGGGTAAAACACTGCCGGCGGTTGCGGTACTGGGCGAGCGCAGCGCTAATGCGGATTTGTAGCGCAGCGACGCAGAGCAAATTGAATTAAAAGCGAAAGAAAATTTACTAGAGAACAGTATGGCTCTTATCACTATGCGGCAGCTTTTGGATCATGCCGCCGAAAACGACTACGGCGTTCCTGCCTTTAACGTCAACAATTTGGAGCAAATGCGCGCCATTATGGAAGGTGCGCAGGAGACCAACAGTCCGGTAATCGTGCAGGCTTCTGCGGGTGCTCGAAAGTACGCGGGACCGAATTTTTTGCGCCATTTGATGCTGGCGGCGGTAGAGGAGTTCCCACACATACCCGTGGTTATGCATCAGGACCACGGCGCCTCTGCCAACGTTTGCCAACGCTCCATGCAATTGGGATTCACCTCGGTGATGATGGATGGTTCCTTGCTGGAAGATCAAAAAACCCCAGCCGAGTATAACTACAACGTCGATGTGACTCGACGGGTGGTGGAGATGGCTCATGCATGTGGTGTCTCTGTAGAGGGCGAACTGGGGTGCCTAGGTTCCTTNGAAACCGGCACCGCAGGTGAAGAGGATGGTGTGGGGGCCGAGGGTGTGCTGAATAGGGATCAGCTACTGACNGACCCCGAAGAGGCAGCAGATTTTGTCGCCAAAACTGAAGTCGATGCATTGGCCATCGCCATTGGTACTTCTCATGGCGCCTACAAATTTAGCCGCCCGCCGTCCGGTGACATATTGGCGATTGATCGAATCAAGGCCATCCATGAACGCCTGCCCAATACCCACCTCGTTATGCACGGTAGCTCAACTGTACCCCAAGACCTACTGAAGGAGATCAACGAGTACGGCGGCGAGATCGCGGAAACCTACGGGGTGCCAGTGCAGGAAATCCAGCGGGGCATCAAGCACGGTGTGCGCAAGGTCAACATTGATACGGACCTGCGCTTAGCGTCCACGGCCTCGATTCGTAGATTCCTCGCGGAGAATCCTGCGGAGTTTGATCCGCGTAAGTATTTGGCCGTATCCCAGAAAGCCATGAAGGACGTTGTCGTTGCTCGTTACGAGGCTTTTGACACAGCTGGCAATGCGGACAAAATTCATGCTAAGTCTCTAGAGACTATGTTCATGCACTACGCAGCTGGCGATCTCACGCCGCTGATTGCCTAGGCTATTACCTTGTCAGAGCTACCGAAACGCGGCCAAAGCCCCTTCGATGATGCGGCGTTGATTCAAGCCTTGGCCGCGCTGCCGCTGGACGAAGGCACTTGGTTTGAAATCGAGCCAGCGCTGTTTGAGCAATACAATGCCTACTACAGCTTGGACTTTGAGGCTGTGGCAAAACGTACCTTCGGTGTCTTTGCCGTGAGGCAAGATCGTATTTTCTCGCAAACCTTTGTGCCGAAATCGCAAAAGCCCGTGGCCTGGGCGCTTGTTTGCCACGGCTACTACGATCATATGGGGCTCTATGGTCACCTAGTTAATGAGCTTTTGCAGCGCAACATAGCCGTCGTTGGTTTTGATCAAATCGGCCATGGCCTTTCGACAGGTGCGCAAGCCACCATCGAAGATTTTCAGCGATATATTCAGGTGGTCGAGGTTGCCTACAAGCTCGCGCAGCGCTTGGCGAGTGGGTTACCACTACATTGGGTTGGTCAAAGCATGGGCGGCGCCCTAACCATGGAGTATTGGCAGCAGCAACGCTTCACCAAGAACAATCAGCCAAACGGCGAAATGGTGTTACTTGCGCCGCTGGTTCGGCCCTACGCGTGGCCGGGGCTACGCTGGGTCTTTGAGTTAGCCAAACGCACGGTGCATTCGCGGCCCAGAGATGTGTCGACAAATATTGACAATCACGAGTTTGTCTCCCTACTCGCCCGAGACCCACTGCAGGCGCAGGTGCTGCCGGTGGCTTGGGTCAATGCTATGGTTAACTGGTTCAAGCACTTTGAGTCTTCTCATCCGTCGGTACTAAACCCCGTCATCATTCACGGCTATGGAGATCGTACGGTCAGCTACCGCCACAATTTGCCCCTGCTCAAGCAGATTTATCCCCAAAGCCAGATTCATGTGGTCCCCGCCGCAAGGCATCACTTGGTCAACGAAACACCGCAAATACAGGCCGCCATCTGGGAGCGACTCGATGTTGCCTGTAATTGGGGCAGTCTAAGAGGAGAAGCTCATGCTGTCTGAGGTGTTGGCGCCAAAACAGATCAAGGAAGACGCCGAAAGTTTGCAAATCTGGGGCAAGGATTGGACCAACGGGTTTGTTGTAGCGCCCAGCGCTATCGTGTTTCCCGAAAGCATTGAGCAGCTAAAAGACTTGGTCGCGCATGCCCTCAGCGACGACCTAAAGCTCGTGCCTTCCGGTGGTCGAACCGGCTTGTCGGGTGGCGCCGTGGCAAGTCAGGGTGAGGTCGTTGTATCTTTTGATCGCATGAACCAGATCCTCGATTTCTCGCCTGAAGACCGCACTGTCACATGTCAGCCTGGCGTGATTACAGCGAATTTGCAGGCTTTTGCTGCAGAGCAGGGTTTGTTCTACCCCGTGGACTTTGCTTCTTCGGGTTCATCGCAAATCGGCGGCAATGTGGCGACCAATGCTGGTGGCATTAAGGTGATACGCTATGGCCTGACCCGAGACTGGGTAGCGGGGATGAAGGTGGTAACAGGTACCGGCGCACTCCTTGACTGCAACGCGGGGCTGATTAAGAACGCCACTGGTTACGATTTCCGCCACTTGATGATTGGCTCTGAGGGGACGCTGGGCTTGATCGGCGAATTGGACATGTATCTGGCGCCCCAGCCTCTGCCACAGGCTGTCATGGTTGTCGGCGTGCCAGAAGTCACCGACCTGCTCAACATATTGAACTTTTTCAACGACCGCCTGACGCTTTCGGCGTTTGAGTTTTTCTCGGACCTAGCGCTGCAAAAGGTGCAGGCACACCGACAGCTGCCAGCGCCGCTGGAAAGCCGCGTAGAAAACTACGCCCTGTTGGAATTTGATGAGTCCGATCTCTCCATCGCCGAAGAAGCTTTCGTTTTCTGTATGGACCGCGGCTGGATAGTGGATGGTGTTGTCAGCCAGTCTCAGGCTCAAGCGGCATCCTTGTGGCAGTTGCGTGAAGGCATCTCCGAGAGCTTGGCGCCCCACACCCCATATAAAAACGATCTGTCGGTGCGGATCAGCGAAGTACCGGCTTTTCTCGCAGATGTCGATCGCTACGTTCAGGAGGGTTATCCGGGCTTCGAGGTTTGCTGGTATGGTCATATTGGCGACGGCAATCTACACCTGAATATCTTGCGGCCGGAGTCGATGAGTGTTGATGAGTTTTTTCACGTCGGCCACACCATGAGCCCAAAGATCTTTGAACTGGTGCAAGCACGGCGCGGCAGCATATCGGCGGAACATGGGGTAGGCCTGCTGAAACGCGATTTCCTAGGCTATAGCCGCAGCGACGAAGAGATCGCTCTGATGCGCGGCTTGAAACAAGTATTTGACCCAGAGCAAATCCTCAATCCCCAAAAGCTACTACCACTCGTTGGCGAGTAAGCAGTTNTCATCGCGAGCGGTCGTCACCATCCAGCAATTGCCCAATGCNCNNCCTTTATCTTTATCNCCGCCACTCATTTGGGGCGCCGCCGAAATGGTAGGCGAATCCTGCNGACCAGTCCTGANTGNCACCGCGCCTTTTTGTCGAGNGGNTCAAAGTTTNCTTGCCGTACNNCAGCATCTAAGGGTTTGAAGCANCTAAGATGGTGACGCCATTGTCCCCGGCTAANAATGCGACNTGNGCGGCTTGTTGGGCGAAGATGCCGTTACACACAACGCCGGGGACATCGTTGATACGGNGCTCTAGATCTAAGGGTTGGTCGATTGTGAGGCTGTGAACATCGAGAATGATGTTGCCGTTGTCGGTCGTCACCCCCTCGCGCCAAATGGGCTGTCCNCCCAACNTCACCANGGCTCGCGCAACGAGGCTACGGGCCATGGGNATAACCTCGANAGGCAGAGGAAANGCCCCAAGTGTTTCTACCAACTTGCTATCATCGGCGATGCANACGAACTCGTTGGCGGCACTGNCGACGATTTTCTCGCGAGCTAACGCTGCGCCGCCGCCCTTGATCATGTTGCCCAGCGCATCGATTTCGTCGGCGCCATCTNCATAAACANCAAGATGTGAGGTCGCGTTTAGATCAAGCACAGTNATCCCATNTGCNACAAGACGTNGCTGNGTTTCCTCGCTGGACGCGACGGCGGCATCNAAGGTGTGCTGNATTTGTGCCAGTGCGTCGATAAAGCAATTGGCGGTCGAGCCGGTGCCAACACCCACGATGCTTTTGCGATCCAACTTAGGGCCAATGTATGAAANGGCCGCCTTGGCGGCTTTTTGCTTGAGTTCGTCCTTAGAATGGCTGATAAAGCGCCTCGTTTGCGAAGTNGAGTGAAGATGGGCAGCGAAGTCCGGCGAAGGAACGAGAAAATGTTGGCATGTTAGAAAATTATGTAAAGAAAATTCTGGGCTCAAAAGTCTATGANCTGGCTGCCGAGANCCCANTGTCTGGCGCGCCGCTGTTGAGCAGGCGCCTNGGCGTAAACGTCAGNNTGAAGCGCGAAGACATGCAGTCGGTTTACAGCTTTAAGCTGCGCGGGGCTTACAACAAGATGGCGCAGTTAAGCGAAGANCAAAAAGCCGCAGGCGTGATCACGGCATCCGCTGGCAATCANGCNCAAGGNGTGGCCATTTCGGCACAAAAGCTCGGCATNCGCGCCACCATCGTCATGGGCCAAAACACGCCGAGCATTAAAGTGAACGCGGTTCGTGATCGCGGCGCAAAAGTTGTCCTGCATGGCGATAACTATGACGAGGCCTCGCAGCACGCCAAGGCACTTTGCGAGGCACAAAACTTGGTTTTCATCCCTCCCTATGACGATGTGGATGTGATTGCAGGGCAGGGCACCATTGGCATGGAAATCGTTAATCAGCATAGCCAGCGGCTTGATGCGATTTTTGTACCCGTCGGTGGGGGNGGCCTTATCGCNGGAGTTGCCGCTTACGTNAAGTATTTACATCCAAGTACCAAAATCATTGGCGTTGAAGCCCAAGGATCAAACTGTCTCGACGCCGCGATGAAGGCCGGACGTCGGGTAAGGCTGCCCACTGACCAGCTGGACTTGTTCGCCGACGGNGTCAGCGTGGCGCAAATTGGNAANGAGACGTTCAAGGTTGCCAAGAAATATGTCGACGACGTTGTGGTGGTAAANGTGGATGANATNTGTGCGGCCATTAAGGATGTGTTTGAAGATACGCGCTGTGTGGCCGAGCCTGCCGGTGCTCTGGCCATTGCGGGTATGAAGCNCTACGTCGATGCCCACCCTGGCATGTCGCATGTGGTGTCCATCGTCAGCGGNGCCAACGTCAACTTTGACCGCCTGCGGCATATATCAGAGCGCGCGGAAGTCGGCGAAGCGCGAGAAGCGGTGCTNGCGGTTACTATAGATGANGCCAAGGGCAGTTTTTTGAAGTTCTGCCGCGCCCTCGGCAAACGNGCCNTAACGGAATTCAACTACCGCNGCNCAGATTCTGAGCNGGCGCATATTTACGTCGGCATTGGCGTCAAGTCGAAAGAAGATCGTATGACACTGATTGCACAGCTTGCGTCCAAGGGCTATCAGATTTTTGACATGACCGAAAACGAAGCTGCCAAGGTGCATGTGCGCCATATGGTGGGCGGCCATCGCGGCAGTCCCGGGTCTGAGATGCTGTTTCGNTTTGAATTTCCCGAGCGTCCCGGTGCCTTGCTGCAGTTTTTGTCGGGTCTCGGTGCGGACTGGAANATCTCNCTATTCCATTACCGCAATCACGGATCGGCTTGGGGGCGGGNGCTTGTCGGCTTTGACGCGAANGCCTCGNAGCGCACGCAGCTCCAAAGTNATTTGNAGCGTATNGGNTATCGTTTCTGGTCTGAGCAAGACAATCCGGCTTACGAGTTGTTTTTGCGTTAACTGCCTCGGCGCCTATTGAGGCACCTGTTACTGTTCGGGCTGATGGGCTAACCACTCGTCTTCAAACACTAGCTGGGTCATATCCCGTATGTGATCAACGTAGAGTTTGCCGGCTAGGGGATCAAACTCATGTTGAACCAAGGTGGCCAAAAAGCCCTGGAGATCAATAGATGCCTGCTCACCTGCAATGTCTATGTAGTCCACGCGCACATGCTGCGGACGGTGCACGAAGCCGCGAAGCCCCGGCACCGACAAACAACCTTCCCAATAACCCGCCTCGGCTGGATCGAGCACCGTCAGCACGGGGTTAAAGAAAGCCGTTAACGGTACGGCTTCAATTTCGCCGTAGCGACTCGGGCCGCCGGGCACCTCAATAATGGCCAACTGGATTGGACGATCAATTTGCGGCGCTGCTAAACCGATGCCACCGGCATCATGCAAGGTCTCCACCATGTCGGCGATCAAGGTACGCATCTCTGGGCGGTCGATATCAGATGAAGCGACAGGCGAGGCGACTTTTCGCAGAGTTGGGTGCCCCATTTTAATGATCGGATAAATGCTCACGCAGCTCTCTCCTCAATGCTGGTGTAATGTTGCGCGATCAAAGATCCGATAGCCAGATTCGGTGACTACTGCATCCAGGGGAATATCCCAAGGCTGGGTTGGCAGTGGTTCTAGGGACTCCTGAACGCTATACGCTACTCCGATCATCCATGGTCGGGTCTCGGTATCGGCAAAGTAGCGATCGTAAAACCCGCCGCCCGTACCCAGCCGGCCGCCTAGGCCATCGAAACTCACTAGTGGCAGCAGTACCGCGTCGAGCTGATGCGGCGCCACGGGCCGGCCCGGGTGCGCGGGGGGCGGTTCAGCCAGGTCTGGCTGGCGCCGGCCCGGCTCGCCGAGATTGAGCACGCGTTGCGGCACAACGACGGAAGGTGCCTTCGGTGTGGGTCGCCGCACCACTGGGTCGGCCGGTGTTCGGCCGCGGCACCGGGTCCGGCACCGGGTCCGGCACCGGGTCCGGGCCCGGCCCCGGCCGGGGGCGGCCGGGGGTGCCCCCGCGGGGGCGACAT
>PAWX01000017.1 GCA_002714245.1 Gammaproteobacteria bacterium | reverse complement strand
AAATGCAATTTTTTAAATCAAAACATCGGCCGTGGACGTGGTGTTTTGCCCTTTTTGTGTTTCGACCGGGGAATCTGACATATGATCTTCTTTTAAGCCAAGCAAGTCATCAGGCGTTTTATAACTGAGTTGTGCGTACAAACGGTCAATAATTTCCTGAATCGACTGAACTGCTTGCTCATCTTTCGGATTTTTGGCAAGTACACCGCCTTGGGTTAGGAGCGGACCTATAACATCCTGCGGAAGCCACGAATGGACTGACCCTCTAAGTGTCCGGATAATCGTACCAGAATCAAGTGTGAGTTCACCCTCTTTGGCCTTCTCCAGCACTTCAAGAATATGTTTCCGAATTATTAATTCAAATCGTTTCCTCGCATCATCTGAAAAAATGATCTCCTGATGCCGCTCACCGAGCATAGCGTAAAATAATTCCTCACCTTCCAGATCATTGAAGATGTCGTCACTCGATTCACGAGCGCTTTCTTTAAAAACATGCTGATCGGCTGAGTTATTAGACGCGATTTGGCGCTTCCTATCCTCGAGCCGTACCACCCTTTGATTCAACTGATATAAACCATAAATCAAAAACACCGTGGTAAGTATTGTAGTAACTAGCAGTAACCCGTGCATGAAAGTTAATTCCTATAATTGAAGCCTTACCTATCTGATTGTAATATCGACATGTGCACCAGAATCTTTGGCCACCTCGCTTCAAAGCATCGAGTCTAACCAAAGATTTAGCGTCCGTTTAAGCCATGACGATTGCTTTTGGTAATATCTGACCAATCCGCTCCGATGACTATCGATCTGCATTGCTCCCGGTAAGTCAGTCATGTGACCCGCGCGCGCCAACCAAGTATTCATCATTTTCGGGTACATTTCTGGATGAAATTGTGTCGCGAAGGCATGTCGGCCAACCATGTAAGCCTGTTCTGGGAAAGACCCCATTACCCCTCCGAACGCTAGCCGTGTGCAGTCATCCGGTAACTCAAACCCTTCCCTGTGCCACTGGTAGACATGTGTCAATGTACCGAAAATCCGCTTACCGTGCCCGACTGGGTTAATCGCATACCAACCAACCTCGACCTGATTTTCAGGATGACTGTATATCTCTGATCCAAGAACTCGAGCCATTAATTGAGCCCCTAGACAGATCCCCCACATCGGCCGATCCGTATGCATCCATTGCTCAATGGCCCGAAGTTCGGTGGAAATGCCAGGTAAATAATCATCATTGGCGCTCATGGGCCCGCCAAATACTATCAGTCCATCAAACTGACGAATCTGTCGTGGCATACTTTGTCCAATCAGGGGACGCACCACCTGCACTCGGTGACCAAGTTGTCTCAAGGCGACTCCGACCTGCCCCGTAGTCGAATGCGCCTGATGTAATACGCACAAAATACAACGACTCATACGATACCGACAGAACGAAAAGTAAGATTCATTCTCCCACCAACTATTTTTTTTGTCTTTACCAGCGCATGCTCCCAATAGACTTGTGTCGTTCCGTACATGACTAACAGATCACCATGTCCTAAATCAAAGGTAAGGGGAGATATCGCTTTATTAATTCTGGACTTCAGACGAAATCGACGCGGTTCACCTAGGGACAATGAGACAACCACAGGATGCCTCCCAAGCTCTGGTTCATTATCTCGGTGCCAACCCATGGAGTCAGTACCCGCCCGATAGTAATTCAATAAACAGTGGTTTAAACCCTGTAGCGTCTGAATCTCGTGGTAATTTAGCAGGTGGTCCAACGCATCTCGAATTTTGACTAGATTTATTGGCCAAGGTTTCGGCACTAATTCACGGTTTGAGTAAGTGTAAGGTACATCGCCGCACCAAGTAGTGATTCTCGGCTCATCAATTTTCCGACCGAACAGACGAATTGCACCTTGTGACCAATCAAGAACGTTAAGCAAATCAATCACCAAATCATCGCTCTCTTGTCGTGACAACCAATTAGGTATAACCAACAGAGACAGCCCTGGTCGAATAAAAAGTAGGTTTTTTGGTTGCACGCCAGCACCCGCGATCACAGGGATTCTTATGATACGCGAACTGTTATAGTATTTCGCTTTGATTTACGAGTTTGAAGACTCTTGTTCGTCGGCAAGCTCGCTACGATCGATTAGTAGCTCTTCTCTGAGCACTGGTACATCTCGGGGAGCGTCGACCCCAACGCAAATCTGCTGTGTTCCTTTAATTTTGACTACTGTGATACGGATGTCATCGCCGATACGAATCGATTCATCCACCCGTCGTGTAAGTACAAGCATATCCCACCTCAATCCGTTGAAAACTTTCATCCATGAAACGCGACTTCTCCAATCCGCGAATACGCGCTTCTCCATTCATTGGTTAAAAGAATGACACATAATTTACCTAATAGCCGAATTCTGAAGGAAAATAATGGGCTCCTTGTCCTACAATATTCCGTAAGTTAATTACAAATTTGGACTCGTGACACTTGAATCAGACACATGAGGAGAGCAAACAAATCATCGACTATGCCTTGAGCTAAAGGCTTTCTTTACTTACAGTCTTTAGTCTGTGATTTCTTCGCTAATTACAGCTGTTGCGGATCAAAGATGCAAAAGACAATTCCTGTTTGGGACATTTGGGTACGGCTCGGCCACTGGTCAATTGTTTTGGGTATTGTATTCCAGCAAATCTCCGGGGGAGATGCGGAATATATCGATGTACATGCCACGGTCGGGATATTGCTTGGAGGATGGGTTCTTTTCCGGATCCTCTGGGGCTTTATTGGTCCAAAATATGCTCGATTCTCGAGTTTTCCGCCTCCAAATCCAATTCGCGCAAAGGAAAGTCTAAAAAGGGTCCTAACGCGGCAACCCGAGAAAGTTCCGGGTCATTCCGCGATTGGTGGGCTAGCTGTTTATCTTTTTTTGATGCTAATATTTCTGACTGCGCTAACCGGTATGTCGTCTTCGGATGATATTTTATTTGATGGACCTCTCGCGCCATTGATACCGGCTGCCATGGTAAGTCTCGCAGGTACTATCCACCCCATCTTAAGTGATCTCTTGCTCGCGATTATTGGTGTCCACCTTATTGCCATAACCTGGCACGTCACCGTAATGAAGGAGCCGCTAATCCGAGGGATGCTTACCGGCAGGAAACCCGCGTTTGAGCAAGAACCTGGTGATCCCCACGCTTTTTCCAGCGTCATATTTCTAAAAGGCCTCATATATTCGCTACTAACACTCGGCTTAACCTACGGAATTATTGGTATCTACCTGCGGTGGTGATTAATTTCTTTATCAAGGCTGATCAGAAGGATAAACGTTGACAAAACTGACCATCGCTTCGTGGAACCCGCAGATAATCCGTCCGCTAAGAAATTAAGCATTGTTCGAATAATAAAAACACAAGTTCGTTTAATTACTCGGTACCTCTACCGGGCTTCTTTGTTAACATCTTGATCAGATAACTATTGAAGAGGGATTCGAGTGAACTCTGGAGAACGTTGGCTTTTTAATCTGGCCGCCTTTGTAGTGGTCATAGCAGGCATAAAGTCGGCTAGCGCGATTATCGTGACCTTGCTGGTCGCGTTGTTCGTTGCTCTAATCTCGGCACCACTGTCGATCAGTCTCAAGCACCGCGGTATCCCAAATGTCCTCTCGGTAATAATCGTATTGGTTTTTCTTCTGTCTATCGTCGCTGGATTGAGTGCTGTAGTAGGTGGATCAGTAAATGCATTTAGTGCGGCGGCTCCGATTTATGAAGCTCGCCTGAATGACCAACTTGAATCTCTGTGGGTTATCGCTGCCAGCTACGACATCCCTATCGAAGCGAACCAGCTGCGTCAAACCCTGAATACCTCCGGTATCTTTACGCTTCTATCGAATCTATTGACTGCGCTAGGCGCTCTCCTGACCAATGGTTTTCTCATTCTGTTAATTGTTGTCTTCATTTTAATGGAAGCTGCGTCGATGCCACAAAAAGTCCGTGTCGCGTTCAAGCGGGGGGAACATGAGCCATTTGTTTCGTTCACACAGTTCATGAAACACCTAAATCAATATTTACTAATAAAAACGCTCATAGGTGTGATAACAGGGGTGGCGGTTACTGGATTTCTTCTGTCGGAGGGAGTTGATTTCCCGTTTGTTTTGGGCCTCCTCGCATTCCTTCTGAACTACATTCCAACGCTCGGGTCAATCTTAGCAGGCGTCCCGGCAGTGATCTTAGCGTTTCTTGAATTTGGCCTAGGTTCAGCTGGCCTCACAACCCTTGTGTATCTGGGGGTCAACATTGGTCTCGGTCAAATTATCGAACCCCGGCTCCAGGGTCAGGGTCTCGGACTTTCACCCATGGTTGTATTCCTATCCCTCGTTTTCTGGGGCTGGTTACTCGGAATTGTAGGTATCCTACTGGCTATTCCGCTCACTATGACAGCTAAATTAGCTTTCGAGGAGTCGCCCAAGTACCGATGGCTAGCTGTTCTTCTAGGTCCAGAAAGGCCAGTGAATACCCGTTAGCTAGAAAGGGTTGTCGCGCAACCGGCAGCTGACATGTTTTGGCCAACATTTAGAGACCAGACCCAGAATATAATCATCAAAATCGCTGGGATCGTGGGAATCAGCCAAACGCAAACATGCGCGCACATATGCGTGTCGGGCAGATTGATGTGGGCAAATCAACCGTCAAAGTGGGGCTTTATTTCCGAAAGAGCATTGCTAAGCATGGGAAGTCACTCCAACTAAAGGCAAAGCACTTAGCACACCCAATCATCCGGAACATCCTCACAGCACTTCAAGTCGATAGCATAAATGCACCAAACCTGTGCGTATTATCCACAACTAGGCGTTACCGTTCGAAACAGCTCTGCCGGAACCCCACACGTCTAAAAACTGATGCAGAAACATCAGGTTATTTGGACTTTCTTCTTAACCCATTGAATTTTATGATAATTAAAATTAGCAGAGTATTTGTTTATTTTTTAGACAACTTCAATGATAGCCGACAGATCAAATACTTAGAGTGGTGGTCAAAAATAAACCCCCATAGTTATCCACAGCGTCTGTGGGTATCGTATTTGTCAAACCATTACCAGATTTCTTTGTTTTTTTTCAACTTGCTGTATCGTCCCATCATGAATTTAAAGCAGCCTAGGCAGCTTAGACCTTGCTTCATGCAGGGGATGCGAGCAATGATTCCGTTTTTACCAGGAATAGTTCCCTTCGGAGTTGTTACCGGTTTTACTCCTATATCGTTCGGATTTACTTGGATAGATTCTTGGCTCGGCTCTCTCCTCATGTTCGCAGGAGCATCTCAGCTGGCGACATACCAATTAATGAATGAAGGCGCATCTATTTGGATCATTTTACTGACAGTCACTGCAATTAATCTTCGCTACGTTCTATATAGCGCCTCGATTGCTCCTCATCTGGCGGACGCGAATCGGCTGATAAGATTTCTGGTGGGGTATGGCCTGTCTGATCAAATTTATCCCATTTGCCACCGTGACTACCGGGCTCATGAATGGGGATTAGAGGAGCGCATCGCTTATTACGCCGGAGGTACCCTGCTACTTTGGGGGCTATGGCAAGCATGTACTATTATTGGCGCTTTCGCTGGTCGAATCATCCCTGTGTTTTGGTCACTAGAATTTATGATCCCTTTGACATTTTTGACGCTAGCACTACAAACATTGAAAACGATGGCTCACCGAGTTACCGCTGTGTCAGGGGCCTTGGTGTCATTCGTCGGGTTAGACCTACCCTATAGTTTAGGCTTAATTCTTGGCGCCATTTCGGGAGTCGGTTTTGGAGTTTTGTACCAAAGGATGATTCGATGACCCTCGATTTCTTGTTTATCGTCGGTCTGGCAGGGATTGTCACGCTCGGCCTCAAGAGCTCTTTTATCGAGGTACAAAACTACGTTACGCTTCCATTGTGGCTTATCAAGGCATTAGAGTTTGTGCCTCCGGCGGTTCTTTGCTCTCTTATCGTCCCGGGTATTTTTAAGGGCGACACTGGACTTGTTCAGGAATTCGGACGGGTAGCAGTCGACCCTAGACCAATTGCTGCAATACTGGCGACTATTACATTCTTTGCCACAAAGCAAACCCTCCCTACTCTGGTCACGGGAATGATCTCTCTCTATCTCGTTTATTGGCTTCAACTTTGAACTAAATAAAACGGAGCTGCCCACAAAATGTAAGACAATACCTTATAAGATACGTGCTCAAATACGACACATCATAACTTTATGATCGCGGCAATTTTGTCGGATCCGGGCAGCTGTTGATCTTAGGCAGTTTATTTTTTTTCGTTGAATAAAACGCTTTCTATATTGAGGACCAGCCGTTAATAGTTTTTTACCGGCTTGTCCACTTCATCTGAGGGACAGGATTACGTCTCGATTAAACTTAGCGTCACCGGAAATTTTCTATCAGACGGCTATAAAATGGTCGACCAGCAAAAATAGAAACATCCACATAATGTAGCGTATTGAATACCAGAAGAGAGCCATAGCATCTTGTGGATCTTTGGTTTCCGCTTGCCTTTTTAATAGCACCAAAAATCTAATATTGATTACTGTAGCTCCTGCCAAATACAAGATACCGCTCATTCCAGTGAGGTATGGCAAGATAGTGACCAAGATCATCAGGATGGTATAAAGCAGCATTTGTAGCCGAGTGTATTCATCTCCATGCGTCACAGGCAGCATTGGAATGTTCGCATTCGCATAATCTTCTTTTTTAGCGATGCACAGTGCCCAGAAATGGGGAGGCGTCCAAGCAAAAATTATGGCCACTAGTAACAACGCGTGAGGGTCTATTGTGCCAGTGACAGCGACCCATCCTAACAACGGCGGCGAGGCTCCAGCGATACCACCAATAACGATATTTTGAGGCGTCGCTCGTTTCAGGTACAAGGTGTAAATTACGGCATAACCAATAATTGAGGCAAAGGTCAACATCGCAGTGAGTGAATTAGCTACAATGATCAGCATGCTTAGCCCAGACGTACCAAGCACAAATGCAAACAAAAGAGCATTGATAGCCGACACTTTTCCATCGCAGACAGGCCGATGCTTTGTCCTACTCATCATTGCATCGATCCGTCGGTCAACAACGTGATTAACAGCCGCGGCCGCTGAAGCAGCCAGACCAATTCCGAGGTTTGCCAGAATAAACAAGTCAACACTGGGTAATACGGGGCTTGCGAGCAACATACCAACCATCGAGGTCAGAACAAGTACCGCAACTACTCGTGGCTTGGTTAATGTAAGATAATCTCTCCAGGAGGCATTTGTTGATCCNNCATTAAGCGTGTCTGACATTGCCATAGACGGCATCCTCCTGCTCCGCAGCCGTAGCGTATGCAATCGACCACGCGGAATATAATAACAAAACACCAAGCGCGTGATGAATAAATGCAAGGCTATCTGGAACCGCATAAACGACATTAGCGTACCCGAACACTATTTGTACAAGGATCAGGCCAATGAAGTGGGAGGCTTGGCGTGCTCTTAGGACCTTACCTCTGATGTACAACGTGAGCAACACAAGCCAATACCCTAACACGACGAATGCACCGGCCCGGTGCACCATCTGAATTGCNGCTCTCGCGCCNTGTTCCAACTGCCCNCCCTCGTAATTNAAGCCNATTTCTGGAAAAAAGTTGAATCCATTTTGGAAATCGTATTGCACCTCTGCACCCGCTGTACAGCCTAATACAGAGGGACAAGCCCAGCCTGCGTAATTCGTCGATACCCAACCACCCAAGAGGATTTGTATAAACAATAAAACAACACCTACCACGACAGGTATCCGCATTTTTATCGACTGTAATTCACCTTTTGCGAGACGTTTGAGTCGGTGNCTCAAATACATCAAGGTCGATACGATGATGAGTCCACCCATTAAATGAAGCGTCACGATATTTGGGACGAGCTTCAACGTCACCGTAAATGCACCAAACGCCCCCTGAACAATCACCAATCCCAAAAGTATGAGCGAAAGTAAGTAAGGGTAATTAGGTGTCTTTTCCTTTTCACGATATCCGAGATAAGCGAGCGCCATGATCAANAGCCCCAGAATTCCCGCAATGTATCGGTGAATCATCTCAATCCAACCTTTATGAGCGGCAACATGAATCTCTGGGTAGCGTTCTTGCAGATACAGTAGCATTTCAGTATCTGTCGTCATAACCATTTTACCGAAACAACCGGGCCAGTCCGGACAACCAAGGCCAGAATCAGTAATACGTGTGAAACCACCCATAAGCACGACTTCGATAGCCAAAAACAACGCTATTGTAGCTAGTTTTAATGGAAGATTATTTGCCATCATCCCACCTTCGATAATTTCAGAAGCTTTTTCAAGTCTTTAAGGATCAACGTTGGATTGATCTCGGGTCCGAAACGTAAAACAACATTGCCCAATGGGTCAACAATCCAAATCGATGGCTCCGTCATCGTTAGATCAGCCGCTGCAACCTCTTTGACCGCCACACGATCCTTTTCTCTACCGAGAGCTGTATGAAAATTCGCAGAGCCCTCGCTAAATGAACTACATGGCTTACAGCCTCCAGCAGAAGACAGAACTACTTGCCACTTAGCTGGATTACCGGGATTAGGAAGACCTATATCAAAATACTGCGTGCCATAATCGACAAGTTCACCATGATGCGTCCGGCCGTCGGGTACCCCGATTTGCCCGAAGTACATCACAACTGCCGCGATTACCGGGAGAAGAGCAATTACCCATATCGACCAAAATATCGTTCGATTACCCACGTACCAGTCCTCGCTTCAGGATGTACCCAGACATTCCGCCAAGCACGATAGCCAATAAAAACCACTGCACCGCATAACCATAATGTATTTCTGGGCCAAGGCGTGGTGTCGGGCCAACCGCGTTNCGGGGCAACAAACCATCNGCCANNACCATCCCTGCTANTGTATCTGNNCTCAANANGTCAGTCAGCGACTGGACTCGCCTATACNTCCCNATGGACTCAGATTGCGATCCAGTCATCAGATAACTTTCAGTCACTGGNATCCAAGNCCCCTNGAGGACGAAGCGCTCTGGCACCCTGACCTCCGGTAATTCATTTCTGAGACGCGATCCCGGGACCCACCCCAAGTTAACCAACAATCGGACAGCACCGTCGATACTCGAAACCTTAGTGAATACCTCATAGCCAACGACCCGCTCCTGAATACGATTATCCAAAAAAACCAAGGGTTCATGCGTATCGCGTACCACAGGCAACCGGACTCGGTATGTTCCTCGTTGATTCTCAGCCACTAGGATTTGAGAGCTAGACGAGAGCAATGACTCATTAACCGTCAACTCTTGCATGAGATCCTCTTTTTGATCCGCTCGATCGAGTTGCCAAAAACCGGCTTTGACACACAAACCGATAATTGGAACAACAACAATCAAAAACCACCATTTCTTTGTGGGCCACATTATGGTTTCCTGCACCCTACTGAATACGTGAGATGAACCATGTTCAAATTATTAATTGTTATTTTATTTCTAGCCGTCGTTGGCGTTTTATTCTCAGGCCTCTTCTTCCTGATGAAAGACTCATCCGATAAAAAACGTGTCGTCAACGCACTTGCCTGGCGCGTCGGCTTAGCGGCAGCCCTTATAGCTCTGGTAGGAATCGGTATCGCTACCGGTCTACTCGAGCCGCATGGAATCGGCGGTTAAAGAATATAAACAAAAATAAATAGCCCTACCCAAACCACGTCGACAAAGTGCCAGTACCAAGCGACCGCCTCAAATGCAAAATGCTTATCCGGTGAGAACGCACCATCAAAACATCGCAGAAGCATCACGAATATCATGGTCGTCCCGAGCATCACATGGAACCCGTGGAAACCGGTCAACATAAAAAAGGTTGCACCATAGATTCCGGAATTCAGGGTTAATCCGAGTTCCGTGTAAGCTTCGTGATACTCCACAGCCTGAAAGTATAAAAACACAACGGCCAAAACGATTGTCGCCGCTAACCAAGCCTCCAATGCTTGCCGGTTTTGCTCTTTCAACGCATGATGGGCAAAAGTTATCGTAACACTCGAAGTGATCAGCAATGCAGTGTTCACCAAAGGCAAATGCCAAGGATCAATCACGGCATCAGCGCCTGGGAACTGTTTCATATCTGGAGTCTGTAACAGAGGCCACGTCGCGCTGAAGCCCTCCCACAGCATATTTGTAACACCTTTTTCGCCCTCGCCCCCGATCCATGGGACCGAGAATGTTCGGACATAGAAAAGCGCACCAAAGAACGCTGCGAAAAACATTACTTCTGAGAATATGAACCACAACATACCCTGACGGTAAGACCTATCAAGCTGGTCACTATGGAGTCCCTCAGCCTCCTCTCTAATCTGNTCTTTAAACCATCCAAAGANCACATAAAANAGCACAAAAAAACCACCCNCGAGGACCCANGGNCCAATCGAGTCGCGATCGGCNGTCATGGATGTAATGGTCATGGCCGCCCCNTAAGCTAAAAGTCCNAGCGCGATCGAGGCNANGATCGGCCATTTGCTTTGNTCTGGAACATAATATGTCGAACCACTCATAAAGTTACTTGTCCTTTGTCCTTGTTAGGTATTGTNTGTGTCACGTTCTGTTTTTCGGTCANGTCATAAAGNGCATACGACAAGGTAATCGTCGAGATNTGCTCCGGGAGTTTGGGATCAACCACGAACAGCAANGGCATTTCTGTATCAGCCCNCGCNTCTAANGGCTGNCGNTCAAAGCAAAAACAATTCACTTTGTGCAAGTATGGCGCCGCCTCGGANGGTGTTACGGANGGNACTGCTTGCGCNACCATCCANTGCGNTGTCGGNTTCCTTGCGTAAAAAGCTGTTTGCCTATCTTGCCCAGGAAACACCCGAATTGAACGCTCGTTTGGTTTNAANTCCCAAGGCATNCTGGCNGGGTTCACGGTNACNAACTGGATCTTGACCGTCCGAGACTTATCTACCGNCNAGACTTCGGCGGGACCCTGGTTAAAGTTTTTGCCGTTCAATCCAGTAATTTCACAAAATACGTCGTATAACGGCACCAATGCAAAACCGAAACCNAACATCGCGANCGCGGCTGTTGCNAGCCGCACTNCAAGNCGTTTCGTTTGTTTCTCGNTCTGCNCNGTCATNTCTNAATCAACCTTTGGAGGGGTCGANAAGGTGTGATATGGAGCAGGAGACGGNACTGTCCACTCNAGCCCTTGCGCGCCCTCCCAGACTTGAGNNGTTGCCTTCTCACCAACNCGAACGTTCTGGATCACGTTATANATAAAGACCAANTGNGANAACCCAAAGATGAAGGCACCAACCGAGGCCATGCTATTNAAGTCAGCNAACTGTAAAGCATAGTCNGGTATCCGGCGCGGCATGCCTGCCAGACCNACAAAATGCATCGGGAAAAANGTTATATTCACGCCCACGAATGACAACCAAAAATGTATCTTGCCCATCGTTTCGTTTAGCTGATGGCCTGTCCACTTAGGTAACCAATAATACGTCGCCGCCATTATGGAGAAGATCGCACCGGGCACTAATACGTAATGGAAGTGNGCGACCACAAAATAGGTGTCGTGATACTGGAANTCGGCAGGAGCGATNGCGAGCATTANNCCNGAAAANCCGCCGATCGTGAACAAGACAACGAATGCTANCGCGAACAACATAGGCGTCTCGAACGTCANCGAACCCCGAAACATNGTCGCGACCCAGTTGAACACCTTGACCCCNGTGGGAACCGCGATCAGCATNGTGGCGAACATAAAGAACACCTCACCNACNAGCGGCATACCGACNGTAAACATGTGGTGAGCCCANACAACAAACGATAACANNGCGATCGATGCAACCGCGTACACCATNGAGGCNTAACCGAANAANCGNTTGCGCGCGAANGTCGGGATGATCTCACTGATAATGCCGAANGCTGGCAGGATCATAATGTAGACCTCGGGGTGACCGAAGAACCAGAAAACGTGCTGGAACAAGACCGGATCNCCNCCACCGGCTGCGTTGAAAAAAGATGTTCCGAAGTGNATGTCCATCANCATCATNGTNNCCACACCAGCCAGCACGGGCATCACAGCGATNAACAGNAACGCAGTGATTAGCCAAGTCCATACGAAGAGNGGCATCTTCAGCAATGTCATGCCGGGNGCACGCATGTTCAAAATNGTTGCNATGATATTGATCGCGCCCATGATGGANGACGCACCCATNATGTGCACACCGAATATAAANAAGGTNACNGATTCAGGGGCGTAGGTCGTCGACAGTGGTGCGTAGAACGTCCAGCCAAAGTTAGGCGCACCNCCTGGCATGAACAGCGACGACAACAATATTAGAAATGCGAANGGAAGAATCCAAAAGCTCCAATTATTCATTCGCGGCAACGCCATATCNGGGGCACCNACCTGCATNGGNATCATCCAGTTGGCCAAGCCNACAAAGGCTGGCATNACNGCNCCAAANACCATGATGAGTCCGTGCATGGTNGTCATCTGGTTGAAGAAATTTGGCTCNACCAATTGCANNCCTGGCTGNAATAGCTCGGCGCGGATGATCAANGCCATGATTCCNCCNATCATGAACATACATAAGCTGAAGATGAGNTACATCGATCCAATGTCTTTGTGGTTGGTTGTATACAACCAACGCCCAAGTCCCTTTGCAGGACCATGGTGGTGCTGATCTTCTTCCTTTACGTGCGGTAGATCGACATCAACCGTAGCCATAATGATTTCCCCTTAATTTTTAATCGTGTTTGGCTGGACTGAATCGCCCACTGAGTTACCAAGTCCGTTACGTTGGTAGGTAACCACGGCCGCGATATCGACTGCCGATAACTGTTCTTTGAATGCCTGCATGGCTGTTCCTGACTTACCATTTACGATGATGTCGACGTGGGTATCGATCGCGCCCGTGGCGATCGTACTCCCGGTGATTGCTGGGAATGCTCCTGGGATCCCCTGGCCATTTGGCTGGTGACACCCTGCGCAGGCTGTGTTGTAGACCCCTTCACCTTTAGCGATCAATTCATTCAGTGAAAACTCTTTTGAGGCTTCACCAGCCATAGCGAGTTTCATCGCTCTCTGATCAGTCACCCACTGCTGGTAGTCAGCTTCGGACTTAACCTCGACAACGACCGGCATAAAGCCATGGTCTTTTCCACACAACTCAGTGCACTGGCCTCGATACACCCCGGGCTCTTCGACCTTGACCCAGGACTCGTTAATGAATCCAGGGATGGCATCTTTCTTAACCGCAAAATGTGGGACCCACCACGAGTGGATCACGTCGTTGGCGGTAATCAGAAAGCGCACTTTCTTGTTTGCCGGTATCACGAGAGGGTTATCGACTTCTAGAAGATAGTTTGGATTTTTCGCTACCTCATTGGTGATTTCTTCGCGAGGTGTTGCGAGATTCGAAAAAAAGTCGATATCTTCGTCAAGATATTGGTACCGCCACTTCCACTGATATCCGGTAACCTGAATCTCCACGTCCGCTTCTGACGTGTCATACATATCCATAAGGGTCGCGGTTGCTGGGATTGCCATGGCTATTAGAATGAAAGACGGGATCACAGTCCACACGACCTCAACTGTTGTGTTTTCGTGCCAGTGTTCGGAGACGGCTCCTTTTGATTTTCTAAACTTAAAAATTGAGTAGAACATCACACCGAAGACAGCGACGCCGATCACTACACAAATCCAGAAGATCAGCATGTGTAGATCGAAGATCTCGCGAGACAATGCTGTCACGCCTTCATTCATATTTATCTGCCAGTCTGCCGAAGCAGGCGTAGCAATGAGCGATATAGCCAAAGTAATAGCTTTGGTCATTCGCGTCCCTCCTACATATTTGTAAAAACGGCGGTCTACGATACCTAAAAAGTAAGTCTTATGAGATTTATAATTTTTTTAAGGGCGGCATTTTTGAACCTACTCCAAAAAACTTGCTTTTTCGCATCGAGCAATCCTTGCTCTATAGGTCCTAAAAGAAGGCTTTATTGTACATACATCATGGCGAGCCGAACAAGTCCATACAAGGTCAATAAGAGCACAAAAGTTAAAATCAAGCCGGCTACTGCAAATACAATAAATCGACCTTTCGCAAAATCATATCTCCTATTCTCCTCCGACTGAACGCCCAGAAAAGCGAAGAACACTCCAGCAAATGCTCTCATCCACTCCCGCATAACCTACCCACTTATCTCCGATAGACTCAGTTATCTCCGAAAGAGGAGCCGACAGTAGTCTAATTAAAAATCCGATGATATCTTTTTCGAAACTAATTCGATCTCAGTATCGTGACATTCCCTAACCACGGTCTAGCTGTCGCTGACTTAAGCTCAGAAACTGTTACATCACTGAACGTAACCAGCTCGACATCGATCTTCCCCCTGAGATAATGAAGCCGAAACTCCAGAATCTCGCACAAGCCGCTCCAGTCCTTCGTAAGATCCTCGATTACCGTCTCTCGAAGTGGTCTAAGTGCCGAGGACCCCTCCTGTTCAAAATCCGCATCATTCTCAGGATCAATGTGGAAGGTGATATCAATAATGTCGTCAAATTCGGCCCTAACGGAAGCGGCGACCCAGCATCCGATTTCGTGACCCTCAGACACAGACACACGGGGGTCGACCTGTAGATGCAGGTCCATCAGTGTCTTCCCTCCCATTGAGCGGGTTCGGATTTGGTGTACGTCGCGAAGGCCAGGAACACCAAGCGCGACCGCCCGGATGGCATCCACCTGCTCCAGAGGTAAAGCAGTGTCAATTAATTCCTGTGTCGCGTCCCATAAGAGTGTTAACGCGATCTTAGTCACAAAAAAAGCGACAACAAGAGCGGCTAGTGCGTCCAGCCATACTAGGTCAAAACTGACCCCGATCAATCCTATCAGCACGGCAATTGAGGATAGGGAGTCGGTGCGGGAATGCCAGGCATTAGCTAGAAGCAATTTCGAGTTAAGCTTTTTGGCGTAATGCGAGGTAAAGTGATACATCGCCTCCTTTGAAACGATCGATGCGACTGTCACGATAAAAGCTGATGCGCCTAAATTGATAATGATCACGTCTTCAAGGAATCGTTGGATGCTGTCGTATAGGATTCCGCCCGCCACCGCCAGCAAAATACTCCCTAGGATCAGCGTCGCGAGCGTCTCAATCCGATCGTGGCCATAAGGATGGTCAGCATCAGGCTCCTCATGACTCCACTTCGCTGCCAAGATTACCAGTACATCGGTACCCAGATCTGAAAGCGAATGAACACCATCAGCTACCAGGGCGTGACTCTGACTAATGAGGCCTATCACGATTTTAAATACACCGAGTGACCCGTCGACCAAGGCTCCAATCGCTGTGACCCTGGTCATAATCTGGGCACTCATTTTCGTCTCAGCGGACATTACCCAGTCACCCTCTCAACAAACCAATACACCCCTACCAGACCAATGATCACCGAAATCGGTACAGCTACTCGCTCTCGGTACCAGGGAAATCTCATAACCCAGATACCTACCGAGAGATAGGCCACCAAGATAACCGCTAGTTGTCCAATTTCGACCCCGCCATTAAATGCCAGAAGACCCAACAAAAAATCACGTTCGGGTAACCCAAGTTCGCTCAAGACTCCAGCAAAGCCCAGCCCGTGCAATAAGCCGAAACAAAACACAATCAGTGTACGCGATGTGTTCACCCTATGGTGCCATATGTTTTCCACGGCGATGTAGACGATAGAGGCGGCAATCAGTGGTTCAACAACCGACGCTGGAAGCCTCAGTACCCCGTAGAGACCAAGCGCCAGAGTCACCGAATGCGCCACGGTGAAGGCCGTCACTTGGATAAGTAAATCTATGAAACGTTTAGAAATTAAGGTCAAACCCAAAATGAAAATAATGTGATCGAGACCTTTCGGTATGATGTGCGTAAACCCCAGTACCAAGTACTCGGCCACAAGCGCTCCTACAAAGCGTTCGACAGCTTGATCGAGTGATAGGGCGTCTGACGTGCGGCCGCTTTTGACAAACTGGACTACCGGGTCAGCATTCTCCAGAAACAGACGCACTGCGGTATTCGGAAGCGTCTCATGAACGCGATAGACAAAGCTACTGACACCGTCGGGGAGCCCCCCGCCGAGGATCAACCGGGTATCCCTCGGTAGATTAATATCGTCAACTGGTAGAACTTCGATCGCTATTAGTGACATCCCTACCCTACCACCACCAGCCAATATCTCGATCGCTTGCGTGATGTCCCGGTCGCCTTTTCTAATTACCTCAACCAACGCGCTTTCACTATGTGCTCGTAACTGATCGTAATGCCCGGCATTTGGTGAGTGGTCGGTGTCAGACAGCGATGGATCAATGTCTGCGAGCCATGCCTCCATATTGGTGACCAACTCGAGCGTTAAGGACCCCTGGGAATCTACCGATAAGGATGCAACCGAGGGGCGCATCTCGTGAGCACTTGCAACGCTGCTTAAAATCGCGAACAGTAGGCCCAACAATACAATTTT
>PAWX01000016.1 GCA_002714245.1 Gammaproteobacteria bacterium | reverse complement strand
CCTTTAGCCGTGTTTAACTTTGTCCATGGAAGATTGATCGCCCCAGGGATCTGGCCACGCTCAACCCAATTCGGGGTACGTGAATCAATCACCATGACTGAATCGTCACCGGCTGACATTTGCTCTAGGTAGTCGATCATTTCGTTCTCACCAATCGTCTCTACTCCTGGGGCCAGACTGATCGGCTGAATACAAAACGGAGGACATGGACGAGAGGTCTTCGCGAAGGAAGCATCAACGTTGTTTCCATTATCTTGGACACGCTGAATGGTGATAATTTTACCCTTATGCTTAACCTGCGCCGTAGCTTTTCCACCGAAGGTGATATCTACCGGCTTATTTTGAGCATTCGCTGCGAACGGTGCTACCACCATAGCGCCCACAACTAGTGCCCCTGCGAGCGTTTTTTGAATATTCATAATTAATATCCCTTTCATTATTTTCTTCGAAGATGGTCTCACTTTAGATCGATTCCGCCTCATCTGAGCAAGAGTCCTCGAGCTCAGCATCAGTCGGACAAGGCTCACCATCTGCGCAAGTTTTTGGCTCTTCGGCATAAGCTGTGTTCAACAGGAAGGACGATGGCAGTGTGGCCAGGCCCGTCACGATGACCAAAACTTTCAAAACATCAAAACGCATACGTTTGCCTTTAATTTCGTTCTATCGATATAACCTCTCTAGAATGTTACTCCCAAAGAAGATTTGTGCGTATATATTAGACTAAAGTCCAACTACCTAATTATAAGAGAAATTTTGCTTCAAAAAAAAATAATTAAAAGTTCTATCGTAAGAATCTCGCGGAATACAGGAGTATTAACTTTGAGATACCTGTTTCCTAAGAATCACAAGGAAACTTTTTGGTCATCATCTGAGTCAATGCCTCAGGGGCTTTCATTGAGAAATCTGCGATAGATGGCCAAAAGTTTAGATATGCATTCACCAATACCTCATCGGCATCGGGCCGCCAAGGAACCGCGAAACAGGATTCATCCGGCTGACTCCCTTTTTTAGCATCAACAATACCTAGCATGTAACCCAACGCGACCTGCGATTGTTGGCTCAATGCGTCATACAAGTCTTGAGCGCTCATGAAGGCATAGCTGTCCTGTGTTTCAGTGGCCCATATTTTTGGTGGAGCGAGTTGGATCGCTATTCCCAAGACGAATGCAAAAAAAACGTGACAAATAGGAAAGTTATTTTTTTTCATTGGAATCCTCTACACTTCAACAGCCGTCGAGGGAATGGTAGATGCGAATCACAAAGCAGCGAATCGCTGAAATTTTGAATAAAGGCAGTGTTGGTGACCGCCTAAGTAGGCGCGTCGACTTAATATTATCTCTATTAATTCTCGCTAATCTCATCGCTGTTTGTCTCGAATCGGTAGACAGTATCGCGGCAATTTATGGATCACAACTACTATTATTCGAAATGATGTCAGTGACCATCTTTGCTGTCGAATACCTGTTACGCGTTTGGTCAGCCCCCATGCGAGCGGACCTTAACGGAAAAACGGCAAGAAGCAAGCGTCTTCAGTATACGTTTAGTTTCATGGGTATCATCGATCTATTAGCTCTCCTACCGAGTTTCTTACAATGGATGATCCCCGGCGCCGACTTACGTTGGTTAAGGGCCCTTCGGATGGTCAGGTTACTTAAATTGAGTCACTATTCCTCAGCCCTCGAGGATCTTATTTCCGCGATTTATGAGGAGAGACGGGCTTTTGGAGCAGCACTATATTTGTTGGGCATTGCCCTTTTTTTTGCCAGCGCCCTAATTTATGTTGCTGAGAATCACGTTCAACCTGAGGTGTTTTCATCTATTCCTGAAACAATGTGGTGGGCGATTATTACATTAACGACTGTTGGTTACGGCGACGTTTCACCCATCACCCCTCTTGGAAAATTAATTGGTGCACTAACTGCAGTGATGGGTGTTTGTACGGTCGCTCTTTTAACAGGGATCGTTGGTAACGCTTTCGCGAGCCAACTAGAAAAACGGAAAGCAATCTTCGAGGCCGAGGTGGACCATGCGCTAGCGGATGGAGTTATCACTTCCGATGAGGCTGCCAACATCGATCGCATACGACTAGAATTTAATCTCTCGGAAGAACATGCGAGAGCCATAATAGCCTCACTCACAGAGCGACACAAAAAACAGTAACAGAAAACTAAGAGATACCAAATGACTGCGGTGTTGAATGAGCAGTCAATGATAACTCTCGAATATATAATACGTGTGATTGAGGATTACCTAATTAATTTAACTGGACCTTGTCACTTATTGAAATCATTCGCCGTGTTGGTGGTGACTAAATTAAAAAATTAAGAGCTGCGTTGGTAGCCACCTTTTTTCTGTTACCCGTCATTTAGCGCCAAGGGAGGACGGAGTTTTATAGTTGGCAAGTGCTTTACTCGCTAGNNCNGCCGGTTCCGCCAAATCNACCTCTTCTAGTACATGTAGGTTGCAAAGGGCTCCAGACGACATCGTTGCCATTTTTATGGCCAGGATTTGACTACTGGTTCCCTGGCCTACAGCAACGAAATCATGCTCNCCTTTGGTAAGGAAAAAATCCAAGAGCTCTGCACCCACAGCCTCAGCAATCATTTCTGCTGCCACTCTTCGGTTTTGATCTGGTTCTGCTATGAAACCTCTTATTGCTTCAGTAGTGTAGTTACCAAAAAGTACAAACTTGTTCATTTAAACTCTCCCTTGACCGTTTCAGTTTNCCTGCCGATGCCCAAGTTACGATGATATGTTATGCCAGCAATCTAGTCACTTCAGCTACAAGCTGAGCCCTCCTTAATGGCTTCGACACATAGCCAGAAAATCCTTGGCTCAAATAATTTTCACGGTCGCCTTCTACAGCATTGGCAGTCAAGGCAATGACNGGTACTTGGCCTTTCTGCCCCCCCAGACCTCTTATTTTTTCAGTAGCATCTAGTCCACTCATGACCGGNATTTGGATATCCATTAATATGATGGATAACTCTTCACAATTCTCAACAAATTCAACTGCCTCAGCTCCATTGTCAACGACCGAAAAATCCGTACATCCTAATTTTTGGAGTACCTTTTTGATTACCAATTGGTTGGTGCTATTGTCTTCTGCGACCAATATTTTCAATCCCGCGAAATCTCCCTCCGGACTAGAAATTTTTGTTTTTTGGATTGTGGTGTGGGAGGCTCCCACTTCATCCTGCAGGCAACTCGTGACCACAGACTTTAATCTATCTAGTTTAACGGGCTTACTAAGCATCCGGGTCACATCTAAAGCTTTCATTTCCTCAGTCAAGCCTGAACTGGATAGCATTATAATCGGCACGTTTTTATTGTCCTTCCGGATCTCTCGACAAAGATCTAAACCACTGGATCCGGGCATATTTAAGTCGGTTATCACGAGATCTAATGGCTCGTTGTTTGTGGCCAGAACACTCACCTTTTCGATAGCCTCTGAGGCTGCCGATGCTTCCACCACGATCGCGCCACTAGCAAGCAATGGTCTCTTGATAATAATTCTATTTAGCTCGATATCATCCACTACCAATACACGCTTATTTTCTACGTGGGGCTTGTCAAAAACGTCGGCCACTTCTTTCGCGTCCGGATCATTGGAACATGGAAGCTTCAAATCGATCGATATGGTGGTCCCTTGACCGCCAACAGAAGAGACATCAATTTTCCCTTTAAAGGCCTCAACTAAATTTTTAACGATCGCCATCCCTAATCCGGTTCCGCCAAAACGGCGGGTGATTGAGGTGTCAGCCTGAGAAAACTTCTCAAACAGAGTTTTTACGCCTTCTTCGTCCATGCCTATACCGGTATCGATGACTGAAATACGAACCAGATCTTTTGCAGGATTTTCTAACTTTATCTGAACAAAACCTGTTTCTGTAAACTTCACTGAATTCCCGGCGATGTTGTACAGAATTTGTGAAACGCGAACTGGATCGCCAATCACCTCTGCGGGGAACTGGGGGTCTATCTCCAAAATAACTTCGATACCTTTCTCGTGGGCCTTAATGGCCAAGTTGTCAGCTGTTTTTGCCAATTCCGATTTCAGACAAAATGGTACTTCTTCGTAAGTCATTTGCCCTGCTTCAATCTTTGATATATCTAAGATATCGTTAATAATCCTCAAAAGGTTTTCGGCACTGCCAAGCAGAGTTTCGGTGTAACCGAGTTGCTCTTCTGTGAGGCCTGTATCTTTCAGAATTTCTGCGATCCCGATTACCCCATTTAACGGAGTCCGGATCTCATGACTCATATTGGCTAAAAATTCGGATTTGAAGTTTGCTTGTTCTATTGCTGCCAGCCGCTGTTTTTCTAACTCCGCGGCCAAGTTTTGTCGCAGTTTTGATTCGAGCTCCATCTTCTTCAACTGATAACGTGATGTTTTTGACGTCTCAATATGAATCATCTCACGATATGCAATCCGAGCTAAATCTTCCAAAGCTTTGACCTGAGCATCGGACAGACCAGACCGCTCACTAAAGTTCAGGACACAGACTGATCCTAAGGCCTCGTTTTTCTCCGTTTTAATAGGTACCCCTGAATAGAATTTAAAATTCGGAGACCCACTGACTGTGGGATTATTTTTAAATCTTGGGTCGGACGGGAGCGCTGTGATCTCGAAAGATCTATTACCTGAAATAGTATAGTTACAGAAAGAATCGTGACGAGGCATGCTTTGAGAAATAGCACCGGCTTTGTGCTTGGCTTCCTCGGAAAGTTCGTTGGCGAGGATAACCTGCTTGTCCCTGCCAACGATGGTTACCGCTACCATATGACACTGCGTGACAAGGCCTGCAATCTCGCACACATTTTGAAGTATTTCCGACTTAGGGAACTGCTCTAATGACAATTCAGCGATACGATTTATACGTTCTGCCTCATTGTCAGGTTTCGGATAATCAGGATAGGTCCACTTCGATAAGCGTTCTATTTTTTCTGTCACGACAACCCTCCGAACCCAAAAAAAAGAAACTAATTTACTTTCTGCCCTAATTCCTCTATGACCCGTTCAACCATGCCAATGAGGAGTTCCTTCTCTTCGTTGACTATCGATCCCATTTTTGCCTGTTGCTCAATATTTGCGGCCAATGCGGCGCATTGAACATAACCAAAATTGCCACACGTAGAAACGACTTTGTGAGAGTTCTTGGCTACTTGTTCGGAGTCACTCGACCGCAAACCCTGAACTAGATCTGCTATATCTGTCACGGCCTCGTCTATAATTTCTCGCAAGTCTTCGTTGTCGAAATCACCAAAATTATCATCCCACAACTCTTCATCAAACCAATCTTCTGTCAAGGTATCATGCTCCTACTAGCTGCACCGCTTTCATACCGATAGCTGACTTTGAGAGAGGTTTGTAGATGAAATTGTAGATTTGTCGGTCAGCGTAGGCCTTTCTTGTAGCCTCCGATTTGTCGCCGGTGAACACACACACGGTCGCGTTCTGGATATACGGTCTTATCTCGTCAATAATTTCGTACCCCAACACATCGTCAATATTATGGTCCAAAAAAACCAAATTGAAGCGCCTGCCTGTGAGTTCCTTCAACGCTTCAATGGCGTTATCAGCAACGTGAACCTTGAAACCAAGATCATGGCAAGCTTGACCCGCTAATTTCAAGGCGACTTTGTCATCGTCTATCACCAAAACTAATTTCTTCACGTGTTTATCATTGCCCTTTGTAACTCATTACTTTAGACGGTCAGTCCCACAGGCTGTGAATTACCCGCCCATTATTACAAAACTCAACCGTCAGGCCTCGTTTCGACATTTCCATTGCGATAGGAGCGAACATGGACGCCTCAGACCAGTGATGGCGGAGTCCGGCCTCGGTTTGATAAAGTTCTGTAAGTACAAACTGATATCCCCCGGTTTTTTCCGAATCCATATCGAAAGAGTCAGCGATCACCGGATTCTCCGCCCACCAAAAATGTACCAATTCGAGTTCGCCCGACCGTTTGGACTTTTCTACCATGAATTCAGCATGAACATTGGTGAACCCAACGAACTCGTCGTACATTTCATGCGGAACAGTCCAGACTCCCGTTAATGCTACCAACCCCGAATATTTGTTTGCCATTTGCGTACTCCTGTGACGATGGAACGATATCTGCGATGTTATTTTTTTATAAAAAACAGCGGATCCATCGGTTCGATTACTGATCGGAAAACGTTGATAAATCAACACTAGCACCGACGCTTTCCATGTCAAGTAACGACATTGTTTCATTATCAGTTGGAATACTCATTCTTCACAAAAAAGTGAAGACATTCTGGTTAAGACTACCTTTGGATTTGATACATATCTCGTCCTCACCCCCCCCAGTCAGATCGACATCACGGATTTTCCAACTAGATATCGAAGATCACGCTGAGGCTTTTAACGAGAATTTAATAGAAGTGAACTCCCCAATCCTGAAAAATTTTGAGATAGTAAAACAACGCGAAAACAAATGATAAATGATAGGGGAGTTCAAATGCCAAAATATACTGGCGCGTGTCACTGCGAGGCTTGGAATTTCCAAACTGATTTTGAACCTATGTTCTTGTACCAGTGTAATTGTGAATCCTGTCGTACACTAAATGGTTCACTGTCAATTGGCGCATGCTACCGAGAGGGCGAATTCAGTTTTGAAGGGGGTCAAGAGGTTAGGTACGATTACAAGGGAGGTAGTGGGCAGATGATGTTCACAAGTTTTTGTCCAGAATGTCACGTCAGATTGGCCGTACGACCGGAAGTCCTGCCTGAGCTAGTTTTCATACCCCTCGGTATTTTTTCTGATCCGAATTTTTTTAAAAGAATCGACCTTGAAATCTGGACTGACACGAAACTAGATTTGATTCATGATCAAAACTGTATGGATCTGAGCGTTGCCGATAGCGGAACAGCGGAACGTATTGGAGCGTTCTTAGCAGCTCTTGATACTCGATAACTTTGTTGGTCGAGAAGAAATTTGGGAAAGGTAAGACACTAAATATCAAATAAGCAAAGACCTTAACCAACCCTGGTGCCCTACTAGTAATGGAATACACCTAGGGGTGTGATGAGTCATGGCATATGAAGAAGATACATATCGTCGTAACGAGCACCGTCTTAATTCAAGACCATTAGATGTGCACAGGTGGCGTGATCATGCTGAAGTGAAGCAGTTGATTGATCAGTTATGGGATGCGTCTCACAAAGTAATACACACCATGTTTGAGATAGGTGTATGGAACAGCTGAAAATGTTCTACCCATTGTTGAACCACAATACTGCTGAACACGGTAAGTGCAGGTATATCAATGAGTTACACGTAGAGATGTGGTGCTTATGGTAACCGACCGGAATGTCACACTAACGTTTTCTGAAAAATGATTGTTTTGTCTAAAACCCCCCATCTGTGTAACACCTTAACTACAACATATCCATGCACCCCCACTGGCCCATGCATACCCTCTATGCAAGACCGTTAAATGATTTATTTAGAGAGATTGAAATACATCGTCAGTGCATCACATGCAGATGAAGCATTTGTAATGAGGCAGAGGGAGTGGGTACTGATAACCTTTGGCAGTAACTGTAGTGAGTGCACAAAGGGTAGAACATTTATCGGTATTGACTGTGAACTCACACCCAGTGAACACTAGTAATTGCAGGTAATCATTGAAGAATTAGTGCTGTGCACAGGAATCACTTCCGGCCACCGGCATCATAAGCACCACATCTCTACGTGTAACTCATTGATATACCTGCACTTACCGTGTTCAGCAGTATTGTAGGTACAACAAATGAGTGCACAAATTGATGCCCCCAAATACACCTATCTCAAACGTGGTGTGTATTACTTTGTGATGTGGCTTGTTATGGGTATTGATGCGCTTGAATCAGCGACCGCATGTTCCTTCAATTGTCAAAAAGGGAGCCTCATAGGCTTGGAGTCTATAAGAAGCGCCGCTAACTCATTCAACCCAGACTTTGGAGATATTAAAGAATTCTATTGGAATGAGAGATTAACCAAGCTTAAGGAGAATCAAAAGTACTGCTCGGCTGGAGTTTGGAGTGAAAAATTTCCTCGCAACGGATTCACTGAGGATGAAAGTTTAATTACAGAAGAAATCCGGGTGATAGGTGACAATCTCTATAATCATTTTTCCAACGCATGGCCTTTCGGAATATGGCTCTACAGGAATCAACTCAGGGCGCTCGGTGCTAATGATCCGTCGATCCTTACTAAGCCGCTAATGGCCGCTGTGACTGGCAAAGCCTTCACACAAATGGAGCCGGTCAGATTCAGAAATGCTCCAAAGAACTACCCTCAATATGCAGAGCAAAAAGCTCATGCTTATATGGTTTTGATGGCAATGGCTCTATCGTATGCTTCGGTAGAGGAGTACCTAAACGATCAACAGCGAGAGTCATTTAAAACGTGGGGTATACACTTCTTTGAATCAATGAAGCAGTACGACGATGGGGTCGACACGCTAGAAGACATAATAAAACTTTCGGGCCCTGATAGGGGCTCTATCAAAATCATGGGATTGACTATATGGGCGTCCGTCATGAGAAACGAATCACTATTACGTGAGGCCCTTGGCCAATACTTAGCCGCAATAGAGGCTATTAATGCTTCTGGTTGGCATAAGAAGTTCATGAAGGGCCACAAGCTAAACGAAATCCGGTATACCAATGATACTTACGGGGCCCTTGCAATAACGGCTTTTTTTCTGGAACGTGCTGGGTTCCCAGCTTGGAATGCAAAAAACTCAGATGGCGTCAGTTTGAAAGACGGTGTGACATCCTTGCTAAATTATCTAGAAACAGGAGCCGACCCAAAGATACCAGAACCTCAGAAATCACTTGAGCAGATGCTTTACCACTCACGAAGTAATGTCGGAACACTAGCTTGGACTGAATACGTCAACTTGATTCCAAATCACGGTCTAGAACCTAGGTTTTTAAAATTAATCAATAAAATGCGTAATACTGGTCCACAACCACAATCTCAGTCTCGTGATGGTTTATACTCTTTTGTTCACGGAGGCTACACGACCTGTTTTTTGGCTAACTTATGATGAGCTTAAGCATAGCTTGACTAGCTTGGTGGACGGAGAAATCAGCCCCATACTCTTGCCCAACACTTTGCAAACTCCAGCCACCTAATTGATCAATCATATCCATTGGAGCGTCCACTGCTCTCAGCCTATCCCTGAACGCATGACGCATTCCATGGACTACACATTCTTTAGGTAAAAATGTCTTCATCCACTTATTTAAAGCGGCACTTGCTGAGTTCGCATTGGTAGAGATTCCATTAACATATTGAGGGAATAAAAACTGCCCTGAAACAGTGTCTGAGAGCCTCTGAGAAGCCCACAGAGAGGCGCCGACTAACGGGATGACTCGTTCGCTCCCTGAGGTTTTTAAAGGTCTCCAAGGATGTTTCCTGATAACAACATGTGGAACGTGATCATCTAGTCTTAAATCATCTTTTGCGAGTCCAACGGCCTCTGCCAATCGCATACCTGTGTCACTGATGAGTGCGGCTAACCAGCGTAGGGAATCATCCTGTTGTCTGCATTTCTCTTGGAGCAGTTTGATCTGTTCAATGGTCAGTGAGTGACGCTTGGTATGATTCTCATCAGAAGGGATGTAGACCTTGGCAAACGGATTATTAATTCCTAGTCCTTCTTCTTGGATACAGAGATTCACCACGGCTTTAACGATGGTGAGATTGCGGGATACAGATGATCGTCTCAGACCTTTTCCAAACAACCAGTCTCTGAATTCGCCAGCATCAATGGTTGTGTACTCACATAGGTCTTTATTACCTAAACATTGAATGGCATAACCAACTGCACGATCCGTGTGAGTGAAGAACAGTTTTCTACGACCGTTACCCTTTGTTCGTTTGTACACATCACATGCATGACTCAATGTGGAACCTAGCGTGACCGTAATTCCATGTGTTTGTAATGAGTGATCCTTTAACAAATGACTTCCGGGCACATCTGTCTGTTTTAGGCGCAGATCAAGCCAATAATCATCCAGTCGTGAGGACAGTTTCTCTGATGCACGAGAGGCTCTGTGCAGGGACTTTGTACGCAGACTCAGAATCACACGATCTGTGCGATAGAACGTCTGTAAATCGCTAGGGATGCGTCTCACAAAGTAATACACACCACGTTTGAGATAGGTGTACGGAACAGCTGAAAATGTTCTACCCATTGTTGTACCTACAATACTGCTGGACACGGTAAGTGCAGGTATATCAATGAGTTATCTTTGAGTATGTGGCGTTGATGGTGCCGGTGGCCAGACTCGAACTGGCACGAGGTTTCCCTCTCCGGATTTTAAGTCCGGTATGTCTACCAATTCCATCACACCGGCATGTGCGACCGTTGGCCCTCAGGTTTGGGGAGTATACAGTCTATAGATTGATTTAAAAGTCACTCAAGGAAACGCGCTTCGGATCGCCGCTTTTAAACGTAGAACCATAGAATCATTCGGGATCGGACTTACCAACACTCGGAAGCAGATGTGGCCAAGCCGCCTTTAAGTATGTGCCCATCGACCACAACGTCAAAAGTGCAGCGAAAACCAACATCCAAAGTCCCGGATGAGTCAGCTCCAATTCGATGGGAAGCGCGAGACACGCCGTAATTGCAAGCATTTGACTTGCAGTTTTAACCTTACCCAGCCAACTAACTGCGACCTGCGTACGTTGGCCGATTTCAGACATCCATTCACGTAGGGCGCTGACAACAATTTCCCGTCCAATGATAACGATCGCCGAGAGTGTCACTAACGACGAGTCAAAAGCATCAACCAATAAAACCAGAGCCGCGGCCACCATCAGTTTGTCAGCGACAGGATCCAAAAACGCACCAAACGCAGACTCCTGCTCCCAACGACGAGCAAGCCAACCGTCCAACCAATCGGTCAAGGCAGCCCCAATAAAAATTACTGCTGCGATTTCTCCCGAGTATTGCATCGGGATGAACCACACGAGCACAAGGACTGGAATTAGCAAAACGCGCAACAAAGTCAAAAAGTTGGGTAAATTCACAAAGCTGTCTCAGTCGGTGTGCAGCGCAGAGTATACCAACTCTGCCGTTTGGTGGCTCATTCCGGCAACCCTGGCTATATCCGAGACGCTCGCACGGGCCAGTTCCCGAATACCGCCAAAATGTCTCAATAGCGCCTGACGCCTCTTTGGTCCAACCCCGGGAATACCCTCAAGCGGGCTCTGTGAACGAGACTTACTCCGAGATTGCCGGTGCTTGGTAATCGCAAACCGGTGGGCCTCGTCCCGAATATGCTGAATCAGGTGCAACGCCGGTGATGTCGATGGTAATGTCAGTTCCTCTCCGGTATCCGCGCGATGAAGCAACTCAAAACCGGCCCTACGCGATGGGCCCTTAGATATACCCAGCAGAAAAATATTGTGTATTCCGAGCTCAGCAAGAATCTCGATGGCCTCGGTCAGTTGTCCCTTGCCCCCGTCGATTATTAAGACATCAGGTAGAGGTATTTCCCCCGATTTAACCCGTCGATATCGTCGAGAGAGCGCTTGTCGCATGGCTGCATAATCGTCGCCGGCCTGAACATCGGTGATATTAAAAATTCGGTAGTCACTCTTCAGCGGCCCGGAGACATCAAAAACCACGCAACTAGCGACTGTCGCCTCTCCCGAGGTGTGACTGATATCGAAGCATTCAATTCTTTCAGGAATATCAAGCGCAAATCGCTCGGCGAAGTCGTTGAGCCGTTTTGCCTGACCGTCTCGAGTCGCCAGACGCAGCGCCAGAGACTCCTCAGCGTTTGTTTTTGCCAAATCGAGGAACTGCTGACGAACGCCCCGAACCGCGTGCGTTATGCGCACCTTTCGACCGCACTGATGTGAAAAAGCGTCAGCGACCAGTTCCGCCTCGTTTAATTGATCAGAGCAAATCAACTCGGTCGGGATAGAGCGTCCTGAGGACAGGTAGTACTGGGGGACAAAAGCATCAAGGATTTCTTCGGGGGATTCAAACAGACCAAGTTCAGGGAACTGACTATTAACGCCGAGAACGCGACCACCACGCACGCTCAAAACAGCGACGCAAACCCCACCGCCCTGCTGAAAGACTGCGATCGCATCAAGATCGGCGGAATCACTTTCCATGACCTGCTCTGACTGAACACGACGAACACGGGCGATGGTATTGCGATATCGCGCCGCTTTCTCAAACTCCAACGCCTGCGCCGCCTCATCCATCCGCGCCTCTAAGGATGCAATAAGCTCCCCATTGAGTCCTTCCAAAAATAACCGCGTATATTCCAAATCCTCGCCATATTCAGCTTCAGATATAAAATTTACGCAAGGAGCACTGCATCGGCCAATCTGATATTGCAGACAGGGCCGGCTACGGTTCTGAAATACGCTCTGCTCACACTGCCGGATCTGAAAAGTTTTCTGAATCAGGTTAAGTGTTGATTTAACAGCCCCTGCGGAAGGGAAAGGCCCAAACGTCTTCCCTCGACTCTGACGATTTCCGCGCCGATAGTAAAGACCCGGGAAAGGGTGCTCGGTGTTCATGTGGATATAGGGGTAGGACTTATCGTCACGCAGCAGAATATTGTACGGAGGACGTGAGTCCTTGATTAAATTTTGCTCAAGTAGTAACGCTTCAACTTCGTTACGCGTGACTGTTACATCGATGCTAGTAATCTTCGAAACCAAGGCCATGGTCTTCGATGCCAGCCCTCCGCCCCGAAAATAACTTGAGACGCGAGACTTTAGGTTTTTCGCTTTACCAACATACAAAACTTTCCCATTGGCACTCTTCATCTGATAAATGCCAGGGCGGACTGTGAGGTTTTTGAGGAATCGTGATACGTCGAAGTCTGTCATCCGCTAATTCTAACCCCTTCATTCTATGGTTGTGGACCATATCCATTGAACAGACAACTATTATCAAGTCAATGCGATCAAGCCATGCAAACCTAACAATCAATCAGAGGTATCTAGAGAGGCTCGCGAAGAAGTCGCGTGCATCAAGCAACAACACCGAAATCATAATTGTTAGAATTAGAATTCAGTAATCGATTTGGGTAGCTCCGATTCGTCCGGAAGGAAAATCACTCGCGACTTCAAGCCAAATTAATTGGCTCTCTTATTTCGTTTAAAACTCTTGACGATATTTTAGGCGCCACCGGCGCTTGCCTTGATCACTTGATTTTTATCCCTTCCCTAGATAACCATTACCAATAAAATCATGCCTAGCGCGAGACGATAGGCAACAAAAGGAAGTAGTCCGATACGTTGGATCCACCCGAGAAACAGTTGGATGCATAGGTAGGCAGACAAGAAGCTCACGATTATACCAACCACGATAGTGTCCCATGCCACTGGTTCGGAGACCTCTATTAAATCATTTATTTTCAAAGTAGCAGCGCCCAGTATTATTGGAACTGAGAGCAGGAACGAAAATTTTGCAGCCACGCGTCGAGACAACCCGAGCCACAGCGCCGCTGTCAAAGTAATTCCAGATCGGGATGTCCCGGGAATCAACGCCAAGGCCTGCGCACATCAGATCAGTGCGGCCTGTCTCAGGTCAATGCCACCAAAACCGGAGCGCCCTCGCTGGTAGTGCGCCCACCACAGTAGTAGGCCAAAGCCAACCGTGGCAAGTGCAATCACAAATTCATTTCGCAGGCTTGTTTCAACAAAATCTTTTGCCAGTAGCCCGGACAATACGGCCGGGAATGTAGCCAGACCGATCAGCCAACCGAGCCTTGCGTGGCGCGGATACCGTCTGCCAAAACCTACCAACATAGCCGTCATGATTCTCTTGATCTCAACCCGTAGACTAAGAATTACCGCTCCGAGCGCACCGAAATGTACGGCAACATCAAAAGCGAGACCCTGATCGGGCCAGCCAAATATTGCAGACGGCAGAATCAAGTGGGCTGAACTCGAGATCGGCAGGAATTCTGTCAGCCCCTGAATGAGTGCCAGAAAGAGTGCATGATCAATGGTCATATAATTTCGACGGCTGTTCTGCCAGTGGTTTCCACGATACCGTTTTCCTTAGATACAAGGGTGTTAGTCGGTGACCATCAGTCCATTTTGAAGAATCAATCTGGGATGCCAAATCACGCAGTGGCTCAAGAGTCGGTCTCACCAGAATCAATTTCGCGTCGAACCTGTGAGCCTCATCCGCATGACAGACCCACGTCTGATCACCGTTTAATTCGCTAAGCGGCAACAACCCTAATGACTGATAAGTGCCATCGCTATGCTTTTCAGTGCCAACATAAACCTCATCCATTCGTGCATCTACAATGGCACCCTCAGAACTCTTTGCCATATAGCCGAGGAGTGACAATTGATCGATCGGTAAAACGCGCAAGGGTTGTACCAAATCCAGAGCATGCACAAAAGACACAGCTATCCTAAGCCCCGTGAAACTGCCCGGCCCATTAACTATAACTGCGTGGCTTACTTGTCTGATAGCGATACCAGCCTCTTCGCAGATGGATTGCATGGTTTCCAACAGGATCTGATCATGACGTCCATCAATGGACTCTCGTGCAAACCAAGATCCACCGCTCTCTAGCGCTACAGACATCCGATCACGTGATGCGTCGAGGTATAAACAATTCATTGGAAATTTTCCACCGGCCCGATAGCTCTTGGGTCAGACAACCACCCGCTCCATTCGAGGCCCAAGTCGCGACAGTAACTCATAGGCTATTGTATGCGCTTTTACCGCTACGGTATCGATCGAGATAGTGGGTCCCATAATCTCCACCCACGTTCCCCGTTTAATGTTTGGGATAGCCGAGACATCGAGGGTCACTAGATCCATACTAACACGCCCCACAATTGGGCAAATTTGGCCGTCGATGGCTACCTCACCTTGTCCACTGAGTGCTCTGTGGTACCCATCGGCATACCCGATGCCGATAGTTGCCAGCTTGATTTCGAGGGGCGCCAAAAATGCGCCTCCGTACCCAACCGATTCACCCATGGCGATATCCTGTAATTCCATTACCTGAGCCTGCCAAGTTACCACCGGTTCAAAACCTTTTGGGTCATTGGGGTCTGGTGAACCACCGTATAGACCAATACCTGGTCGTACCAGCTCAAAATGAAACGTGGAACCAAGAAGAATGCCCGCGGTGTTGGCAAGCGAGCTCTTGGGACAGGCGCCACCTAACTCGTGCCGAATTGAGTTAAAGTGCTCAAGTTGGGTTAAATTATCTGTACTCACGGTTTCATCAGCTTTCGCTAGATGACTCATTAACAACGAGGGTTTGGATTGCTCAACCAAGTCAAGCAATCGGTCCGTTTCGTACTGTGGAATGCCCAGCCGTCGCATACCGGTGTCAACATGAACTGCTGGGTTTAAATGTTCAATCTTGGGGATCAATGCTTCCTCAGATAGATTGATCACCGGACGGATACGTGCTGATCTTGCGATTTCAAAATCGCCAGCATCAAACCCATGAAATACATAAATCGTTGCACCATAAAGTATTTCACGGAGCGCCAGGGCTTCCTCAAGATATGCAACGAAGTATGTCTGACAACCTGCTTCCCATAGAACAGGTGCCGCGAATTCAATACCAACACCATACGCGTCAGCCTTTATTGAGGCCGCGCATTCTGCACTACCTGAAACCGAAGCCAGACGCTGATAGTTTTGCGCCAATGCCTGTTTGGAGAGAATAAGCCGGGGCCTTCGGCTCACTGATTATTCACCTCTGAGTTCCTCAAAAATATCGTCTCGAATGTCTTCAACTTGGCCCACACCCCGAACGCGCGATATTTCTGGAGCAGTCTCTGGATTTGTCTTGGCCCATGAAGAATAAAAATGAATTAATGGTTCCGTTTGTTGGTGATAAACAGATAAACGATCTCGCACTACAGTCTCATTATCATCCTCACGCTGGATGAGTGGCTCGCCAGTTTTATCATCATATCCATCTTTCTTTGGTGGGTTATAAATGATGTGATACGTGCGTCCTGACGCTAGATGAACACGACGACCAGCCATCCGTTCAATAATTTCGTCGTCGTCAACAGATACTTCAACCACATGATCAATAGCTATCTCCGAGTCACGTAGTGCTTCAGCTTGAGGAATCGTTCGGGGAAACCCATCAAATAGGCAGCCATTCAAACAATCAGGCTGTTCCAGACGCTCTTTCACTAAACCAATGATAATGTCATCAGATACCAGGCGGCCGGCGTCCATTACTTCTTTTGCGACCAGCCCGAGTGGTGTTTCAGCGTTTACTGCAGCCCGCAACATGTCCCCTGTGGAAATTTGGGCGATTCCAAATTCCTCGCATATGTACTGAGCCTGAGTTCCCTTCCCTGCGCCAGGTGCGCCTAACAATATCACCCGCATCTTCCACAGCACTCCCTGTTCAAATAATGCTGAACCGTAGCTGGGTTTCGGGTGTTTAGGCAAGTTATCTAATGGTGCAATTAACCGGTATTCCGCATTCCAGCGGCAATTCCTGCGACAGACGCCATCAAAGCGCGCTCGACCATTGGTTGTTCTGGCAACTCCCGATCGCGGCGCAACAACTCTGCCTGCAAGATATGTAGCGGTTCTAGGTACGGATGTCTTACTGCCAGCGAGCGGGCAATTGCTGGATCACGGTCAAGTAACTGTTTCACCTGCTTGATCTCAGCAATGCTCTCAATCACTTGAGTTAGTCGAGAGCGAGTCACCTCTCCAAGACGATGAGTACCGCCTGAGAGCACTTGCTCGTAATGTGCTGCAATATCTAGGTCCGATTTAGCCAGTACCATTTCAAGCATATCTACATATACCTTAAAGAAAGGCCAATCCAAATACATTGAGCGGAGTAACGGAAGCTGTCCTTGTTTGATTGCTGAGCCCAGAGCTTCATCAGATCCTAACCAGGCTGGAAGCATCAAACGAATCTGCATCCATGCAAAAATCCAAGGGATTGCTCGCAAGCTCTCGATACCACCGTCAGCCCTCCGCGTAGCAGGCCGTGACCCTAGGGGTAGCTTACCTAGGGCGCCCTCAGGCGTGACCGTTCTGAAATGCGCAACGAAGTCGGGATCTCCTCGGACCAAGGCTCGATAAGATGCAACGGACTGTTTTGATAGTTGCTCGATGGCTTGGACAAATTCCGCTTCCGGTCTTTTTATAGGCCTAAGCGTCGCCTGCATTACAGACTGGACATAGCTTGTTAGAGTCTGCACTGCAAGATCAGGTAAGCCAAACTTCCACCTAATCATTTCACCTTGTTCGGTTACACGAATGGCGTTATCTACGGAGCCCGGCGGCTGGGCGAGAATTGCACGATGGGCTGGTCCGCCACCGCGGCCCACTGTCCCGCCACGTCCATGAAATAGCAACAGTTTCACACCATATTTCCGAGCAATATCGGCGAGCTCGTCCTGTGCTTTATATTGCGCCCACGAGGCTGCTAATGTCCCCGCATCCTTCGCCGAGTCTGAGTAACCAATCATGACGTGTTGAACGCCGTTAATCGCATCGACGTAAGCTGGATCAGACAGCAAGGACTCTATCACCTTGGGGGCATGTTCTAGGTCATCTAACGTTTCAAAAAGTGGGGCAACGGGTAACTGGTGAGCGACACCACACGCTTTCTGCAGTAGCATCACGGACAGAACGTCAGAGGGCTGCTTCGCCATCGAGATTACATAACTTCCCAAACTAGTGGGATCGGCATCTGCAATCACAGAGCACGTGGCAAGCACCTCCGCAACTTCGTCAGAAGGCTCAAACTCATCCGGGATCAGCGGCCGAGGATTCGATAGTTCATGCTTCAAATAATCGCAGCGCTTCGCTTCATCCCAACCTAGGTAATCTCCCACCTGAAGAGCGTCAGCAATTGCCGCGATCGCATCCGAGTGACGACTTGATTCCTGCCGAATATCTAGGGCGACTAGATCAATTCCGAACGTTGAAATCCGACGTAACGTATCTAGCAGATAACCATCGGCAATTTCACCCATTCCATTCGCATGCAGTGACTCCCAAATTAGTAGCATGGGGTCAAAAAGGTCTGCAGTTTCACGAATTTGACTGCAGCGATCGACGGTTTCGCCACGTAATTTGGCCTCAGTCTCTAACCGCAATAACAGAATCTCATCTCGTAAATCTTTTAAAACCTTACGATAAGGCTCAACTTCATCTAAGCCCGCGAGCTCCCGTAACACAACGGTTGCATCAGACATCGATAGATCCTGAACCAAGCCGGTCAGATCATTGTAGTAAAGATCCGCAGCAACCCACTGGCGCAACAGAAGAACTTCTCGGGTCACCTCATGGGTAACGTTGGGATTCCCATCACGGTCACCGCCTATCCACGAACAAAAGCGAACCGGAGCAACCCAAGGTGGCAACTCTTGCCCTGAGACTAACGCCACTTGGGTACTCAATTCTCTCAAAAAATCGGGGACTGCTTGCCACAAAGAGTTCTCGATAATTACAAAACCCCACTTGGCCTCATCGATTGGAGACGGACGGGTAGCACGCATATCGTTGGTATGCCAGCACTCGCTGATTAAGCGTTTCAAGCGACGTTTAATATGTGCATCACGACGTGACGAGAGGGCACCACCGTCTAACTCGGACAAACACTCGGCAATTTTTTCATATTTCTGAACAAGTGTTCGACGCACAGACTCAGTTGGATGAGCTGTTAAAACCAAATCAATCCGCATCTCAGATAAAGTTTCCAGAATCATTTCCGGTTTACTGGTCTCGCAGATTGAGGCGAATAGGTCGGGTATCGCTGATTCGTCCAGATAAGGATCGCTGTCATCGAAATCACCACGCGTCTTTCGAACATGATGGTGTTGCTCGGCAATATTCGACAGATTCAAAAACTGAGTAAACGCACGCGCAACCGAGACCAACTCCTCGTCATCGAGTTCTTTGACTGCATTGATCAACAAATCACGAGCGGTCTCTTCGCCTTGGTGAACAGATTTGGACAGACTACGCAGCCGCTCGATGCGCTCAAGGAAGGCACCACCCCGATCATTTACCATAATCTGGCCGAGTTGCTCACCCAACAGTCTCACGTTATCCCTCAGTGACGGATGCAATTCCATAACTTTCACTCCTGTGGAGTAGATTTGGTTCAGACGGTTTTCGCCTGCTCCCAAAGTCCATTTTTTTCGTTATCGGTTGCGATCGTCAGGTCGATCCCTTGCTCACGAGCCATCTGAGTGACTGCCCTGATACGGGATTCAAATTTTTGTGTAGCGAGGCGAAGCGCCTGCTCACTGTTAACATTAAGATGCCTTGCGAGACCCACCATTGTAAAGAGCAAGTCACCAAATTCTTCAATAATGGCGTCTGGGTTTTGTTGATAACGCGCTTCTTCCAACTCGCAGAGCTCCTCGGTCATTTTTGACAATACTCCCTCTGTTGATGACCAATCAAATCCTATAGAGGTTGCGCGTTTCTGTATCTTTTGCGCACGTGTCAACGCAGGAGACCCCATCGGAATATCATCAAAAAGGGCTAACTGGCCTCTATCTACCCGTTCCTCACCCTTTTTCGCCTCCCAAGCTTGTTTGATCGACTGCATGGATGACGACTTACTGTGTCCAAAGCTTTCGAAAGTAGCATCGTGAAAAACATGCGGATGACGAGATAGTAACTTTGAAACAGCGCTGTGAATAACTTCTTCCAGCGAGAACCGCCCGTCTTCTTCAGCCAGTCGTGCAAAAAAAACTACTTGAAAAAGCAAATCACCGAGCTCTGAGCAGAGTTCGTCAAGGGCCCCTCTTTCGATTACATCAGCGACTTCATAGGCCTCCTCCAGCGTGAAAGGAATAATACTCTTATAGGTTTGCTCTCTATCCCACGGACAGCCGTGGCTCGGGTCTCGCAGACACGCCATTAAGTGGATCAAGTCATCAAGCCGATAGGTCATGCGCCACGAATCCGCTTGGCTACAATCACGTTATGAATTCTCTGCACCCGATCCAAAACATTGGATAACTGCGGTAATCCATCCACCTCGATCGACAGCTGCAAACAGGCTGTGTTCGCTGATGACTCAGATTGAGTCGACATCCCGGTCACATTGACACGCTCATTGGCGAGAACTGACGTAACATCGCGTAGCAATCCTTGACGGTCATAAGCGCTAATCTCTATCTCCACAGGATAGGTTTCGACCTGTTTCTCACCCCACGACACCTCGATAATCCTTTCCGGCTGCTCATCCTCTAGCGACAACAGGTTCGAACAATCATCTCGGTGAATACTGACACCGAGGTTTTTAGTTATGAAACCAACGATCGCATCACCGGGAACTGGATGACAGCAGGTCGCGATCTGCGTTAGTAGTTTTCCCACGCCCCTGATCTGAATTCCGTCTGTGCGCTCCTGCGGTGATTCCTGTCGCGGTTCAAGGTCTAGCTCTCGTTGTGTCATACCAGACAAACGACTAACCGCACCGACCACTTGCGACACTCTGATATCGCTGGCCCCAACCGCCGCATACAAGTCTTCAGTCGATTGCAGGTTGAGTGACTCTGACACAACATTTAAATCAAATGAGCCCAAAGCCAATCGTTTGATTTCAGAATCAATCAACTGTTTACCGGCTGAGATATTTTGATCCCGATCTAACTGTTTGAACCACGCTTGAACCTTGGCTCGCGCACGCGACGTTTTAAGATAGCCAAGGCTTTGGTTTAGCCAGTCTCGACTGGGGCGCGCGTCGTTCTGTCGTAAAATATCAACCTGGTCACCGACTTTCAGTCGATATGTCAGAGGTACGATTTTCCGATTGACCTTGCAACCTCGACAGGAATGACCAACCTCAGTATGAACCTTGTATGCAAAGTCAAGCGGCGTCGAGCCAACTGGAAGATCGACCACGTGTCCATCACGCGTGAACACATAAATCCGATCCTCAAGAACATCCTGTCGCAGCACATCAGATAATTCTCGAAGATCCCCCACCTCGTCATGCCAATCTAGAACCTGCCTCAACCACGCGATCTTCTCCTCGTAAGCTTCACCACTGATTTCGGTGTCAGTACCTTTATATTTATAGTGCGCACAGACGCCATACTCGGCCTCATCATGCATTTGCTGGGTTCGAATTTGGACTTCAATAACTTTCCCTTGAGGACCAATCACCGCAGTATGAAGCGACCGGTAACCGTTCGGTTTGGGTGAAGCAATGTAGTCATCGAACTCATGCGGAATACTCTTATAGGCTCCATGAACAAGACCGAGCGCTGCGTAGCAATCACGAATCGAATCAACCAATATACGAACCGCGCGCACATCATAAATTTGTGAGAAATCGACCTGCTTACGCTGCATTTTCCGCCAGATTGAAAAAATGTGCTTGGCTCTCCACGTGAGATCCGCGTGGACTTTTTGGGATGCTAGAGTTTGCTGAATTGAATCTACCAGTTCCTCTATGTAGCGCTCCCGATCTTCTCTCCGCTCCGCCAGTTTTTTTGCAATCTGTTTGTATCCATTTTCGTCAAGATAGCGAAATGACAGGTCCTCAAGTTCCCACTTCAGGTGTCCGACACCTAGCCGGTGCGCAAGTGGTGCGTAGACATCAGATACCTCACGTGCAACTTTCAGACGCCGCTCGTCACTGGCAGATTTCACCGCCCGGATTGCTGCTGTGCGCTCTGCAAGCTTAATCAGCGCCACGCGAACATCGTCGATTACTGCAACCAGCATCCTACGCACTGCGTCGGTCTGGTTCTCAGCTGCACCCAAAAATTGCGTGGGAGTATCTTGATGTGCCTGGCTAATGATCGCCATTTGTTGAACACCTTCAATCAAGCGCGCAACGGTTTTACCGAACTGATGCCTTACATCCCGTAAGTGAAGCCGCTCAATCCGGACCGATCGATACAAGAGCGCAGCAACAAGTGCATCCTCATCAATCGGCATCATCGATAGAATATCAGCCATCTCAAGACCAAATTGATAGGCATCAGGTCCCTTCCAATCTATGGCGGCCTCATCCACTCTCTCAAGACGATGAATCAGACCAATCGCCTTATCGAGCTTTTCAGCTGATTCTAGGTGTGCCTGGCTTGCAAAACGTTCAGCCCAATTCTCAAGCGACAAATCAGAGTCAAGCTGGATAGGATGGAGCTCACGCGCTTTAACCACGTGACCCCCGTTTTACAAACAACGCCATTGATTCAATGTGAGCAGTGTGTGGGAACATATCCACCATCCCTAGGTGCGTCATTGAATATCCGCGATCTTCCAGAATCCGTGCATCTCGCGCGAGAGTGGTTGGATTGCAGGATACATAAAGAACACGGTCGATCTGTTTCAAAGATAAGTCTTTCAATACCTCTTTCGCCCCCGATCGCGGAGGATCGATGATCAATATATCGTAGTTCTCGTTGGCCCAGCTTTGATCCGAGACCGTGTGAGTCAAATCAAAAGCAACTGCCCGTACATTATCCAAAGAATTATGACGGGCATTCTGTAAAACTCTCTCGATCATCATAGCTGACACCTCGACGCCAACCACTTCGGCACATCGCGTGGCCGCGGCCAGTGTAAAGTTACCGAGACCGCAAAATAGATCCAGGACACGCTCGGATCCTCGGAGGTCAAGCAACTCCACCGCTTGAATTATCATGGCTCGATTGACTGCGCCGTTTATTTGCGTGAAGTCGGTAACTGCGAACTGATACTCTAGACCGAACTCGCCTATCCTGTAGGTCAGGAATTGTGTTCCATCAGAGGGCCACAAACGCGTCACACTGTCAGGTCCTTTTGGCTGGAGGTATACATGCCAGCCGGTTTTTTTCCCCAATGAAGATAGATGTTCATAATCACCTTCGGTCAGAGAATCAAGATGACGCACAACTATTGCCACAGTGTCGTCCCCTGCTACGACTTCGATTTGTGGAATACGATCTGGTGTCGATAATGATACGATCGCTTTCTCCAGTTTGGAGAGCGATAGCCCGATACGCGGATCTAGAATTGGGCACGCATCAATATCCGCAATAAAATTGGAAGCACGTTCCCGGAATCCAATCAATAATCGGTCCTTTGCTTGGACCCAACGCACGCCCAGCCGCGCGCGCCGTCGATAACCTAGTGTAGCGCTAGTCAGCGTTGGTAAATGTGCCACCTTCTTCAGAGGCACTCCCTCACGATTCATCAATTCGTCGAGTGTCTGGCGTTTGTGCTCAAGTTGAGCGTGGTGAGGAAGATGTTGTAACGAGCAGCCGCCACAGATTGAGGCGTGTTTACACTCAGGTTGGGCTCGCAAGGTAGAGGTAACCAAGATGTCCTTTGCAATTGCTTCAGCGGTTCGCGATGATTTTCCAAACACGCGGACGGTGGCCAATTCCTGAGGTAATGCACCATCCACAAATAGTATCCGTTCGCCCCAGCGCGCGAGCCCGCGACCCTCATGTGATAACTTTTCAATACGAATCGGAAAGTCTGGAATTTGCTTACGACGTCGGGTTTTCCGTGGAGTACTTCGACTCATCGAGGAAATAGATCCGTGGAAAGATAACGGTCACCGCGGTCACAAATAATGCAGACGACGACACCTTTATCTAATTCCTTTCCCACGCGTAGTGCGCCAGAGACAGCTCCACCTGCGCTGACTCCACAAAAAATACCTTCCTGCACAGCGAGCTGTCTTGCCATGTCTTCGGCCTCACTCTGATCAATGTCCAAGATAACGTCCACGCGAGTTGGATCAAAGATTTCTGGCTGGTATTCAATCGGCCAGCGACGAATACCGGCAATTTTCGATCCACCACTTGGCTGCAAGCCGACAACAGTCACTTCCGGATTTTGCTCTTTCAAATATTCTGAGACGCCCATGATAGTTCCTGTTGTGCCCATGGCGCTCACGAAGTGCGTTACCTGACCATCGGTATCCTTCCAGATTTCTGGACCCGTGGTCTCGTAATGAGCCCGCGGACAGTCAGGATTTGCAAACTGATTCAATACACGTCCCTGTCCGTTTTTCTCCATATAAAGAGCAAGATCCCGAGCGCCCTCCATTCCCTCCTTTTCAGAAACAAGAATCAACTCGGCACCGTAAGCAGTCATCGCACGCTTCCGCTCATCCGAGAGGTTGTCGGGCATAATGAGTGTCATGCGGTAGCCAAGGATCGCACCGACCATAGCAAGCGCAATCCCGGTATTGCCGCTAGTTGCCTCGAGGAGTCTATCACCGGGTTCTATCTCACCACGTTCTTGAGCGCCCTGTACCATGCGGAACGCAGGTCGATCCTTTACCGATCCAGCTGGGTTATTCCCCTCCAATTTGCACAAGATGGTGACGTCTGGAGAAAGGGTTCCACGAAGGCGCTGAAGCCGGACCAGTGGGGTATTACCAAGAGTCGATTCAATGGTTGGATATTGCACATAGCCTCCTGTGGCGCGCTAGCATAACGCACTCAGGTTCTAAAGACTTGTCGTATCAATCGAATTCCAGCGGTTGACGGAAATATCGCTCATAATGCGCCTCGGAAATCGCAAGGAGTTCGCTCTGGATTCGTTCCCAAATATCGCCATTTGTGAGTGACTCAGCCGCTGGGAGCTTTACCAGCCCCAAATCGGAAAGTCGAGCAAATCTTCCTCCGGTCTGCCGAAACAAGTCATATACCCAACATTCTGGCGGCTGATATTTATGATATCTCAGTCCGTGGGTCTCCAGCATCTCACGCAGTCGACTAGCGTCTACTATCATCACATACCGGTTGACGATACTAGATGTCAGTTCGCCTAACCGCCGCAGAACTGCCGTCTTCTGCAGATCGTCATACCTGTTCCAATCAACTATCTCGTGGGCGAAACGTTTGCAGCCTCTGCAGACTGAGTCGCCGTAGGTTGTTGAACACAGTCCAACGCATGGGGTAGGTACCCGACTTTGCATAAGGGAAGTCAATCATTCGTGGCTAATAAACCGTTATGGTTCAGGACTGTGACAAAAAAAACAACCGTAGAATTCAGAATAAAAATATGACTATATCTGGAAGTATGGTCATAAAATGGTTGTTTCAATTAATTTTGTTGATTTATGGTCCCTCTATTCACAGAATTGATTCACACGATTTCAGGGAGAACATTCGATGTCGATGGAGCTTATCAACGAGACCATGGAGGACTGGAACAGCAGAATCTCGGCCGCCGAGGAGATGATGCCGATCATCGGGCGGCTGTTCAGAGAAAAATCGATCGAAACATCGATTTTTGGCCGCCTCTTGAATAACCGTACCGTCATCAATGTTATGAAATGTTGTCGGTTTGCTCGACAGGTGGAGGATGAGGAACTAACAGCCGAAGAGGCACGTGAAGTATTACTCGAAGTAGCCAAACTTGATCTCAATCCATGCCACGTAGATATCGGTAAATTGGCGGTCAACTATCGCCGACTTGGCGATACACGAGACCTATCTGACTACGTATCAGACGAACTGAAAGGCGCTACTGGTGCGGCACCAGCATCGGGTCAAAAAACAGATATTGTCCTGTATGGTTTTGGACGGATTGGCCGACTGCTCGCCCGCGAGCTCATTGCAAAATCAGGATCGAAAGAGGCCATCCGCCTGCGCGCTATCGTTGTCCGTCACAATGGCGACAGTGATCTCATTAAACGTGCGAGCCTCCTCAGACGCGATTCTGTGCATGGGTCTTTCGATGGCACGATTACGATCGACCACGATAGCAACGCGATTATTGCCAATGGTCAACGTATCCAAGTCATCTATGCGTCCAGCCCCACCGAGGTCGACTACAAGGCATACGGCATCATCAATGCTCTGATTGTCGATAATACTGGTAGATGGAGAGATCGTGAGGGACTCTCGGTGCACCTTAAATCTGCGGGCGCGAGCCGAGTACTTTTAACGGCGCCGGGTAAAGGCGACCTAAAAAATATTGTGCACGGCGTAAATCACGCGGAAATCAACGATACCGATACGATTATTTCGGCCGCAAGCTGCACGACCAACGCGATTACACCTGTGCTTGCTGCGATCGACGAAAAATACGGTATACAAAACGGACACGTTGAAACAGTCCACAGCTACACAAATGACCAAAACCTAATCGACAATTTCCATTCAGGTGATCGTCGCGGTCGCGCTGCCGCACTCAATATGGTGATCACTGAGACCGGTGCCGCGAAGGCTGTATCCAAGGCTTTACCNCAACTCAAAGGGAAACTCACGGGTAATGCGATTCGCGTACCAACACCGAANGTNTCCATGGCNATTCTCAAACTCAATCTTGGCAAAACAGTGGAAAANNATGAATTAAACGACTACCTACGCTACGTCGCCATCCACTCNAAACTACAAAAACAGATCGACTATTCAAACTCGCCNGAGGCGGTCAGTTCTGATTTCGTTGGATCTCGTGCNGCGGGCATAATCGACGGNCTNGCNACCATNGCGACCGGCAACAACAGNTGCGTNGTTTACGTNTGGTATGACAACGAGTACGGCTACAGTTGCCAGGTCATTCGATGCCTACGCCAAATGACCAAAGCGACCCTTCCAGCATANCCNATTGCGAACTAATCGAAAAACCAGCCCGATACCAATTTAAGGACAGGAGCATCGTNTTTTTTTGCTANACTGCTNCTTCCTAGCGCGCCGTGATCCNGTTCCCAAAAGGACCCACCCACCGCGTTCAATTCAATCTAAACAGGGACGATTATTGTGCTCNAAGANTACCGCAAACATNTTNAGGAACGTNCNGCTGAGGGCATCNCGCCAAAACCGCTCAGCGCNGACCANGTAGCTGGCCTCGTAAAGCTNTTAAAAAACCCTCCAACCGGAGANGATTCTTTNCTTCTNGATTTANTGACCAACCGCGTGCCCGCAGGCGTCGACGAGGCCGCCTACGTCAAAGCCGCTTTTTTGACCGACATCGCTAAAGGAAACACNCAGTGTGATCTNGTGTCACNCGCAGAGGCGACACGTTTACTTGGTACCATGCTTGGCGGCTACAACATCCCNCCACTGGTCGAGCTACTGGATGATAGCGAAGTCGGACAGACNTCTGCCANCGCCNTGAAAAGCACTNTATTGATGTTTGATGCATTCCACGACGTNGAAGAAAAACGTCAAACCGGTAATACATTGGCACAAGAGGTGATGGAATCATGGGCAAATGCTGAATGGTTCTTGAGTAAGCCAGAAGTTCCTGCCGAGATCAAAGTGACGGTATACAAAGTTCCTGGTGAGACGAACACCGACGACCTATCCCCAGCCGTAGACGCGTGGAGCCGTCCAGATATTCCACTGCACGCCCAAGCGATGCTGAAGGCCCGGATGGAAAACCCTCTCGATACAATCGAAGAGCTCAAGAAGAAAGGTAACCCACTCGCCTACGTTGGNGACATCGTTGGCACTGGTTCTTCNCGGAAGTCGGCAACTAACTCAGTACTTTGGCATATGGGCNATGACATTCCATTTGTNCCTAACAAACGTTCNGGTGGCGTATGTATCGGGGGTAAGATTGCCCCGATCTTCTTCAACACTATGGAAGATGCAGGCGCCCTACCAATCGAATGCGATGTCACAACAATGGAAACCGGCGACGTGATCATAATCAAACCATACGATGGTCTGATTTTAGATGAACAGGGCAAGACGGTTACCGAATTTACGCTGTCTAGCCAAGTGATCCTCGACGAGGTCCGGGCCGGTGGCCGTATCCCTTTAATAGTTGGTCGAGGCCTCACGCTTCGTGCACGAGAAGTACTTGGCCTTGGCGCTTCTGAATTTTTCAGAGAACCAAAGGCACCTGTCGAATCACACAAAGGCTACACACTTGCTCAGAAGATGGTTGGTATGGCCTGTGGCGTCGCAGGCGTTCGGGCTGGCACTTACTGTGAACCCCGCATGACAACTGTTGGCTCACAGGATACAACAGGCCCAATGACTCGCGACGAGCTCAAAGAACTTGCTTGTTTAGGATTCCAAGCAGATCTAACCATGCAGTCATTTTGTCACACTGCCGCCTACCCAAAGCCTGTCGATGTAGAAACACAGCACTCTCTACCCGACTTCATTTTAAATCGAGGTGGTGTCTCCCTTCGTCCCGGTGACGGCATAATCCACTCTTGGCTGAATAGGATGTTACTCCCAGATACTGTTGGTACTGGAGCGGACTCACATACTCGCTTCCCGATTGGTATCTCATTCCCGGGAGGATCGGGACTTGTAGCCTTTGCGGCGGCAACAGGTGTCATGCCGTTGGATATGCCGGAGTCTGTTTTGGTTCGCTTTAGAGGACAAATGCAACCTGGTATCACGTTGCGAGATCTTGTGAACGCGATTCCGTATGCAGCACTTCAACGTGGCCTTTTGACCGTAGGCAAAGAGGGTAAGAAGAACTGCTTCTCGGGCCGTATACTCGAAATCGAGGGTCTTCCAAGCCTTACCGTTGAGCAGGCATTTGAGTTATCAGACGCATCTGCTGAGCGTTCAGCCGGCGGCTGCACGATCAAACTTGATGAGGCGCCAATTCGAGAGTATCTCGAATCCAATACAACGCTACTGAAGTGGATGATTGCTGACGGCTACGGTGATGCACGCACTATCGCTCGCCGCATTAAAGCAATGGAATCATGGCTTGCTGATCCAGAATTAATGGAAGCAGACGATGACGCCGAATACGCAGAAATCATTGAAATCGATCTCAATGAAATCAGGGAGCCGTTGCTTGCCTGTCCGAACGATCCTGATGATGTGAGGCCTTTATCTGAGGTTCAAGGGACTGACATCGACGAGGTATTCATTGGTTCATGTATGACTAATATTGGACACTATCGAGCCGCGGGTGAGCTCCTGAAGAATGTCAACTCGATCCCAACACGACTGTGGATTGCTCCTCCGACTCGCATGGATGAGCATCAGCTAATGGAAGAAGGTTATTACTCGATCTTTGGGGCAGCTGGTGCTCGGACCGAAATGCCCGGCTGCTCATTATGCATGGGCAACCAAGCTAGGGTCGCCGATAACGCAACTGTTGTTTCGACATCAACTCGCAACTTCCCGAACAGACTTGGTAACGACGCGAATGTTTTCTTAGCAAGTGCTGAGTTGGCTGCGGTGGCGTCGATAATGGGCAAGTTACCAACCGTCGCTGAGTACATGGAATTTGCCCAAGACATCAATTTCATGGCTGATAAAATCTACCGTTACATGAATTTCCACCAAATCGCCAAATTTAAGGCAGGAGCGAAGGAAGCTAACATTCCCGTAACAGAGATCGCATAACAACGGCATATAAATACTCTGGCATCGAGTAATGCTGGAGTATTTATCCAAAAAATTGTAAAGCTAAATTGATAGCCTATTGATATTCCGTGTAAGTTATTGCCAGACTCTTCATGGGGTCACCTGAGAGGAGGCCAACTTTGAATGACGACAAAATTTACTATGTGATTGCAGCGGCATTGGCGCTAACCATCGTTTGGATAGGAGCCAGTATGGTGTTTGGCCCCTTTGGCTTAAGCGAATAAAGCCTGTTTTGCACCGCAACCAAAATGAATATTTTTAAATGAACTACCTCGAATAGCATTAATCAAAATTAACCACTAGAGACGCTGCAAAAACAATTTTAAAAATGGCGTAGCTATTAAAGTTCTGCAACAGAGTCCTTCAAAGTTTTGTGTTTATCTCGCTGGCTCGCTGGTCATTCTCCTGTTCGGTAGTCTCACGCATCGAATCGACGACATGTTTATANGACACCAAATATGCTTCCAAAAATTCATGATAGCGCTTTATGAATGTGGGCAGGTATATATAGGTCAGGCTAAATCGAGCCGCATAGCTGAGAGGATCTCGATCCCCCTCGAATCTCAGGATNACCAAGACTCCTTCATCCGTCATCCANCTTTTTTGCAAGAGATCTATCGACCAATCTTCCGCGATCGCATCGCCATACTTCTTATTTAAACCNGCAACTACTGGTTCGGTAAGTTCCGTTTTATCNGACTTTCCAGCGTAACTATGAAGCAACACGTAAACGGGGAATTGATTTCTCTCACTACCAATCGCGTCTAAATAATAAGTTCTACCCGGAGGTAACCAGTTTCCTACCCGNGTTTTGAATTCATCTTCGTTATCCTCTGATGAACATCGNACCATGCTTTTATTAGACAGATTCCTTAANCCGATCATTGCAGGAATCACCTCGACCCCGTCTGGATTCTCAAGATAGTCTGGCACNTATCCGTTAACGAAGAGCCGCAGCATATTGTTGTATATTANTTGGGATTTATTATCTCNCAAATTCCATAATTCGATTCCCAATTNATCTCGTTCCCGNGTATCCAGTGTATTAAAAGCATCATTTGTTGACTCCTCAACAGAAATCAGAAGATCGATGATATTGTCAAACTTAATGAAGAAATGGCTGAGCTGNCCATCCTGTAANCGCGGGATAAAGTCCCTGANGCCATACATGTCAATTGATTTTTTTTGGCATGTGGTGTCGCTGTTTTCGAAAAAACTAAANCCAAAAGCTCTACTAACCGATTTATTTTCCTGCTCCGAGAGCACCGTTGAGCGATGCTGAAACAACGACTTTTCACTTTGTAAATATTTAACTTGAGCATCAATTTTTTGAAGCGTTAAAACGTCAGTGTACACACCGTGTTTTGAAAGTATGTCTTCAGCAGCGGTAGTCTCTGGAAACTTCGCCACAAGGGCGTCAAGTTCAGCGCGAATTTCAAGAATGGCGTTCAGCGCAACGTCCACGTTACCCTCATTCATCAAANCAGGCCTTGGTGATCCGAAATTCCAAAGACTGNCTGTTTCGTATCGGTCACTCAANGCNCGCANGGCTTTGCTGGCCTCATCTTCGGTATTACTGCACGCGGTAATTACCACGAATAAAACAATAGAAGATAAATANTTTATTGCNCTTAGAGGCACTTCCCACACCCGTTATAATTCATCTNGATCNTNATGATAACTGTATGATGNNCATCTGNCATTCTATGAAATATGTGGCCAAGANTTTATTTCTATTTGAGNAATGAGNTTTAGCGGATGCGTATAGGCTTTGCTAATCACTCTGAAACAAACAACAAAGAAATATCTAGAGACTAGCCTCACAATATATTGAGTTTCATTCGATATTGAGCTNTNGNNATGCCGTAANCCNATTANTATATATTTGTAAATTNTTGAACTNACGCGAAACAGGAAGTTGAAGAGTGGCCAAAGCATACGTATTAGCTAATGTTAANGTGAATGATTCCGAAGGTTATCGATTAACTTACCAACAACATGTGGCAGGGATAATAAAAAAATATAACGGCAGATTTCTCGTAAGGGGTGGTGAGAAATCTGATCTAGAAAAATCTTTCCCCTTCGATCGCGTCATAATTATTGAGTTCACATCGAGGANGGATGCGGAAAACTGGTATAACTGCTCGGAATACCAAAGCCTNCTTCCAGAGATGGAGAAGCATGTTGATCGGATCCTTACAATAGTCGACGGCATTGACTAGCATCGGCAAAGATTCGCGGATNAGTTATCAGACAACTGGAATGATNACCTGAATNGTTTTTCCNTGGAATATGTNACTCGNGAAGCTGAATGGAGAATNGNACAGNTNAAGNACTCCNTTGTNTAAGAAGCCNACAATTCGTATCTCGNAATTGNCNAAGATATTANATACTCACGCGTGTTTGGCCATCTCTGCAAACTGATGGTTGCTCGCAATAAGTTCACTATAGGTACCGCTAGCCTCCAACTCTCCCCGTGACAACAGAAAAATCTGATCACATTGACGCACAGTGGAAAGGCGATGCGCGATTAAAATGATGGTTATCTCNTTCCCGAGATTATTCACCGCNTCCATNACCGCTTGCTCGGTTAGCTTATCAAGAGAGCTGGTAGCTTCATCGAGAACCAGAACCTGTGGACGGTGNTANAGNGCGCGGGCTATCCCAATACGTTGGCGCTGCCCACCTGANAGACGCACCCCACGCTCGCCCACAGTCGTGGAGTAACCTTTAGGNAGATCNCTNATTACAAATTCGTGCAAATTAGCGATTTTNGCGGCGCGTTCGACNNANTTTTGATCGATATCTTTCTCATGCACACCAAANGCAATATTGGCAGAAACGCTGTCATCCGNGAGATAAATATGCTGNGGCACATAGCCGATCGTGCATTGCCACTGTCTNCGGTTTGAACTGGTNATNATTTGATNNTCTATTATNAAGGCNCCTTCNTGCGGATCAAGCANGGCCAAAATCATATCAACCGNCGTGGTTTTTCCACTGCCAGTAATNCCAACAAAACCTACCTTGCTGTATGCAGGAATNGTGAGATTGATGTCCTTAAGAGNAGGATGTGGGGCATTAGGATAACAATAACTTATCTGCTGGAGCTGGATGGCTTTTCTGAGCGGCAGGGGGGTGGTATGCCCATTCTGAATAGTTGAAATATTTAAGCTGCTCAGATCTTTGTACAAGGCATCCAACGCAGGACCTACAAATCGGAGCTGGGCGAATGCTTGGTAAATTTGTTGTAGTGCGGGCATAAGGCGATAGCCCGCCATAGCATATAGAGCAAGAACTGGCAGAACTTCTGCAAAGTTGCCACTCTTTACCATGAGGTGCAGTATGACCAACAGCATTCCGCCGAAGGCGATTGCTTCGAGCGCAAATCGTGGCAGTGTCGCTATGATACTCATAGTTCCTTGGCCCATAGCGTATGTCGCAGCGGGCTTGCTGAAGCGTTGGATGTATGCCTGCTCTAATCCACCCACCTTGACTTCCTTAGCAGCACCAAAGGCTTCACTCACAACTGTAAAACGTTCTTGATTGGCTTCTATACGTGCTTGGCCTAAGCGTTTGAGTAGTGCGCTGACCGTGGCGAGGATAATGGCATAGGAAACCCCCAGAACTGTGCCAACCGTCAGTGCCAAAAACGGGTCCACCAATAGCAGCACGCCGAGCAATGCCAACACCACCATAGTCTGCGCTATAAGTCTCATCAGCGGCATCATTCCATTACTAACGATGGTATTAACTTCTGAAAGAATGGTCTTGCCCAAATCCGCGCTATGGCGGTTTAGAAGCCAACTATAGGGCTGATGAAGATACCCCTCGACCAAGCGCTTGCCGATACTATACTCGCGCATTAGTGAAAAACGATTTAGTGCGTAAGTAGCTAGGGCTTTAAATACTAACGAGACAATTAAAAGCACAAAAACTAATATACCTAGGCCCACCAAGAACTGGTCGACGGTTTCGATGCCAAATTCTTGACCGATCACAAATACGTCATTGAGTAATTCGTTCGTCTGCACCAACTTTGGATTAGCAAGTACCCCCATGAATGGCAAGATAGATGCCACTCCCAGCGCATCCAACAATGCCATTAGCAACATCACACCCAAAAGTAAGCCAGCTCTCTTTCTCTCAGACGCTGTGAGCAGATACAGCAGTTTCCTAAGCATCGACGTTTATTCGCTCAACTGACATAGCTCGCAATAACCTCTTCTTTGACACTTACGCAAGGAGCCTCACCCAGACAGTCAAGGCATTTACTATCTACCAGTTCTCGCCTTCACATCCCGGGGTTGGTCTGAGGCCAAATCTCCCAAACTGGCTCGCTCCTCGGTCAGTAGCGACAAATTTAATCGATATCTCAGACGCTTTCGCTAGGTTACGGAGGATAGCCTCCATTGAAGGAGACAAGCGAAATGTTCCCTATTGCCTAGATCAATATTCGGTCTATTCAAACAGCGTGGCAGAGGGTACATCATTGTTTTACAGCAGAGCAATGGTAATCGGCTATCTGGCAGACGACCAAAAAATCAAAATCTGTTCTATTGAGGTCCCTTCCGCAAGGCTTTTGGCAGAGATAAGTTCATAGTCGATCAGTAGCAGTGCAAACTCCCTCGACAACCGAAATCTCTCTATGAAGAGACAATATCAGCAATCAAATTCAGTATGGTTTGGGGCAGTGTCATGGCGATGTGGCCGGTTTGGCAAGAAATACAGCTAAAAATCTGGCGGAGAGAGGGGGATTCGAACCCCCGATACGGTTGCCCGTATACTCGCTTTCCAGGCGAGCCCTTTCAACCACTCAGGCACCTCTCCGAAGGAGTAATGTTTCGGGCTTCGCCCGGGAAATGAGACTAAATTCCCCCGTCTTGTATGGCTACTAGTATGGTCAGACATAGGGGTAACCTCGAGGTGAAACTCTCAACACAACAACTCAATTCAATAAACACGCCTGGTATGTATAACGATGGCAACGGGCTCTACCTAAAAATAACGAAAGCGGGCAACAAGTCGTGGAT
>PAWX01000015.1 GCA_002714245.1 Gammaproteobacteria bacterium | reverse complement strand
CCCGAACCGATCAAACCAACCACCTCAGAGTCTTCCCGGGACAGATATTTTGCACCAATTCCAGCGCCGCCTCCGACCCGAAAGTGTTGCAGAAGACCATCGTTAATCAACGCGAGCGGCTCACCATTCTTGGTCGACAACAAAAAAATCAGCCCACAGTAGGTTCCGGGCTCAATACAGTGCTTCTCCTCGGTCCATCCCCCGTCATCTGTTTTAGGCCAGCTGACGATGTCGGACTTCATGCGGATCGCAAAATATTGCGAGCTAGCACCCTCCATAGACCCCCAACGAAAATAGCTTTCCGGTTCCTCTGCCGGGTAGTACAGATCAACCCTGGGGCGGTGGATAGCACCGTACTCAACTAATCCCCGGAAGGCCTCTTCCTGGACCCGTATGCAGTCTGCCATCCGAAGCACCTGGTTCACTTCATCGTTATTGATAAGCCTCATCTCTAAGTCCCCAAAGTGGCATCAGCGAATATCGCCTCTGGCGGCCTATACTCGGCGCCAATACCCTGGTCTACCGCGTAACGCATCAGCATATCGACGTTTGATCGGTTCGCCTTAAATCCACGAGGCCATGCCTTACCCTTAAACCGTCCCCGGTCCCTCTCAAATTGATGCCTACAGCCTGGCAATATGGACCAGTTCGGGTCCGCGTAGTAACCCTCAGCGATATCAAATGCAGAATGAAAAATTTCCATTAGCTCCAAGGGTAGTTCGGGACTTTTGTTAGCCAATGATTCCTGAATGGCTATCACGTGCATGATCGGAAACGAGCCGACCTGGTCGAAGTAGCGTTCCTCCTCCGACTCGGGGTCCAGAAACAAGCGTCTCGCAGGAATCTCTCCACTCATAACGTTAGCTGGAGGGTGGGGCAAGAAGAACGCATCGATCTCGCCAGACTGGAGCCGGTCGCCCAACCGATCACGCTCGCCGATGAATTCAACACTAACGTCAGGACCATGCGCTAGCGGTATTTTTTCCTCGGTCGTGAGCTTCCAATGAATCGAACGCCACGGCACTTCGTAATGAAACTCGAGGTCTCCCTTCGCGAGCAACGACAGTGTGGTCTGGAACGCACTAAGCGCGACATTCCGTCCAATCAAATGTGAGGGCTCAGTCATCTCTGAGTCCAAACTCACCCACATCTGACTAGTACTGAATAAACGTCTGGGAAAAACTGGTATCCCCACGATGGGATAACCTCTGGTTTTTGCTGCCAGAAAAGACGACATTGAAAATTCGGCGACATCATACTGTCCCCTCAGGAACGACTCGTGCCTGTCGGTACCGTGTTGTAATTTTGCACTTTGGCCGACCTGAAAAGGTTTAATAACCAAATCAAAGTCATGAGATAATGAGCCATCAAAAAACGGGAAATGTCGATCATATCGATCGACAGCAAGCATGATCTCCATGAACTGCCTCCAGATCAACCCCGCCGATTAGCGGCTCTGGGTAACCTCTCTCAGGTACACTGATTCCACCGACAGCTTTTGCGGTTCAGCGTCGACACGTTCGATCTTTGCACCCTTCTCAAAACCCGCCATCTGTAATATCTCAAGCTCTTCGTCATCCGAGGCACTCTCGAACCAATACTGCTCACCGCGCGGGATCAGTATCCCCTCATACTTACCGAACTCACCAATCATGACATCGCCGGGCCCGTAAAATCGGACTCGTCCTGCGAGCACCATCCAGAAGCCGTCCATACCACGATGAGAATGAAGATTATTCTCACCACCCTCGCGCACCACCTGCACCCTGCCGCGAATAATATCGCTACCCGCGAGTTGAACGATAGCCTTGCCACCGGGCATATCAGATGGTTTCTCGTATTTGAAAACCTGATAACTACCTTCGCTCATACATCTCAGTCCTTTGGTCTAATTTGTTATCCGTGAAGAAAGGTTAATCGAAACATGATGGGGGGACTCATACCGATCCCGTCTCACCGCAAAAATATAGCTGCGATCAAAAAAGAACTTGTCACCCAAACAAGTGGACAAGGACTCCGATTCCGGCAGAACATAGGACCACAACCCCCGGGTCCCAGCGCTTGAGCCACACCCCGAGAACGATCAACGCGACAAGAAGATACTCAACAGGATCGATCGTGATGTTTAGCGCGAGGCCCGTCCCGGCTGTTAGCATCATCCCTGCGATCACGAACCCGGACGCAGGAATGAACAGGGCAACGTACCGCTTCAGATGATCGTGCCAATGCGCCGCCAAAGAAGCTCCGAGGACGGTCGGTATGGAGATACCCACCAAGCAAGCGAACGCACCAGGGAATCCCGCCAAGAAGTAACCAATACCGGCAACGAAGCTGCACTTCGGGCCCGGGACAAAGTTACCGATTGCGTAGGCCCATGCAAAAAGGCCAGGACTCAATATACCTGGATCTACCCAGTGATCTTGGATGATCGCGAGCTGTCCATTCCCGCCGCCCAAAGAAAATAGGGTACTAAACGCAATCACCGCCAGAATCTCAACCAGCAGGGATGCGTTACTCGACATCAGCTGATCCGGATCTCGTGTCGCCACGGATCGTTAACGAGCCGAGCGCAAGACCCGCACAGGCTGCGATTATTAGCGACCCATCGTTTAGGATCACATAGACTGGGATTCCCAAACTGATCAGCAAACCAAACAGAATTGAGTCCCTTCCAATCCCTTCGCCAACGAACATCCTGACCGCGTTACCCGCTAGCAGTCCGATCACACCCAGACCCACAAAACGCTGAACGGAGCCCAATGCCGGGTTCTCGGATGCTTCGACGGTTAGCACGCATGCGGCAATCACCATCAAAGTGCCGGGTAAAAGGATGGACACAGAAGATCCAACTGCCCCCCATATCCCACCAACCCGGTATCCAACCATTGCCGCGAATGCAAGAAACTTTGGGGCCGGAATCATCGCGGCCGACAGCATCAATGATTTCTGGTCGTCGATTGTTAACAGTTTCCTACGCTCCACCAACTCTCGCTGTAGCCGATCGATCGCGGCCCACATTCCGCCAAAACAGGTACACCCGAGGACAAGAAATAGCCAACATATACTCTGTATTGGTAATTGCGATTGTTTGTTCCGATTTTTCAACTACTTCTCAGTCGCGCTCGAGCGAAGATAATTATTGAATTATAGACGTGTTAGTCACGTCGTCTAGAAAATTAATGTATGAAGATAGTACGAATCTATTTTATAATGTCAGTATCATCATATAAGGCCAGTCCCTCGACCCCGGAGAAATGCTTTTGATGAGTCTCTGGCGTGGACTCGTCGACCCCATATCCAAAGAGTTTAAAAACCATGAAGAAAGCATCCCTATAACCGCAAGCCTCCTTATAATCAGACGTTTGGGTTGAAATCTGGTAAACGCGTCTACCCTCAAACTCCGTAAGATGCCGATGGGTCTGGGGAATCCGAAAATTCAGATACCAGTTCGGCGAACGACGGTTCTTGGTCAGATAATCCTGTCGGTTACGTCTTGTCATGTAAATAAGTATGAAGCAAGTATGAATTAATTGAAACCGAAAAAAGAATGTAAATTTCCAAAGTCGAACATACGTCTTGATAGGGTTTATGGGGAGGGATCACCTTCCCCGAAAAATAGCGCGACTAAAGACATTGCCTCCTGAAAATATCTAAGTTACTTTAGTTTGTCCTTTCGTTGTGCATCAAGAATCTTATCGGAAAACGATTCCGATAGGACCTTTGGTGATCAGGTAACCACCAGACCGCCATCAACAACAAATGACTGCCCTGTAATAAAACTCGCCTCAACAGAGCACAAGAACCCAACCAGTCCAGTCAGGTCTGATACTTCTTGTGGACGTTTTATGCAGCGCGCTTGGATCATGGCCTTCATTTGTTCGGGTGAGACAGTCTCCCTGGGCACCTCGGTCACAGTGGCGCCGGGCAAGATGGCGTTGACCGTGATATCGAAGTCTCCGACCTCACGCGCCATCGCACGGGTAAGACCCTGAACCCCTGCCTTGGAACTCACGTAATGCAAGTAGTTGGGTCTTCCCATCGGCACTACGGCCGACGAAAAATTAATGATCCGGCCCATGCCCGATTGTTTCAACCAGGGAAGTGCCGCTTTACACGTGTTAAACGTCCCCTTCAAATTGACATTGATGACCTGATCCCAGTCAGCAGATTCAATTTCCCAGAAGGGCTTCATGGTCAAAGTTGAAAAAATTGAGGCACTATTGATGAGAGCGTCAATACGCCCGTGATCCGCCCCAATTTGAGCAAACAATGTATTACAGGCCGCGTCATCCGTGATGTCTAAACGCAGACTCTTCAGGGAGTCCGACGAATCTGGTGATGGCTTAATATCAAGATTGAACACGCTATGACCGAGCTCAGAAAAATAATCGGCTATCCCCCTTCCGATTCCCTGTGAGGCTCCAGTAATGCAAATAACCAACGATGTCATCTAGATTTCCTTGTCAAAGTAGGCTCGGTATAAGCGTAACGATCCAGGGGTTAAACACGAGCAATATGCAGAAGAAAAAGTAAATCATTACGAACGGCAAAACAGACCCGTAAATATCTTGCATCGAGACGAGATTCGTAGCGCCCTTCAGCGCAAATAACGTATAGCCAAAGGGGGGTGTTATGCCACCAACCGTTATGTTGACCAAGAGTAAAAACCAGAAGACCAGCGGCTCGACGGGCATCAAGTCCATGAGCGATTTGTAGAGCGGGACGATGATCAATAGCAACGCGATCTGATCGATCAACATACAGAGCACGAACGGGACTATCATGACGACAAACAACAGCAGATACGGGGAATCAGAAAACATCGCGAGGAGAGACTGAAGACCTCCAGCGATCCCGCTCATAGCCAGCAGCTGTGAGAAGAACTTCGCACAGATCATGATCAGAATGATCATGCACCCGAGTTTTGCGGACTCAAATATCGACTCAACGAGGAGCTCCAAGTTCAGACTTTTATACAGGCGAGCGACGCACAGTGACCCCAACACCCCGACAGATGCCGCCTCTGTTGGCGTGGCAATACCAGTGAGTATCGCCCCCAACACCAAAGCAATCAGAAATAGCAACGGCATTGTGTCTTTGATGGGCGAAGCATCACCTTGGTCAACGTCTGGGCCTTGATCAAAACCGCGTGACCTATATATGATAAAACCGGTAAAGATTACCGCAAGAAACAAACCCGGAAGTATCCCCGCCACCAATAGTTTCGCGATCGATTCCTCGGCCAGGGTGCCTAGAATGATCACAAGCACAGAAGGCGGCACGATCGGCGCAAGACTCGCTCCGGCGAGAATAGTCCCGGCGCTAATTTTTCTGGGGTAGCCTTGATTTAACAGGGTGGGTAGAACGGTCCGACCAAGCATCGCCGCGACGGCCATACTGGCCCCTGATAAGGCGCTTAAAACCGCCGCCAGCATCATCGTAACGACGTTCTGTCTCCCCGGAATGAAGCCCACAACGAGCTGTATGCTTTTGAATAAACGCTCGACGGCGCCCGCACGAAAGATTATCTCACCCATCAGAATAAATAACGGGATCGTGGCGAGCGCTTGTGTCGTGGCGGTGTTCAACATGCTGTTCACAAACATGCCGTATCCAGATGGACCTATCTGAAACAACACGATGGCCGCGTTAACCGTCAGAAACACGAGAAATATCGGAAGACCTGAGACGAGCAAGAGAATCAACGCGATCGTCGCNACGATCATTAAATCAGCCATNTNNTTCCGAGCCCGATCNAAGAATCTGTANAAGAAACTCCANAGCAGCGNNCGTGAGGCCNATGATAAGACCAATATTNAACCANTATTTAGGTATAGGNGTCGCACTNACTGTCTGGACACCNGTCGCCAGTTGAACAAAAAAGACCTGAATTGATATGTAAACAGTNACNGCAACNACGAGAAAGGCGANCCCATTCATCACNCTNACCAGAANGAGCCGGTTTGGNAGGTTATCGGTGAGNAANGTTATNGCNACATGGCCCTTGACACGCGTAACCTCGGGGAACGCAAAGAAGAGAGAAAAGGCCAACCCGTAACCGACAAAGTCATTAGCCCAGGAAGTGGGGCTGCCTGCATACCTTAGAATTATTTCCATGACGGTGATGCAGGCAATACCGAAGAGACATAGGCCACTCACACACAACAGAATCCGAGTCGCGCTGTGAATTACTCCTTTCATTAGATCCTAGGGAGCTAACTTAGCGCTTCGCGCCAATTCCGCGAACTCTTCTCCTCGAGATCCGTTTTTCTTTATGACTAAACCAAACAAGCCGTCCGAGAAAACTTTAGGTAGATCGTTTGCGTACTTGGCTCCCAGCTTTGTTTCCTTCATTCCCAGCTTCTTCAATTCCACAACCTCGGTATCAGCAAGCCCGTAGAATTGATCCCAGGTCTCTTTCTCCAAGTCGATACCGACCTTAGCCAGTGCTGATTGCTGCGCTGAAGAAAGATTATTCCAAGCACCGAGATTCATCAGNATNAGNTGGGTNACNTCNCCAAANCGTGGACGCATCATGTAACCCGCGGTCTCGTACCACTTGAATCCAAGCGCACCCAGAACAGGCCACGCCGCTCCGTCCACCGTTCCTTTGTCTAGGGCAGAGTAAATTTCCGCGGGTGGCAACACCACCAAGGAGCCGCCCAGGTGCTCAATCAAGGCTTTGTAGACTGGCGTTCCTCTTACTTTGGCCCCATCGAGCCCGCCTGAGGAACCAATTGGTTTCTTAAGTACCATGTGATACCCGTCACCAGACGTAGGCATCGCGATGAGCTTCAGGCCGATCTCGTTGTAGCTCTTATCAACGAAGTCCCAGATCCCTGAGGCACGACGCTTATCAGGATCACCGTCAACGCCGTCCATACCCATGCCTATCCCAGTTGTACCGTAATGATAGCCACCGTGTGTGTACACGAATTGGTAAAGACCAGCCTGAACCGGCTCTAANTGTTCGAAGGGGGACACTGCTTCNGGGCCCTTCACGTCAAGNGTTAGATCNGGGACCCTTTCCTTGACCATCTCGGCGAACTTAGGGACCGTGTACTTCGCGCCCGCATAGTTGGTATTCCAACTCGATAGCATATTAAGTTCTGCTGCCTGCGCAGAGACGACAAACAGTGCCGCAGCGCATGACGCAATATACTTATTCATTTCTATTACCCTCTTATTTTTTTTAAATCATTAAAACGTTAATATCGANTAACAGTTACTCAAAACTGACGAAAAATCGCAACCCCCATTCTCTGGAAAGACAGGCATCACGACAGTTTTGGTTGCGAGAAGATAAATTATTTGTGGATAAGTCCCAAATCAGATCGAACTCGTACCCGTTTAGCGACTTCTTGACACTCAAAACGAAAAAAAATTTACTGAGTGACGGAAATCAACCGCTAGCTGCCACACCACTTGAAACCGGTCGGCACTAGCCATGTATTGGCCTTCCCTAGCGCCTCTTGGAGCTGGGTATGTTCGTAGCTGGATTGAAGTGCGTTCCATCAAGGCGGCTAACGTTCTGGCCTTTTTTTGTTATCAGGATTAGCAATAATGACAGACCTATCTTGTCTTCCAGAGAATACAGGCCTCTTTTTCAACGGGGGATTCCAAAACGGTGATGGCTTACTGACATCGACAAACCCTGCCACGGGTGAAATGCTGATGGAGGTCAGCGGGGCGTCGGAGGCATCCGTGAATCTTGCGGTAACACAAGCATCGGACGCACAACCTGCTTGGGCAAGAGCCGACGTCAGAGAGCGGGTCGCATTTGTCCGTAAATTTATCGATGCTATCGAAGCAAACGCGCACGGCTTAGCCACACTTGACTCGTTGGATACTGGTAATCCATACCAAGGCATGCAGATTGATGTGAAGATTAGCCTAGCCGTCATGGACCTATTTGCCGGTCTCGCTCCTGAAATAAAGGGGGAGTCTTTTCCTGGTCCTGGAGACCGAATCAATTTCTCTGTCCGCGAACCGCTGGGTGTCGTCGCTCGGATTGTGCCGTTCAATCATCCATTTATGTTCGCATGTATAAAAAGCGTCGCACCGTTGATCGCGGGGAATGCGGTGGTAATCAAGCCATCGGAGCATACCCCCCTCAGCGCGTTACGGATCGCTGAGATGGCGGGAAACTTTTTTCCTCCCGGAATTTTTAATGTCCTAAACGGTGGCCGNGAGACTGGTAGTGCACTGGCNCAACACCCAAAAGTTCGTAACGTCAGTCTGGTCGGAAGCGTACCCACTGGGAAAGCTGTGCTGGCCGACGCCTCCGGTGCTGTCAAGTCTGTCCTGCTTGAACTTGGCGGAAAAAATCCACTGGTTATCTGCCCTGAGGTTGATATCGATTTTGCTATAGCCACGGCTGTTAAGGGTATGAATCTGACCTGGACAGCGGGCCAGTCTTGCGGCTCGACCAGCCGTCTTCTGGTTCATGAGAACATTTATAAGGACGTTGTGGAGGGTGTCACGGAAGCTTTTCGTGGACTGACCCTCGGAATTCCATCCGATCACGAGACCGAGATGGGCTGCCTTACGACTAAACCCCACTTTGAAAAGGTGAAGGAATACTTAGGCATCGGTGTGTCGGAAGGCGCAAAAATGACTACCGGGGGAATACCCAAAAACATGCCACACCCAGACGGATGTTTTTTCCGGCCGACCCTATTCTCCGATGTTAGTCCTGATATGAGGGTGGCAAACGAAGAGATCTTCGGTCCAATCCTATCGGTATTACCCTGGTCGACAGATGATCAGGTTATCGATATCGCGAATTCAGTCGACTTCGGCCTGACTGCTGGGATTTTGTCGAACGATATTAACCAAGCCCTGAGAATGTCCAAAGAAATTCAGGCGGGCTACGTGTGGATCAATAACTCGAGTGATCACTATCCTGGTGTGCCGTTTGGTGGCTTCAAAGATTCTGGGCTAGGCCGAGAAGAGTGTCTCGAGGAAATGCTGGCATATACCCAGCTCAAGGCCATCAACATTCATCTGCGTTAGTGATTCAGTGCCGATCAGCGAGCCTAGGTGTGGCGCCAGGGCCTTAGGTATTCCAAACACTATCGCCTCATCTAATCAACTACTAAGACGCCTAAACACCGGTCTAGAGCTCTATTCACTGGCCAGGGGGAAACTCTCCTTCGATCTTTGTTGCGCGTCCCACAGAGATTTGAAAAGCACACTCGATTCAATCAANGCCGAGAAATGTCCTTGCTCNACNATCTCGCCNTCCCTNATCACTAGTATCTTNTCCNCTTCTTTAATCGTNCTCAGNCGGTGCGCAATAANAATCGTCGTTCTATCNGTAGCTANCTGCTCCAGATTCTTCTGGACCTGTCGCTCGGTCACAGCGTCCANCGATGATGTCGCCTCATCAAACAAGAGTATGGATGGNTTTTTTAGAANGACCCTCGCGATCGCGATTCGTTGCTTCTCGCCACCTGAAAGCTTGAGTCCACGCGCACCAACCTGGGTAGCTAATCCGTCAGGTAGGCCGGCAACAAAGTCTCTTAACCCCGACACTTCAAGCGCCCTGGTAACCTCCTCGTCACTGGCATCGACCCGGCCATATCGGACGTTATTGGACAGGGTATCGTTGAACAGTACAGTGTCCTGAGGGACGACACCCACAGCGTCCCGGACGGCCCCACGCGACAGTTCGTTGGTATCTTTCCCCCCTATACATATCGATCCATGGGTCGGCTCGATGATCTTCATCAGCAGTTTGCCGATTGTCGTTTTTCCTCCTCCAGTCTCACCGACAATCGCAACTGTTTGACCCGGTTCAACCGTAAACGAAATTCCTGAAAGGGTCGGACGACTTGGATCATAAGAGAAATGTACGTCATCAAACATAATTGTAGAGTCGTCAAGCCTGACCGGTGAGTTTGCTGGATCAGATTCACCAGACTCGTCCAATATATCGAAGAGACTCTCCATATCGATTAAAGACTGCCTGATCTGGCGATAGATCGAGCCCAGGAAATTGAGGGGCTGGAAGGCCTGCAAAATATAAGTATTCAGGGTCACGAATCCACCAACCGTGAGTGCGCCGAGTTGCACATCGAAAGCGGCCAGGACCAAGAGAAGAATCACTCCAGACAGAACAATCATGGTCTGGCTCAAATTGAGATACATCAGTGATAGACGGCTCTGATTCGCCGCCCGCTCGTAATCAGAGAGACCAAGATCGACCTGTCCTGTTTCATATTTTTCGTTGTTGAATAGTCGAACATTCTCGACATTAACAAAGCTATCGACCATACGTCCCGCGACAGCATTGTCGGCCTCGTTCATTACACGTCGGAATCGTAACCGCCAGCTTGTAATTTTCAGTGTAAGGAGAATGTAGACAACCACCGTGGTGGTAATGATGAGGGCATAAATCCCTCCAAACATAATCCACACGATCACGCTAACGAGGACCAACTCAATCAGGGTCGGACCAATATTAAAAACCACATACCGGAGAAGAAAATCGATCGCTTTCGTACCTCGATCAATTAATCGATCGAGCGATCCAGTGTGCCGCGACAGATGAAAAGAAAGCGGTAACTGGTGTAAGTGCGCAAAGGTTTTTAGTGTCAAAACACGAATCGCGTGTTGAGACACATGGGTAAACAGCACCTCCCTTAACTCCGAAAAAATTAGTGAAAGGAGACGTGTAATCACATATACGACGACGAGACCAACAGCACCCAAGGCCCAGACTGGAAGGACCTCGTCACCATTTAATCGGTCAATGGCTAAGCCCAAAAACCATGGCGTTGCCAGATTACTCAATTTCGCTAAAACCAAACAACCGAGGGCGGCAATTAACCTGAATCTCAGGTCGGGCCGCTGGCGAGCCCAAAAGTAAGGCTTAATAGCTTGAGCTTGTTCTGAAAGCGTCACTAACTATCCAATAAGTTAGCCAGACCCATCAACCACTGCCGCCGGGCATAATGACAGAGCAGCCGCCGTCTACAAACAGGTCAGTCCCCACAATAAAGTCTGACTGATCAGACACAAGAAAGGCTACTGCGTTGGCGAGGTCCGCCGGAGCACCGGCGCGATTTCTCAAGTTAACAATGGGTCTGCCCGGATCGAACTCATCTTTACCGACCGGGGACCCGATCTTGTTAGGCACTACACTGTTCACACGAATATTATACTCTGCCAGTTGGATAGCCATCGCTTTCGTAAGATTTACCACCCCACCCTTAGCCGCGGCATACGCAATCGCTCTGCCACGACCAAAGTAGCCAGTCGTTGAAGATACGTTAACAATGTTACCTGGGATTCCTTGATCAACCATCTTTTGGGCCACACATTTCGCAAAATAAAACGGGGCGGTCAGAGTGATGTCGAGCGTCTTTTGCCAAGTGGTCAAGTCGATATCGAGAATGTTCTTATTGTCTGAAATAGCAACATTGTTAACAAGGATATCGATTCGTTTGAATACCTCATGGATCGCTTCAACCGTGGCCATAATCTGTTCTGGGTTAGATACGTCACAGACAAATGGCGCAGCGGAAACTCCCTTATCTAAAAGATCTCCGACAACCTTATCTGCGCGTCCCTGGTCAAGATCAACAACCGCAATCGAGGCACCATCGTCAGCAAGCCGGTGGGCGATCGCCTCTCCAATATTTCTACCGGCGCCGGTTATGATTGCAAGCTTTCCTTCGTTACCCATCTCAGATTTCCCCAATGCCAGGCGTCCCACATGGTTAATTGTGACTATCCCATACAAACCAAAGGTCGGACAAAGATATTGGTGGTCTCGGTGGCCCAAAATAGTGGTATATATTCATGATCCTGCAGCCAAAGCGTGGAGCATTTTCTTGTCAGGTCACTCTTAAAATGATCTAGATAAATGCCTTATTAAGGTGGAATCAGAGTTCTACGGTCGTTATCTTTGAGATTATAAAAAATAAAAAAGGTGTCCTGCCCGTGTCACTAATTAATCTGTCAATCGCCACCAATGACTATGATCATTTCAGGGACGTCAGGATCCGTAAGTTAAACCCTGAGGGGATTGACCTTAACTGGTTTACTTTCACCCACCACGAGTGTTTCGCCAGGTTTACTGCTGATCGAGAGTTCGATATTTCAGAGCTGTCATTCGCCAAGTTCAGCACCCAAATCACACGCGACAAACCGGACATCATCGGATTACCAATTGTTTGCTCAAGACTGTTCCGATTCAGTTCATTCTATATCAATAAAAACAGTGGCATTAAAACGGTCGAGGACCTAAAAGGTAAACGTGTAGGGTCGCCCGAATGGGCTCACTCGGCGGCAGTATGGATGAGGGGTTGGATGCAGAATGATAAAGGCATCGAGCTCACCGATATCAACTGGGTCCAAGCTGGCGCAAACGCCCCGGGACGCGAAGAGAAGGTAGAACTTAATCTACCAGAGGGCATAAACCTGGAACGGATTAAAGATAAATCACTCAGCCAGCTTTTGGCGTGTGGTGAAATTGACTGCGCTATCATCGCCCGGCCTCCGACATGCTTCCTCGAAAACCATCCCGATATCACCCGATTGTTCCCTGACTACATCAAAATGGAAGAGGCGTACTTCGAAGAGACCGGTGTCTGGCCAATCATGCATATCCTGGCGATGAAAAGATCCATACTCGACAAGCATCCCTGGGTCGCCCGTAACCTTTACAATGTGTTCCTCGAGTCGAAAGACCAAAGTGTCTCAAGGCTACTTGATCCGGCGATATCGCGGTACCCACTGCCATGGCTCGCGACCTATGCCAGAGATATGCGGGACTTCATGAATGGTGACCCGTTCCCTTATGGTGTCGAGGAAAACAGAAGAACATGGGAACAGATGGCTCTGTACTCTTACCAGCAAGGCATAGCCCACAGACAATTCGCACCTGAAGAAATTTTCCCTTCAAGTGTCTCGACAAAAGTCATCATTTAAAACGGAGAAACCTGAAGATGGCGAGCAAGCATCCACCATCAGCCGGTGAGGTAGATCCGGCCATCATCGCCGACCTTGCAGCGGCCGCAAGAATCCTCGCCGCGCGCGGTGTGGTGGACGGCTTTGGCCATGTATCCATGAGACATCCCTCCGCCCCAGATCGCTACCTGATGGCTAAATCTCTAGCACCAGCACTTGTTAAACCCACAGATATCATCGAGTACACACTCGACAGTGACCCCTGTGAGGATCTTGGGCGAGGTTCATTCTTAGAACGATTCATACACGGCGAGATCTATAAGATGCGGCCAGATGTGAATGCGGTCGTGCACTCCCACTCACCCTCCGTGATCCCATTTGGATTGGTGAAGAATCAGATGAAAGCGATGTTCCATAACGCAGCTTTCCTATCGATAGGAGTGCCCATCTTTGATATTCGACGGTCGTTTGGAATGACGGATATGTTGGTCTGTGATTGCGCCAAGGGTCTGGCCCTCGCCGAAACACTTGAAGATAAGCATGTTGCCTTGATGCGGGCCCACGGCTCGGTCGCTACAGGCGACTCGCTGCAGACCGCCGTCTTTCGGGCCGTTTATACTGAGGTAAACGCGCGGATTCAGTTGTCGGCGATCTCGATCGCTGAGGATGGCGGGATAGAGGCGCTTGAACCAAAAGAAGGCGTCCTCGCCGATGAGATAAACAAGACCGCAGGAATGCGAGCCTGGAATCTCTGGCGTATGGAAATTCGATCACAAAATAACTGGTAAACATTATGGAATCTTTAAAGCAAGATCTTGTCGATTGTATCCGGATGCTCGAGTCGTCCGACATCATCGATTACAATGGCCACGCAAGTATCAGGCTCGACGACAACCGGCTACTGATAAACATCGGCTCATGTCAGAGAAGCACGCTCACCACGGCCGATATCTGTGAGATCGATTTCGAGGGTAACGTGGTCTCCGGAAACGGCAAGCCGCCACTGGAGTTTCATTTACACGTTGGAATTTACAAGGTCCGACCAGACGTTAAGGCAATCGTTCATGCGCACCCCAAATGGTCCACGTTCCTGACAATGACGGGTAACGAATATCAGCCCGTCTACGCGCAAGGCACACTGGTCTATCCGCTACCACTCCTCGATTCTCCTAACTCGATCAATAACCCCGTTATGGCGGGTAGGCTAGCGGACACCCTTGGTGATCGATCTGCGGCGCTGATGAAGGCGCACGGTGCGGTGACCGTCGGTAACACTATCCAGGACGCGTTCGTTCTAGCCAATTATTTGGAAGAGAACAGCTACCGTCAGTACATGGCGATGCAGATCGGTACACCTTACGCGTTTACCGCAGAGGAAATCGAAAAGTGCCGAGAAAAGCTCTGGAATCCTAATCTTTTCGAGCGAACCTGGAATCACTTCAAAGCAAAGCTCGCTCCCACTCAATTGTAGGCACTTTTGATGACAAAACTAACCCACGACACCGAGATCAACCTGGCGGGTGTAATGGGCTTCCCCATCACCCACTCACGAAGCCCGTTGATGCACAACACACTGATGCAAGAGAATAACGTTCGCGGTAGCTATATCCCGATTGAAATTAAATCAGGACAGTTAGGCCCGGCCCTAGAGTCATTACCAAGACTTGGTTTCAAAGGCGTGAATCTGACGATGCCGCTCAAACAAGAGGCCATCGCTACGATAGACGAACTTGACCCCGCAGGTAAGCTGATTGGGGCGGTGAGTTGTGTCGTTGTGCGTAAAGATGACTCACTTCTCGGTATAAACAACGATTGGATCGGGTTTAAAGATAACCTCAACGACGAATATCCTAACTGGAAATCAAACACCAAAACAGCACTGGTATTAGGGGCTGGTGGTGGCGGATTGGCGGTCGTTTACGCGCTCGTACAGGAGGGAATACGCAAGATTATCCTGACCAATCGGACACAAGAACGGGCCGAAAAAATCGCGGATATCTTTAGTAATAACACTATAGAAGTGAGGCCGTGGGCGGAACGTCACTCCTTAATCGAAGAATGCGATCTTATCGTCAATACAACCAACCAGGGAATGACTGGACAGCCACCGTTGGATTTGACCCTTGATATGGCACGGCCTCACACGCTCGTCACAGACATTATTTATGTCCCCCTCGAGACCAAACTGATAACAGATGCAAAGGCCAGAGGCTTGCGAACGCTCGGTGGTCTCGGGATGCTACTACACCAATCTCGGCCAGCGTGGCGAACGTGGTTTGGTATCGACCCAGAAATTACCAAAAACCTGCGGTCCTTGATGGAACAAGATATCCTTCAGGGCGTTTGATGACCCTTTTAGTGGGGTATTCAGAGAAACTGTGGCACTTAGACCTTAAGCGAATCCCTCGACAAAGATGCCCTTGTACAGCTCTTTTTCCAATATAAATTCGAACAAACCGAATAGGATCAAGCCCAGTGTCACGCTGGTCACTGCCGCTGTCAGAAACTTCTTTCCACCAAAGAAATACATCGAACAGAAGGTATAAACCACGGCAGCAGGAATCAGACCCAGAAAATAAGCTAGACCGACAAATGCCGTGATCCATAACATAGCGACCAGTACGCTCTGGTTACTTGGCTGACTAGATGTTTGGCTCAAATTATCGTCGTCCACATTCGAACCATCTAATCCAGCCAAGACAAATAAACAAGTAAGCAACATAAAGATCGACGCCCAGAAAGGAATGAAAGCCGAGACCGGTCCATAACTTGATCCAACATAGAGCGTACCAATAGCGAATGCTGTCAGGGGTATCAACAGCCATACATTGTTGTAATTAAATTTAATCTTCATGCCGGCGTTTCCTCGGACTCCGACCTGCTAAAAAATCCCTTCAGATAATAGGCTATGCACGCAACTATCAGGAGCATGATGACTATTGACTGAGGTCGATCGAACAAAATGCTCAAAGTTCCGTCACCTATCCTCAGCGTCTGGAAGTAGCTCGTTTCCATGAGCGGTCCGAGGACAATCGCCAGTGGGAACGCGATCCGAGGGAATCCAAATCTCATAAACAAGAAGCCAACAAAACCAAACACCAACGTCGTAACCACATCGTAGATTTCGTTATCGAGCGAATAAGAGCCAATCATTGCAAAAGCCAGAACGATGGGGACAAGGGTCCGGGAGTCGACGAATGTCAGTTTAGCGATCGAGCTCGCTGCCGATATCGTGATGATTGAGGCAATCACTCCAGAAGCCGCAGCCGCAGCGATCAGGATCCAGATAATATCAAGGCTCTCCGTCATGATGGTCGGTCCCGGGACCATGCCATGAAGAATCAGTACACTCAGGAATACCGCCATCTCTGCGCTTCCTGGGATACCGAACGCCAGCGTCGGTACGAGCGCCCCGCCTTCTTTGGCATTGTTGGCTGACTCGGGTGCGATAACGCCAACAATATTACCCTTACCAAATGAGTCTCTCTCGCTGGGTTTGGCCGTAGTGACCGCTATCGTATACGCCATAAATGCGGCCACGGTTCCGCCGACCCCGGGTAATGCTCCCACGCCGGTACCGATGGCACTTCCACGCAACAATACCTTCCATCGTTTGATTGGCTCGAGGCAGCCCTGTAGGACCTGCCGGAAGTTGATGGCCTCCATTTCACCGGACCCAGCGACCGAGCCCTGCTTTGCCCACAGGTTGATCATTTCACTGACAGCAAAGAACCCAATCATGACAGGAACAAGCTTGAATCCATCCCATAGGTAATCGATTCCAAACGTGAACCGCTCCTCACCAGTCACCTCATGGTAACCAACCGAAGCGATGATCAGACCGAATAATCCCACGATCAGGCTCTTGACGAATTTTTTACCGGTCGACAGGGAAACGGTTACGAGTCCTAGAACGGCCAACAACAGGAACTCGGTCGGCGCGAACATCAAAACGATCTCACGTGTGATCGGGACCATCGCGATCAAGAAAATGATTCCGATGATGCCGCCCAAACCAGATGCAGCAGCCGCTGCACCGATCGCGAGACCAGCCTTTCCCTGCTGAGACAGTGGGTACCCATCAAGCGTGGTGGCTGCGTTGGGCGCGGTCCCCGGCGTGTTGAGTAGTATAGCGGTGACAGCCCCGCTGGTGGGGGCCACACCCATAACGCCCGCCATCAGAATAATCGCGTCACCGGGTTCCATATTCATCGAAAAGGGGATCAATATTGCCAACGCGGTGGTGCCACCCAGCCCCGGGAGTACGCCGAACACGAGCCCGATTAAGGTCCCGAGAACCAGATAGAACAGAGAGTCCAACTCAAATAGCCGGACCCAGGCCTCAGCAATTACTGCTAAATCAAGCGCTTCCATTCAACCAAGACCTACCAAAAAATTTTGACACTTTTACCCTGCCTCCCACCCAAATTTGGCGGAAGGCGGGGAGAATAAGCCGATCAGAAGACGGCTCTAAACTTCTTGAAGTAGTTCAGTGTGTCCATCAGCGCTTTCCTTGTTTCTGCTGTTGTGTCGTAGGCCTTGACAGGGTTACCCGTCTTAGCAGACCACGCCTGAATATCAGGATGATTTACGGCATACGAGAGCGCATTGTTCCACTCATCCATGACGTCCTTGGACATACCAGCAGGACCAGCTATGATTCTCAGTAGGCCCAGGCTATGCAGCTCCGGGTGACCAATATCTTGCCCGTTAACTGCTCCGGGGAATGCCGGATCAACTTTGTCCGCAAAGTGCGCGAGGATATTGTAATCGCCACCCTTGTTGTATCTCTTGGCAGAGCCAGAGGCCAGCATCGTGACATCACCATCACCGCGAAGCACGGCCGTGGTGTAATCTCTGGAGGATTTGTACCCGTAAATATACTCACCACCCTTCCCGAGAGTCGACCAAGTAATCCTGTTGGCCATGTTTGAGGTTGATCCTGGTCCCTGCTCAGGAATCTTCAGGTCACCGGACTTGTTGACCAGATCATCAAGCTTTTTGTACGGGCCCTCTTTGGAGACCACTACAACGTAGCTGTCACCACCCACACGGTTCAGCCAGCTGTAGCCCTCGATGTCATAGCCTGGATTTTCTCCTTTTATATATGGGAGTCCGTGGCCTGGAATATTAAAGATCTGAACAGTATATCCGTCGGGCTTCTGCTTAGAGGTATATACGGCTGCCTTCTTGCCAGACGCACCCGGCATATTCTTTGGAACAACCTTAACCTTGTTAAAGCTCTTACCCGATTTTTCTCTGAAATATTCCTCGATATAAGGTGAAAGCTTACGCGTCAGTGTGTCGAATCCACCACCAGGGCCGTAAGGAATCACAATAGTAATATCTTTTTCAGGGAATGCTGCTTGTGCAGGCGCTGATGCGATCAGACCTAGAGCAACTAATGCAGTTAGAAAACGCATGCTTACTCTCCTTGAGATTTATTGTTATATGCCATCAATTAATTTGATGATGTAAGCACCGTACACTCCATGGATTGCGACAGTCCAGCAAACGGCTATCTGATTTTGTTATTGGCTCGATATAACCAGTGTATGGACAAACTACAGTCGTTCCCTCGCCATCCACAGGGTCACAAGCATCAGACCCAAGAGCACTATACCCACAATCAGGAATGTCCACTGCGTGCTAATAATCCCAGCCGTCAATCCAGCAAACAAAGGAATCAGAAATGTCGCACAACGGTTCGAGCTAGTCCGTAAGCCGACAATTAAGCCCTGAATATCTTTCGATATTTTGGCACCAAGGACGGAGAACATTGCAGGCTGGGTGACCCCGATCGCCAGTCCCATGGTGATATTCAAGAAAGCAAGGACTAAATAGGACTCCGTGAGTGACATCGACGATACCGCTACCAGAGCCAACACGATGAATACACCGAGGATCTTCTCAGAGCTCCACCATTTGACGAACACAGCATGCAGGAACGCAGAGCATGCAGAGGATATGGCGCTTACACCGATCAATACCCCGATTTGTGATGCACTAAACTCGAGCTCCGCGAGATACACCGGCAAAAAACTGGTCTGCAGTGAACCCGCGCCCAGCCGAACTGACGAACACGCGATAATATAGAATACGATGGGGTCGCGAAGTAAGCCGAGCGCCTGACCATAGTCGCCCTTCATGACCTGTCGTTTGGACACGGCCCTCTCACCGGCGCTGACTTCCTGAGACAACTGTAATGCAATTACACTCATCACAACGCACCACAAGGCGGTTGCCACGAAGCTTGAACCTGTTCCCAAGTGGTCCCAGACGAATCCGATAATGAACGGTCCAAAAAATGTCCCACCCATACTCCAAAAACCCAGGTGGCTTGTGACGACTGGGTCACCACGGTAGGTCTTCCCGATACCGGTCTGGACACCGATCCAACAGAATGACTGGCACGCACCGAAAACAAGCTGCAGAAGAACAAGATGAAACACACTCGTCGCAAACGGATAAACCAGAGAGAGGACGGCACAGCCAAGTGCCAATCGGGTCACCATAAATCGGACACCGTAGCGATCGACCATCGCCCCGCCAGGGATCGCCAGCAGGAATGGTAGCAATGACCGCATCGCCATAATGATTCCAACCTCGGCAGGACTGGCTCCGATACCAAGCGCATAAAGCGGCACAATAACGGCAGTCAGCGGAACCAGCCCCAGCGCCATGAAGCCTGACGCAAAGTAGCTAATTTTTTCCTTATCCATGTGTCTGGCTCAGACGTCTCAGGCCTGCCAATAACAAAGGAAGTGAGAACATAATCAGTGCAATTCGAAAAATCTGATGGGTCACGACAAATGTCAGATCTAGTTTCAATGCGAATGCCAACAGAGCAAGCTCTGTCTGTCCGCCTGGCATGAACGAAAGCACGATCTGAACCCATGGGATATTCGACGCAGTGACGTACACCAAGAAGGCACAAACGCAGAGAACACAGAGCATTATCAAAACACTAAAGATACCCGCGACAAATGCCTGCCTCATGGAGGCGANCGAGACCCCACAAAANGCACGNGCGATATCAATCCCGATNGCNACCTGNGCAANTATCAGNAACGGCGTGAAGAGCTCTAGGTGTAGGACATCAAACCCTTGCAGGCCCGCGACCAGAAACATNGGGCCCAGCAAGGGNGCNCTGGGGATTCTGAGGTAAGCAAACAATTTCCAGCCAATAAATCCAAGTACGAGATGCATCAGAATGTGCTCAGCNTGGTCAAGAGACGGTGTCTGCATCCGCAAGTCCTCNACCCCGACATAGAGACCGAGGACNGANGCACCTATNACAATNATGACGACACGCATCAGATGAATNATGGTCATGGTCTTGACGTCGGCACCCATATCACGGCCACTCGTNACCATCTCTACCATCCCACCNGGAAGCGCAGAAAACATCGCTGTGAAGCCNTCNAAGCGGAACACCCGNCTGAGNANNTGGAANTTAATCGAGGTAGCCAGTATCAAGAAAACTGGNACAATGATNAGGGTACTCCAGTANGATAGAAACTCANCCAGTGTGACGGCATCAAAGCCAGTACCCACCATNGCTCCCAANACACAACGCGCCCATGGNGTNAGTGGNGTGTAGGTCTCGACCCTNAGCCCAGCCACGGCCGCTATCGATGCGGCGACCATTGACCCAAGCAACCAGGCCAGAGGAACCTGTTCATAAAAAAGACAAAACCCCCCAGCGAAACCGACGAGCCAGCTATACAACGTGAAANGAGTCATCCGTACTGTTTATTCCGAAAACGATAGAATTGCACAGGATGTTTGGGCCCAGTCATGATTAAAACCGTCCTAAGCCGATACGGTTTTAATCTTTCAGTCCAAAACAAGTGTTGACTAGATTATAGCCTACGCAAATGATTCCCCACANTTCTCGAGAGATTGGAGATACAAGATGACTCGATACCACGACCAGACCGACCGCATTTTTGTGCGCGGTGTTCAGGGTGCGTATAACTTACAGCAGGAACTCGAGCGACTCAGGTCACAACCNCGAGTTCGCAAAGCCAAGGACCTNAAGTTNNTTGACGGTCCTCAGGCCTACTCACGTCACTACGTCGAGCCCAAAGACGGAATAACACAGACCTTCCACTTGCACCTCGAAGAATACAGCCCGGGAGGAAAATCACAGAAGCACGGGCACGTGAACGAGGCCGCTTTCTATATTCTTGANGGCNAGGGCTANGAGATCCACGACAATATCCGGTACGACTGGAGCGCGGGCGATGTCGCGATTGTTCACAATAACTGTGTCCACCAGCACTTCAACGCTAGNGANACNGAACCAGCCAGGGCTCTGGTGATCAAAACCAAGCCGATGTACNTGTTCCTGAACATGTTGTTCCAGCAAACCGTCGAGGCNCGACATAAGGATCCTGTNCCGGGACAGGAGGGNTTCGAGCCCCGCGAAGAAGAGGTCGACTACAACCACCCAGACGGAGGTTATTAATCATGGCATGGCAAGAATCCAAGTTCTGGCTGGATGGCTCTGAAAATATGTTGAGGTACCACGAGGTACTCCACGAGGCCCTGACCGCCGACGAGAGGAACTCCAAACGGAAGAAGGTCGTTCATCCGAGTGAGATGCCCTGGGAGCTAGCACCACAGGGGATTTTGAAGCACCTGATCAATGANCAAATGAATACACGGATGGAAACNGTCGANGCCTACATGCAGATCATNCCTCCNGGAAGTCGATCCGGTAAGCACAGACACCTCGCCGAGGAGTGCCTCTATGTTCTCGAGGGATACGGTTANGACCTCCACCAGGATTGCGACGTNGAGATAACGGACACNTACCACTGGAAGGCGCANGACGAGGTCAAAAAATTNGAGTGGGAGGCNGGGGACGTGATCTACATCCCNCCAAACACNATACACCANCACTTCAATGGGGACCCTGAGCGTCCTGCACGTCTCATCTCTGCAACCAATCGTGTCTACTCGATGTGTGGTCTTAATGACCTCGAGCAACTCGAGNANGCACCGGAATATGNAGCCGATACCAACATTGATTCGGACTGGGTANGAAAATTGATCGCAGAGAAAGTTAACGCCTGATGATNATACTGGGGTCGCTCCTGTCGTTNCTGAGNGCGGCGTTTTTCGGATTCAATGCGGTCATGATGCGGCGNGGGGTGTTGACAGGTACGGCACTCCAAGGCCTCAGTTTTACCCTCCCCCTTGGCGCACTTTTTTTTGGAATCACGNCNCTCGCCCTGCTTACGGCCAAAGATATCGAGGCNCTCGACTGGACCGGGGCCTGGTACTTCATCGGCGCAGGNATCATGCACTTCTTAGTCGGTCGATATACCAACTACAAGTGCACNAAGGCTGTCGGNGCCAANATCGGTGGACCNATCCAACAGTTCACNGTTGTTGTGTCGGTGGTGCTCGCGATTTTGGTACTTGGTGAGTCCATCAACTCGCTAGGGTGGATAGGCATCNTTCTGCTNACNCTCGGCCCTCTGGCGGTGGCCAAGGAAAAGAAAAAGAGTAAGGTCGAGAAGCTTGAGTTCGAGTTCAAACTCNTGGAAGGATATGCCTACGGGATTACAAGCTCCATCTGCTATGGCGCAAGCCCGGTTCTGATNGCACTNGCNCTNGAGGTCAGCACNTGGCANCTGGCNCTTTANGGNGCGTTTCTGGGTCACGTNGCCGCGTCGCTGGTGCTNCTNGTGATTGTCCTCGCGTTCGGGTTGACCNGCGAGATCNGGGCGACCGACAAGAAAAATATCCCNTTTTTTNTGCTCTCGGCCGTGTTCGTATTCTTGTCACAGGGGCTNCGGTATGTCGCGCTCGCGCTGGCNCCGGTCTATATTGTNTCTCCAATGCANAGAACNTCGACNATCTTCAGGGTCATCTTCAGCAAGATATTTAACCCGACNACCGANCTTTTCGGTATCTGGATCTGGATCGGGATCGGGGTCTCACTGCTGGGNGCGGTNCTATTAACAATCCCCGGAGATATNGTGACGGCACTACTGGATTTATAAAACCGATCACCTCACTGAATTAGGCAGGGACCGGGCTNGGNAAGTTCTTAGGGAGCATTGAAGCGGCAACAAAAATNGCCAACGCGCAGGCCGCGAGAATGTAAAAAAGAATATCGAAACCATAGTCCTNGTGNACCAANGATATTAGNGGAACAACGACAGCCCAGACCGCGAAGCTTACNACAAAACGAACCCCATAAATTNATGCCCTAAATTCAGACTTCGCCATTTTTCCGATCATGTAGTCATTNATTGGTATCTGCCCAAACGCACCAAGCATGAATAAGGTCGCGATAAANAGAGCCGTCCANCCAAATTGANCCNCNAACATGANGAAAAAAANCAGTTGCANGGAAGACACAGCTAAGAAGACCCTCTTCGGACCGATCCTGTCCAGCATTTGGCCGACCACTAGTTGTGCAAATGACGCNACCGCNAAAACAAAAAGTNCCATGNANCCTNTCGCTGACGCCGAATCAGAGATNATNNCAAGANGCTCGTCAAAGACTTTAGGGAGGGCAAAAGTNGTGCTCTGNAAAATAATTGCTGAAACGGCNGTNGTGAAAAATATGATGANCGATACCCTGATNATAAGACGNCTTAGTTGTCNGTCATTGTTGCCCATAAAACTTGTCTCTGANGTTACCGAGGCATTACCANTCTTNAGTTTNATCAATATGTTTTCCCTAAAATCCATGAAATAGAGGANACCAATNCCTATCGAGATCANNCCGGGNAACCAGAACGCGGCGCGCCATCCCACGTAGTCGATCATCAGACCGGTCATAAAAGCCGCGAAGCCGACCCCCATATTTCCCCACACACCGTTGACGGCGATATCTCTACCCATTTTCTGGCCNCCCTTCGCAATAAGCGCCAATCCAACCGGGTGGTATATCGAGGCAAACACTCCAAGAATGAACAACCAGACCGCGATACCAAGNGGCGATTGCGCTGANGAGGCACCCACGCTTGCTATACCGATACCAATAAAAAATACACAGATCATACCTTCACGGCTCCATCGATCTGCCAACCAACCCGATGGTAAGGAAAATAAACCAAAAGCAATAAAGCCGGCCGTCGAATACGGTATCAGCTGACCGTAGGACATTTCCCAGTCATGGATGAGTGCCAGCGCTGCCGCGGTAGCGAAGATCAATAAAAAGAAGTGGTCTAAGAAATGACCGAGATTTAAATAAAAAAAGTGTTTTCTGTCTTCCAACTCAGCCCTTCTTATTCACGGACACCAAATCGCAGATCGACGATTATGCGGCCCCTGTTCTGACTGTACAGCTAAAACGTCAATCTTTAGACCTAAACCCAGATATTTAATGTCACAAACCGGATACCATCGAAGCTCACTGAACAGCTTTTCCCGCATCATCAAATATCTTTAGTGACTTTGAACGAATCTCTACGTAAACAATGTCCTCGTAATCAAAAGGAGTTTCACCATTATGCCGAATGGTTAGCACTTCGTCCGCTACCCGCACCTGATAAAACCAATCAGCGCCTGTCGGCAACACGGTCAAGACTCGCCCCTCGACCATTCCCGGTCCGCAAGTCCTGCTCAAACCCAATTCTTCAGCTCTTAAACCCAGACTCACACGCGGGCCGACATCCTTTTTTGCAGATTTAGGCAATCGGATCGTCACATCGCCCCAACGCAACGAGTCCTGATCCAAGGTGGCGTCGACAAAATTAATCCGTGGACTACCTAAAAAATCAGCGGCAAATCTATTAGCGGGCCGCTCGTAGATCTCTAGGGGAGCCGAGAATTGCTGAAGCTCGCCAGACTCGAGAAGCGCGATGTGTGACGACATCGTCAGTGCCTCCAGCTGATCGTGTGTGACGTAAATTATGGTCGCCCCTGTCTCGCGATGCAGTCGCTTGAGTTCTGCCCGCATCTCCATTCGTAGTGTCGCATCAAGATTCGACAATGGCTCATCCAACAGAAGAACCGACGGCTCCATGATTAGAACTCGCGCGATAGCGACCCTTTGTTGTTGTCCGCCGGATAATTCGCTGGTGTAACGTTCCAGCAGGGAATCAAGCCTTAAAGCAGAAGCTATCTCATCAAGCCTCTTATTGATCTCTTTCTTGCCTACAGAATTAATTTCTAATCCGAACGTAATATTTTCGGCGACCGTAAAATGTGGCCACAGAGCGTAGCTCTGGAAGACCAAGCCCAGATCCCTTTTNGCAGGGGCAACAAAGGCACCAGTCTTCCCAGAAAACACTACCGAATCGCCTATGATGATCTCGCCTGAGGTTGGTTGCTCCAAGCCAGCGATCATTCGCAAGGTAGTCGTCTTCCCGCAACCGGAAGGGCCCAACAAAGTCGTAAACGAACCGTCTGGGATCACCAGCGATAGATCCTCGACAGCATGCGTCTGTTTGGTAAACGATTTCGAAACTNTATCGAGCACTATATCTGGCATTTATCCTCCCAAACCTTTCGCTAAGCTGGTTCCCATAACNCGGCGGCTTAACACGGTGCAGCCCACCACGACCACGGTCAATATAAAGACAATCCCGTTCGTATACGGGTACCACCCACGATCGGTGAACAATAAAGAGATCGTTGTGGCCAACTGGGTGGTCGGGGTAACCAGCAGTATCACAAGTGACAGCTCCCTCGTGACTGATATAAATGGCAACAGCATCCCCGCGAAATACGTCGACTTCTGGATCGGCACTATGATTTTCCGCATCCGTGTCCACCAACCCGCTCCAGCCATCAGGGCGGCTTCCTCGAGCTCCCCTCCGATCTGCCTCATCGCACTGATACCAGCCTTGACGGCATAAGGTAGGGCACTGATCGAGCAAACAATCACCAACAATAAGAATGATCCATGCAGGGATGGAATTGGTCCCCTTGGCACAGCAAACATCGCCAAAAGAGTAGCCCCTAGAGCAATCGATGGGATCAGATAAGGCAGGAACGATATCTGATCCAGACACTTCGATATGAAGGTACCCCGTCGCTTAACGATCGCGTATCCGACCAAGATCCCCATCAAACAGGTAACGACAGCAACNACAAAGGCAAGACTGAAGGTGTTTTTAAGTGCAGAAAGTATTTGCGGGTTTTTAAGTATCCCGGCTTCTCCGGTGCCCAATCCGATCGAGTAACTCGCCTCCCCGATCCAGTAGTGGAGTGTTAAATTTTCCCACGAATACACCCCGGGTATCATCATAACGGTATCAATCGCGAGCGCCACTAGNGGCACGACGATCACCGAGAACAAGAAAAACAAAATGAATCCAGCCAANGCCCAGCGCCACCTTCCGAGCTCGATCAGTCCGAGCCTTGCGCCCTTTCCNGCAACAGTCACAAAACTCTTCCTNGCCCCTACCATCCTGTGATCCATGTAGAGNACAAGCATGCCTATGACGATCATCACTAACGCAGCCAAATACCCGAGCCCGGGTCGCTGACCGATGAGGTTCCCATAAAGTGATGTAGACAATACAAACTCCCGGACCGGCCCGCCCAAGAATGCCGGCGTACCAAACGTTCCGAGCCCCCGGGCGAATGAAAGNAAGAACGCTGCCATGATCGATGGCACGATTAANGGAATCGTAATNCGTCGAATAATCGCGAGACGTCCCGCNCCGACCAGACTGGCGGACTCCTCAAGTTGCGCATCAATNTTCCGCAACGCGCCGCCAATCAGTAAAAAGGCAAACGGGAAATAATGGAGAGCTAGTGTGATAGTTATCGGAAACAGGCCATAGGCGAACCAGTCCGGAGGCTCAAATCCGGTAAGCGCAGAAACAATACCCTTTTCGCCGCCAATCCGATCATTTTTAAACAGCGAAATCCAGGCCAGAGCCAAGGTCCAAGAAGGCAAAATATAAGGAACAACGGCCCAATTAGAAATCGTCTCTTTCAATGGCATATCGGTGCGGACCACCAACCATGCCAGTGCGCCACCGATAAGTAACGCCAAAAATGAGAGACCAAAAGAAATAATCAGAGTGTTTACTAACGGTCTATAAAAAAAGGTGTAAGCACTCTCACTGATGAAAAATCGATACCAATGAGCCAACGTGAAATCGTTGACCTTAGAGCCCGGAATTTGAAAGCGTTCGAGAGGATGAACAATAAAAGTTTCTTGGATCATCATGAACAAAGGCACAACGACCAGGTACGCCAAAAGAACGATAAAACAGACCGAGAGAACCCTCTCGGGTGTTATATAAAACCGCCACCGATTAAGCGTTAAGGACATGAATACAACAACAGATTTTATCTAAGTCGATGTCGGCCGGGCCCAGAGCATCTTTCTGGGCCGACCAGACGTTGATAACCAGATAATCTAAATAAGAAATCTGAAACCAAGGGGTATTTTAACGCTGGGCATACTTGAGCCACACATCGAGTACCTTACCGCGATTGGCCGCCGCGTAGTCTAAATCATAGAGCCACATCCTTTCTTCCCACCAGGCCAATGGCATATCTCCATCGAAGGGTACCTGGTTAGGATTCGGTGTGTAGACACCAGGAGACTTGGCCCAAGGAGCAAAGCCCTCGATGGTTCCAAGATACTCCATAAACATCTTGGCTGCGTTTGGGTTTGGGGCATTTGCGGACAATTGAAGCACGATCGGATACATATACCCCAGAGTGGGATCAATCTGTCGGCTGTCGCTCAACGCGAGGTCTTTCTTTTTGATGTCCCGATGCTTTGAGTAAACATAGAACATTCCGTACGGTGGCTTCTCTTGACCTTTGGCCCCAACAGCAGCCGCAATTTTTGTGTCCGATGTCATAATGATGGCGTCATTTTGCAAGAGTCGTTTGATGAACTCGAGACCAGCATTGGCTTCGGTCATCTCCAGAGACTTCCCAAATCGTTTCTTGTACGCCGCTTCGAGATCACTACTTCTGCGCACCCACTCTGTCAGCGCGTTCTGGTGCTCGCCCGTTATAGCGACGTCGCGAATCATTACCCGGCCTTTATATTCATC
>PAWX01000014.1 GCA_002714245.1 Gammaproteobacteria bacterium | reverse complement strand
AATCGCCTCGCCCATTTTTTTCATATAGCCCAACAGCAGTACCCAATCTGCTTTGGTGTCGCCCAGAGCGTCGGCAATGGCCTGATTTGCGGCAGCTTCGCTGCCGTGGGTTTTGATGCTGATATGGCGAGTGTCGATATTCGCCGCTACTGCTCGGCGCAGGGCACCTGCCTTACTGTTGTTGCTGACCACCAACACAACCTCGGCGTCCAAGGTTTGAGCCGCGCAGGCGTCGATCAGAGCTTGAAGCGTGGAGCCTTCGTGAGACGCCAGAACGGCCAATCGCATCATTCGGCGATCCGAAAAATCGCATGGTGCTCGATGTCTAGGGCAATTTCCTCGCCGCGCCAAAAGCTTAGGTGAATAGCGATGAACTGATGTCCCTTGCGCTCGGATCGGTCAGCGACCACGCTGCGCAGCACAACCTCATCATCGACCTGCAAGGCTGCGCGATGGGTGATTTTTGATTTCACGTGAATCCACGCCGGCATGACGTATTCCTGCATGAGCGCTTCATTGGCCAGCGACAGCAAGTAGTGGGGATGAATATGAGTTGCATACAGCGTCGAGTCGTCACCAATTTCACTGGCGAAGCGCCGATTCTCGTCGCCGCTTAGCTGCACAGCCCACGGCGAGAACACTTCGCCGATGCACACATTGTCCCAAGCGATTTCGGGCCTGCCGGGCAGCTTCACCTTGCCCAGTAGGCTCAGCTCATCGGGCACGTTGGCAATCACTTGTGGCGAGGCTGTTGAGATAATCGAAATCAGCTCGCCGCGCTGGTTAGTGGCGACCACATCCTCGCCCACACCGGGCCACTCAATGGTGAGCTCATCGCCGTGATAGGTGGGCTTGATCAGCTTCAACACTATGCAGCTATCGTTGAGCCACGCCGCGCCAAAATGATCGACTAAGGGTTTGACCAAGTGACCGTAAATGGCCACTCCTGGCACCAGCGCGCCCTGAAACCCGTAGCGGCTCGCCATCTCATAGCTATGCATGCGATTTTCGCTATGAGTGCTGAAGTTGCGGGCGACGACGTGATGCGTGGTCATGGCGTAATCCTTAGGCTGAAAAACGGTTTTTGGTAATCGCTGGCTCGCCCTCAGTGGGCAGGCCAGATTGTCCCTTGATCAAGGGTGCTTATCCATAGGCTTGGGTAGGCAACCAAGTTACGATGGCCTGCCAGTTAAAGATAATCAGCATGCCGATCACTTGCAGCGCGATAAAGGGCACGACCCCTCGGTAGATGGTGGTGACTTGAATGCCCTCCGGGGCCACTCCCTTGAGGTAGAAAATGGCAAAGCCCACCGGCGGGGTTAGAAAGCTGGTTTGCAAGCAAACCGCGAACAAAATCGTGAACCAGACCGGATCAAAGCCTAGGTTGGCCACTACTGGTGCTACGAGTGGCAGGACGATCAGGGTCAGTTCGATCCAATCCAAAAAGAAGCCGAGTAGAAAGGTGGCAAACAAAATAGCGACGATAATACCTGTGGGCTCAAAGGGCAGAGACAGCAGCGCGCGTTCGATGAGTTCATCACCGCCCAGCCCCCGCAATACGAGGGAGAAGGCCGTCGCGCCCAGCAGAACGGCAAAAATGTAGGCCGTGGTCTTGGTGGTTTCTTGGAGCACTTCGCGCATCACACCCGAAGACATTTGTTTCTTAATGATCGCCAGCAATAGGGCCCCAGCTGCCCCAACGCCAGCAGCCTCGGTAGGAGTGGCAAGCCCCATAAAGATGCTCCCTAGCACGGCCAAAATTAAAAACGCTGGAGGCAAAATCGCAAGAAATAGCTCTTTGATGGCTGACCAATCAAAGGGTTCGGTTGGCGCCGCGGGCGCTCGCTCGGGCTGCAGCCAACCTACCAGCAAAAGGTAAGAAATATACAGGCCGCCCAGCAGTGCTCCTGGAAAAACCGCGCCCAAGAATAAATCGCCAACGCTCATCGCCATGCGATCTGCCATTAGCACCAGCATGATGCTGGGCGGGATCAAGATGCCCAGCGTACCTACGGCGCAAACTGTGCCGGTGGCAAGAGACTTATCGTAACCCTGTTGCAGCATGGCGGGCAGGCCGAGCAAGGCGAGTAAGACAACGGAAGCACCAATAATGCCGGTGGTGGCGGCCAGCAGCAGGCCGATGACGGTCACCGTAATGGCGAGGCCCCCACGCAGGTTGCCAAAGAGCCGAGCGAAACTGCTCATCAGCTGATTGGCGATACCAGATCGATCCAGCAGCAGACCCATGAGTATGAACATGGGTAGGGCCACCATGACCCAGTTTTCCATTACATTCCAAATGCGCTCGACGGTAAGAGATGTGTAGTCCCAGTTCATGCCGGTGACCAGCTGAAAGTCTGCTTCTAGAATCACCGCCAATGCGCTGAAGACAATGGCAAGCCCGCCCAGCAGCCAAGCCACAGGAAAGCCAGTAAACACCAGGGCGATGAAGCTGATGAACATGCCAACGGCCAGAATTTCATTGGCCGGCACGCATGTCTCCTTGGGTAGGTTGAGAGGTCTCAAGAAACAGCAAGCTCCAAACCCGCAGCAGTCGTGATAGCACCGTCAGTAGCAACAGGCTAAAACCCAGCGGCAGTGTTGCCTTGATGAGCCAGCGCAGCGGCAGACCGCTGGGGGAGGCGGATGCTTCTGCAAGCGCATAAGACGATGCCACAAAGGGCACACTGTAAATGAGGATTAAGGCGATGAAGGGCAGTAGCAATAGCACAATGCCGTAAAGCTCGATCCATGCCTTGGCGCGATAGCTGAAATGTTCGTGCAGTACGTCAACCCGTATGTGGGCATCTGCCTGATAGGCATACCCTAGACCTAGCAGAAATCCAACGGAATACAGATGCCACTGCAGCTCCTCCATCTCGATACGTCCCTCGTTGAGCACATAGCGCATAAGCACGTTGATGACGATCACCGCCAGCAGCACGAGCCAAACATAGGAAATAGCTCGACCGACTTGATCTGCGAGGCGATCCATACGCTTCGACCAAACGGTATGGGGCAGGTAGTCCTTAGAGTTCGGCTGGTCCACTAAAAATCTCGAGGCAAGTAGGCGCGAGATTTCCATTCCGCATACTGCCGTCGAAAGGCGCGCTGGGAGGCCAATATCTCGGCAAAATCCGCGTCCTTGGCGGCCTCTTCTTCAAGAATCTGATCCGACACTTTATTAAGTTCGTGCAGTAAGGATTCCGGCAAAATTTCAGCCGAAACGCCAATGTCTGCAAAGCCCTCAATAACCTTACCCTGCAACGCCTCAGCCTGCGCCAAGTTGCGCGTCACTGCAGCGGTGCAGCCAAGGTTGAGCATGGATTGGTCGGCCTCGTCGAGCCCACGCCAAACGTCGAGGTTCACCACAAGGTGGGAAGACGTAAAGGGCTGATGCCAGCCTGGGTAATAGTTATAGGGTGCGACCCGATTAAAGCCCAAGGCCTGATCCACCACGGGCAGCGCAAACTCGGTGGCATCGATGGCGCCTTTTTCTAGCGCCTGAAAAATCTCGCCGCCGGGCAACATCGTTACGCTAGCCCCTAGCCGCTCGATCACTCGCCCGCCCAAGCCCGCAAAACGAATTTTCAGGCCCTGCACATCTTCCAGCGATTCAATGCGACGGCGAAACCAACCGGCGGTTTCCGGCCCAGTCATACCGCAGTAGATAGGGTGCAGGTTGTAGCGGGTGTACAGCGACTCGGTNANCTCGCGACCNCCGCCGTGGTACCACCACGCGCTGTATTCCCAGGGNTCCATGCCAAAGGGTACGGCTGCGATCANGGGCGAGGNCGGGATTTTGCCCTGGTCATAGCCGAGCCAGGTATAGCCCGCGGGCACCTTGCCGTCGCGCACNGCATCGGTGATNGAGAAGGCNGGTACNATTTCGCCNGGCTCNAACACCTNGAGATCAATGGCGCCAGCACTGGCTNTACGNATCGCATCAGTCAGNTAAACNGGGTTATCTCCCAACACCGGCATNGTGGTTTGAAANACCACNGGTAGTCGCCAGNCTATCCGTGCAGNTTGTGCGCTGCTGTTGCTGTCGGACAACTCATATGCCGGGGCATGCACAGGTCTGATGGCTAGCGAGCCGATAATGCCCGCGAAAAAGGCCATGATAACGGCGAACAGGGCGGCACGATTGCTGATGCGTTTGCCGTTAGATGTGGCCACAAACTCTCTCCCAAAGTTGGCGTGGTCAGCGAAGTCGACCGGGGGTGATTGTGAGAAGCCAGCCCGCGACATGCAAGGCGCTCGAGAGGTAGGCGCTAGGCTATGCAAGGTAGACGTCAAAATGCGCGAAAGCTTTTTCCACACCACAAACACAACTGCCGCTATAGATTGTCGATTCGGATAAAATCGAGGTCTTGCCCGCAGGGAAAATATTGCTTGTGAGTTATTCCTTATTTTGAATTTAGGCGCGCTGGTAGTTTGCCGCGCGCTATTGCAAGAGCGAGTGCCGTTGTCATGAAGCTCTCGCTCTGCGAGTCCTTGGACTTCGCAAGCGCCAAATTTCAGACCAGTCAATGTTGGGGGGCTTTATGCAGATCGGAGTACCGAAAGAAACCTGGCCGGGTGAGGTTCGCGCCGCCATGGTTCCTGCCAATGCGAGCAAATTGATCAAAGAAGGATTCTCAGTCGCGGTACAAAGCGGCCTTGGCGCAGCATCAGGGTATGCCGACGCCGACTATGCGGAAGCCGGAGCCAGCATCAGCGATGATCGCGCGGCACTACTGGCCAACGCCGACATTGTGATGGCAGTACGCAAGCCAGATGCTGCAGATGTCGGCTCGCTGAAAAAAGGCGCGCTGTATGTCAGCTTTCTCGACCCCTTCAATGAAAAGCCGTTGGTGGAGAGCATTGCCGCTCAAGGCGCCACAGCGATCTCCATGGAAATGGTGCCTAGGAGCACCCGAGCTCAGAAGATGGATGCGCTTTCCTCCCAAGCCAACTTGGCGGGCTATGTGACGGTGATTCAAGCTTCTTTCCATCTGCCCAAGATCATGCCCATGATGATGACGCCATCGGGCACCATTGCTCCGGCTCGTGTCTTCGTCATCGGCGCAGGCGTTGCGGGTCTGCAGGCCATCGCCACGGCCAAGCGTCTTGGTGCGCGCGTCGAGGCCTTCGATACTCGCCCAGTGGTTGCCGAACAGGTGCAGTCCTTGGGCGCCAAGTTTGTCGAGATTGATCTGGGTGATACTGGCCAGACCGATCAGGGCTATGCCAAGGAGCTAACCCCTGAACAGGTCGAGATGCAGCGTGAGGGCCAAAAAGCCATCATCAGCCAATCGGATGTGGTAATCACTACCGCGCAATTGTTTGGTCGTCCCGCGCCGCAAATTGTTGGTCGGGACATGGTCGAGTCGATGAAGCCCGGCAGCGTGATTATTGACATGGCGGTGGAGACCGGCGGCAACGTCGAAGGCTCCATTATGAACGAGGTGGTGGATATCAATGGCGTGAAAGTCGTTGGCCAAGGCAATTTGCCGGGTGAGGTTGCGCGTAACGCCAGCGATATGTATTCCAANAACCTGCTGAACTTGGTGATGGAATTTTGGGACGGCGAAGACAAGACCCTGAATCTCGACCCCGAAGACGAGATCATTCAAGCCTGTGTGATCACCCGCGACGGTGCTGTGGTCAACGAAACCATCAAAAACATATATAGCGGAGGCTAAATAATGGAAGCCGTATTTCTTGCAATGGTGCTTATGTTGTCGATCTTCCTCGGCTTCGAGCTGATTTCGAAGGTACCAGCAACCCTACACACTCCGCTGATGTCTNGTGCAAATGCCATCTCAGGCATCACCATCGTGGGTGCNTTGATCTCCGCTGGCGGTGACTTGGGCGCGATGTCCAGCTACCTNGGCGCCGCCGCGGTGATGTTCGCCATGATCAATGTGGCCGGNGGCTATCTTGTNACCAACCGAATGCTGAGCATGTTCAAAAAGAAAGATGCCAATCAGCCCGGAGGTAAGTCATGAATCCGGTCATTATTAATCTGTGGTACGTGATTGCAGCAGCGCTGTTCATTTTTGGCCTGAAGCAACTCGGTTCACCGGCAACGGCTGTGCGCGGCAACATTCTGTCATCGGTGGCCATGGTCATCGCCATTGGCGTGACGCTATTCAACAAAGAGATTCTCTCCTTCCAGCTGATCTTAATTGCTGCGGCTGTCGGCGCCGTGATTGGCGCCATCGCCGCACAGAAGGTTGAAATGACCAGCATGCCCGAGATGGTCGCCCTCTTTAACGGCTCCGGCGGTATCGCCAGTCTTATGGTGGGCTGGGCTGCGCTGTATAACGTCGGCAACACGACGTTCACCGATGTGACGATTTTGCTGTCGATTGTGATCGGTGGCATGACCTTTAGCGGCAGTATCCTAGCTTGGGGCAAACTCAGTGAGGTNATGACCTCAGCAGCCGTAGTCTTCGGTGCTCAGCGTATTGTCAACGCGGGCATNTTGGTTGGGTTAATCGCATGCTCTGTCTTGTTCTGTATGGANCCTGCCGTTGACTCACCCTACCTGTACGCAGTCATTGGTNTGGCGCTGCTTTTTGGGGTAATGGCCGTGCTACCCATTGGCGGCGCGGATATGCCGGTAGTGATCTCCCTGCTGAACAGCTATTCAGGCCTTGCGGCTTGTGCAGCNGGCTTTGCGATCAACAACAACATTTTGATTGTCGCAGGCTCCATGGTCGGNGCGGCGGGTATCATCCTCACCAACATTATGTGTAAGGCGATGAATCGATCCCTTGGACACGTACTNTTCTCGGGTTTTGGTGCCGTGAAACAGGCAACCAAGGTCGAAGGCGAAGTGAAACCCATTGTTGCGGAAGATGCTTTCCTNATTCTCGAGGCNGCTCAGTCGGTGTCTTTCGTACCGGGTTANGGCATGGCGGTAGCCCAAGCTCANCACGTNGTACGTGAGTTGGGCGAACTGTTGGAGAAAAACGGCGCAGAAGTCACTTACGCGATTCACCCGGTCGCCGGTCGTATGCCTGGTCATATGAACGTGCTGTTGGCAGAAGCCAATGTGCCCTACGACCAGCTGGTTGAGATGGAAGACATCAATCCGCGTATCGATAACGTCGATGTTGCGGTAGTTATTGGTGCTAACGACGTAGTGAACCCAAGTGCGCGTAACGATGAAAACAGCCCGATATATGGCATGCCCATCATCAACGTGGATCAAGCCAGAACAGTCTTCGTNCTCAAGCGTTCCATGGGCTCAGGCTTCTCTGGGGTTGATAACCCACTCTTCTTTGGCGACAACACGCGCATGCTGTTCGGCGATGCAAAGCAGTCGATAGCCGCAGTGGTTGCTGAATTCAAAGGCTGAGGCGACCTGAAGTGCAGGTATCGATAAAAATTCGGGTCGCTGCTCAATGATGTGAGTAGTGGCNCTGCGTAATTAGGGCTAGTTGCCCGCNCGACTTGTGATCNTCGCCGAAAAGATTTGCNGNCAAACGTAGGTTTCGTNAGAGAAAGCGCGAAGNAGCCCACACCCCTCATTCGCAATGGGCTAAANCTCACGACACGCTNCGGTCGCGGCGCTAGGCNNTTTGATGCTGCGAAGACATTNTTGGTAATCCAANGNTAAATCGGGCGCCCGNCCCGACGATGGCTAACGAAGATTTACCNCAGCTTAACGCTACTTTTGCCAACGGCTTGCGGNAGCGGATATTAGCCAACGCCCCAGCGCGCCAAAAAAGTACGCAAAGNTCATGGTCNTCGTGTAAAAACCATTCGGTATTCAGGATTAACCGATACAAGGGGTGAACAATGACAAATATCGATACACCACTNACGAACGCTGACTTCTCTCAGCGATCGGCGCAGGCAACAACTAGCGATCAGTTCAGGCTANGGTGGTCGCCNCGCTCGATGAGTGGTCAGGCNCTGACCATTGCCGAGGTGCAAAGCCTGTGTGAGGCGGGTCGTTGGGCGCCGTCTTGTTTTAACTCCCAGCCCTGGCGTTTCGTCTATGCCTTGCCAGATACACCGCAGTGGCAACCGCTGATGGGTCTTCTGATGGATGTAAACAAGCTCTGGGCAGCGAAAGCGGGGGCCTTGGTCGCACTGGTTGCACGCACGCACTTCGAAGCCAACGACGCTCCCGCGGCGACGCACAGTTTCGATACCGGCAGCGCTTGGATGAGTATGGCGCTACAGGCCCAGCATATGGGTTTGGCCGCTCACGCCATGTGGGGGTTTCACCACGATCNGGCAACTGAAGCGCTCAAGCTGCCCGAATATTTCTCGACGCAAGCGCTGATCGCGTTCGGTCACCCCGCACCCGCTGAGGCGCTGCCGGATCCGCTGCGCGAGCGCGAAGTACCCTCTTCGCGCAAAGCGTTAAGCGAACTGATGTTTNGCGGTGATATGGGCTAACGCTACGCTGTCGCGAGAGGCCCTAGACCTCTCGCCATGCACCAGACTCAAGACCATCTAACGTCCAAGAGCCGACCCGATAGCGAATCAACCGAAGCACGGGAAATCCTAACGCGGCGCACATGCGTCTTACCTGACGATTTCTACCCTCCTTCAGCGTCAGGGTTAACCAAGTGTCGGGTATGGATTGACGCGCCCGAATGGGTGGTGTGCGTGGCCACAGTCCATGTTCAGGTACGCCCAACTGCCAAGTTGCGGGTAGTGTCACGCCATCCTTTAGTTCAANGCCACCGNCAAGAGGNGCAAGGTCATCAGGCGTCGGCGCACCTTCNACCTGAACCCAGTAGGTTTTANTCATCTTGCCCTCGGGGCTGGCGATTTTGTGCTGCAGGGCGCCGTTGTCGGTCAGCACCATCAGCCCCTCGCTGTCCCGATCCAGTCGTCCCGCTGGGTAAACATTGGCGATGGGCACGTAGTCGCCCAAATTTGCCCGACCTTGATCGTCAGAGAACTGGGACAGCACATTGTAGGGTTTGTTCAGCAAGACTATTCGGCTCATGGCCCATTATCCGCATTTTCTTGTGGCATGCGGGACTGGTCTTGGTTCGCTTTTCTTCGTGAGCGAAGGCTATGATCTTCAGCTCAGCCGTCGAGTTTTTGCTGGGCCACGTTAGAGGAGAGGGCAATGGAGCTGTATGAGGTGATGCGCACGACGTTCGCTGCGCGGGAATTTATCGATCAACCTGTCAGCGATGGGACCATCGCGAAGATTTTGGAAGAGGCGCGTTTTGCTCCCAGCGGGGGTAACCGGCAGGGCTGGAAAGTGCTTGTGGTGCGTGAAGATTCCTCCCGCGCCGTGCTCCGCGAGCTTATTGCGCCGCAAGTGCGACGCTATTTGGCACAGGTGAAAGCGGGTGAAGCGCCACTGAATACGATAAACACCAGTCGGGTAAGCGATGAGGAAGTGGCTGCCACCCAGGTGCCAGAACGCATGCTCGACAACCTCACCGGCGCACCAGTGTTGTTGCTAGTCTTCGTCGATCTTTCGGTGGTGGCCTCTTTTGATAGGCACTTGGATCGCGTTGGCGTCATCTCCGGCGCCTCGATTTATCCCTTCGTTTGGAACATATTGTTAGCGGCGCGCCATGAAGGATTAGGTGGTACGCTGACCACCTTCGCAGCGGGGGCGGAGAACGACGTCAAAGCGCATTTTGGCGTGCCTGACGAGATGGCTCTGGCAGCCATGATTCCCATGGGGCAGCCGGTAAAACAATTGACGAAATTGACGCGAAAGCCGGTTGCTGACTTCGTTCGCAAAGAGCATTGGCACGGGGAGACATTGATTGAGTGATATAGACAGCAGCAAGGGCGCAGGGGGTGCCGGTGCCCAGGAAGCGCAACCGTTAGAACAAGTAGGCGGGCCGGATTACGGCCGGTACGTACTTTTTGTATTGATCCTCGTTTATATCTTCAACTTCATAGACCGGCAGATTCTTTCGATTTTGGCGGAAGAGATTAAGCTCGATCTAGGCATTGGCGATGCGGAAATCGGGTTTCTATACGGCACTGCCTTCGCCGTTTTTTATGCCGTCTTTGGCATTCCGCTAGGGCGACTGGCGGATGTATGGAATCGCAAAAAGCTCATATCCCTCGGCCTGTCTTTTTGGAGCGCTATGACTGCGCTATCGGGCTTTGCACAGAGTTTTGGTCACCTGGCCTTTTGCCGCTTTGGTGTGGGCATCGGCGAAGCCAGCGCGACGCCTGCAGCGTTCTCCATGATTTCGGATTACTTCTCGCCCAAAGTGCGGGCAACGGTGCTAGCGATTTACTCCAGCGGCATTTATCTCGGCTCGGGCATTGGCCTGTTCTTGGGTGGTGCGATCGTCCAGTCTTGGCACGCTTGGTACCCGGACCCAACCCTCGCGCCGCTTGGTATCAAGGCATGGCAAGCAGCTTTTTTAGCGGTAGGTACTCCCGGTATCCTGATGGCTATTTGGGTTTGGTCATTAAAGGAACCGATTCGCGGTGCCTCCGAGGGATTGGTGACACCGGAGCATCCAGAACCCTTTAAATCCGCAGGCAACTCTTTTATGAGTGTGCTGCCGGGCTTCTCAATTGTGGCCTTGTACAACGCTGGCGGCCTGCGCGCGGTGGCAGTAAACGTCGTGGCAGCTGGCTTGGTCGGCCTATTGTTTTACGCGCTGCACGTCGCCATGCCGACCTTGCTGCAATGGCTGGCACTGGGCATCGGAGTGTATATCACCGTTACTTGGATTCACTATCAAAAGCTCACGGACCCTGCCTGCTACGGCATGATGTTCAAGTCCAAGGCGTTCTTGGCCGTTACCGTGGGTTTTCCAGCCATCTCCTTTGTCACCTATGGCATTGGTTTTTGGTCACCGCCGTTTATGCAGCGCTTTCACGGCGAGAGTATTGCTGATGCTGGCCTCTACCTCGGCCTAGGTTCGGCGGTGGGCGGCTTCATCGGCATCGTCCTAGGCGGCATTGTGGCGGATCACTTTCGCGCCAAAACCGTTAATGCGCGGCTGTATGTAGGACTTGCCGTACCGGCGTTGGCAGTGCCATTTGCCCTAGGCTTTTTGTATACCGACAGTATCGCAATGGCCTATATCTACAGTTTCCTCTTCAGCGTGATCTCACCAGCATGGGTTGGCTGCGCCGCCAGCACGGTCAATGATTTGGTGATGCCTCGCATGCGTGCCACGGCATCAGCCTATTACCTGCTGATGAATACCTTTGTTGGTCTGGCTTTGGGGCCATTTTTGATCGGTCAGTTTAGCGATCTCTATAATCGCTCAGGCCTGGATAGCGCAGAGGCCCTGCAGTTGGCGATGACTTGGGGGCTGGGGGCGTTTACCCTAAGCATTGTAGCTTTGCTGCTGGCTTGCCGTTATCTAGCTGCAGATGAGATCAGTCGCCTTGATCGAGCCGCAGCGCTGGGCGAACCCATATAATTTCTAATCAATCGGCGAAGACGACAAAGCGATGCAGCAACGAGGCGAATACACCATAGGCGCCGATCTAAATTCGGTTTGGCAGGCACTGAACGATCCGGCGATGCTGCAGGGCAGTATTCCTGGCTGCGAATCTTTGGAGCAGATCGATGAACAACATTTGCAAGCGTCAGTGCGAGCTAAGGTTGGGCCGGTGAATGCAGTTTTTCAGGTCGCACTGGCGTTGACCAATGTGCAAGCACCCAACGGCTATACACTTAACGGCGATGTGAAAGGTGGCGCCGGTGTCGCCAAGGGCCATGCTGATGTGAACCTCGAGGCGCTGCCGGATAGGCCTGATGGCCCAGCGACGCGATTGGTGTATCAAGTAGAAGCCAGTGTGGGCGGTAAGCTGGCTCAAATAGGTTCACGGTTAATCGACGGCGCCGCCAAGAAAATGGCAGACGATTTTTTCGCGTCTTTTAGCGAGGCCTGTATGCACAAGAATCAAGAACAAGACGGCGCATCTACAGAGGCGCCGACAGCAGAAACCGCCGCTGCGCAGCAACCTACGCAAGACAAACCACCGGTTGAGCGCGCCACTGACGGTACCGGATTTATTTGGGCCACTGCCTTCGTCGTATTGATCCTCGCCATGGTCTTAGCGCTTTAGTGTTGATGAGCGATTCAACTGGTCAAAAAATCGAGATTACCGTTACTGTAAACGGCGAACTTCATGACTTGAGCGTTGCACCGAACACACTGCTGGTGACCTTGCTCCGTGAGCACTTGGGTCTAACCGGTACTCACGTGGGATGCGATACCTCCCAATGTGGGGCTTGCACCACCCACCTCGATGGTGCCGCGGTAAAGTCCTGTTCAGTACTCGCAGTGCAAGCCGACGATTGCGAAGTCTTGACCATCGAAGGTCTGGGTAGCATCGAAAACTTGCACCCCATGCAGGCAGCCTTTCGTGACTGCCATGCGCTGCAATGTGGGTTCTGCACGCCGGGCATGATCATGCAGGCAGTAGATATCGCGCAGCAGTCATCGAACTTAGATGCGCAGGCAATACGTCAGGGCTTAGAGGGCAATCTCTGCCGCTGTACGGGTTACCAAAATATCGTCGAAGCCGTCGCCGAGGGCGCGAGCATGATGGTTGCGAAGAACACCTTAGCCCGCGAGGCCTGATTGATATGCACGCCTTCGATTATCATCGACCCACTTCGTTGGCAGATGCTAAGGCGCTTTATGCGACGCTTGAAGATCCAATGTATGTCAGCGGTGGCATGACGCTGATTCCCAGCATGAAGCAACGGTTGGCTGCGCCGTCAGATCTCATAGATTTGTCATCTCTCAGCGAGCTGCAGGGCATAGCACGATTGAACGACGCCCATGACGCGACGTTCCGAGTGGGTGGTCTGACCCGGCATAACGAAGTCGCAAACAGCGCCCTGATACAGCAGCACATGCCGGTGTTGGGCCAGGTTGCCGCCGCTATCGGCGATCACCAAGTGCGCAATCGCGGCACCTTGGGTGGATCCATCGCCAACGCCGATCCCGCCTCTGACCTGCCCGCCGCCTTGCTTGCTATGAAAGCCGTGGTGAATACCCAAGACAGACAGACACCTGCAGACGACTTCTTTCTCGATTTGTTCGAAACCGCCCTTGATGCAGGCGACATTGTCGTCAGCGTGGATTTCTCACCACCGCTGCAGGCGGTGTATGAGAAATTTCGCCATCCGGCGTCAGGGTATGCAGTGGTTGGTGTCCTGGTTGCGCGCTACGCCGATGGTGTGCGCGTTGGTGTGACTGGGGCAGGTCCCTGCGCATTTCGCGCGTGCGCGATGGAAGAAGCTTTGAACCAAGAGTTTCTTCCGCAAGCCGTTGATGCCGTCGACATACCTGACGCTGGCTTTAATAGCGATATGCATGCATCGGCGGAGTATCGCGCCCACCTCATTAAGGTGCTGACGAAACGGGCCGTGCAGACGCTCCTGAGTTAGTACTCCCGGCTACTCCCTTTCTGGGCTGCGCAAAATCGCTGATTGATTTTATTCCCGTGCTTCAAGTAATTTTGGCCAGCGCAGTGATCAAACCGAGCGGCAGGTGTCGAAAAACACGAGCTGGCTTTTAATGACACAGACGCCGACGCGAGCCAAGCCAACGGCGAGGTACCGATAACAGGAACGTAAGGGGATTTGGAACGATAGCCCCATAGAGATCTGCCCAAGGCATATCAAGGGAAAATAGAGGGATGGAGAGGATGTTCGATCTTCGCAAATAAGGCGCCTCAAGAGTGCCACTAAAAATTAGGACTTGATCCACCCATCAGGGACTTGGACGCGCTGCGTTTGATGTATG
>PAWX01000013.1 GCA_002714245.1 Gammaproteobacteria bacterium | reverse complement strand
TGTACCCAGTCATTTCCAAATAACCACGTCCTCGATGGGTTCCAGTGATCCGAATGGGTCCTTCCCAATATGGTATAGAGACATCCATCCATGCATTTGGATTTAGTGCCTTGATTTTAATGTCGACGGACTTTGCCGGTAATCTCACGCGCCATTCAGTGGGAATTTCTCGATCGGCGACCTGAGAGATAAGCTTAGGCTCGGCAAAAAACTGCCCCGTACCAAATGACTCTGATCGGCCATCGGCTTCGATCCAAGTCGCAGCACTGAAGCTCTCGCTAGACTCACTTCGCAACCGGAATCCCATTAGTTTAGCACCGGAATCAAATGATAAAGAGAACCAGTCCCAACCGGTCTGATCATTACTCAATAACTGCGAGGACCACTCTCGATCCAACCACGCCTCGCCACTTACCTCTATCGGTCCATCTTGCAGATTAATGACTCCTTCTATTTGATAGAAGGGTTGTGAGTAGTAGTAGCTTGCTTGACCGGTCAGTGATTTAAGCGAAAATCCGTTTTCTCCGTGAAATATTAATGGACCTCTAGCGGTGAGATTCATCGTATAGTGGAAGTCTGGCCCGCTAGCGTTCACGGTCAAAGAATTTAAATCAGACCCTTTCATTGACCATTCATCAATCCAGGCATTGAAGGGCGCATATTCAACTCCTGCTTGATCGATACCGCCGCGCGCATAGCGTTCCGTTGATAAATGATAATCTTTGGTAGTGATCGCTGCATGAGCAAACCAGATTTGAGGTGATGCCCAGCCAGCGGGATCATACGGTTGAGTGGCAGTACGAAACAATGTCCATTGAACTCCAATTTCCTTTCCATCGGCATCATTTAAGTTTGCGGTCAGATACCACCACTCGATTCGATAATTAGGATGTGGACCATGGTCTTTCGGGAATTCAAAATTAGGATTTGGTTTAGGTTGAGCGAATTGCTTATTTACATCGTCAAGCCCTCCGAAACCCCATCCATAATGCGGAGTTAAAATAGAAATGTTAGCTAAAGTAGTCCATAGGAGTATTTTAACGTTCATTTGAAAATATCTTCAGAAGAGTCGATGGCTGTTTTTTTTGTAAATAGTACGTTGGCCATAGTGTTGCGATACTTGCGGAAATCAAAGCTAGGCAAATCATCTTAAGATATGACCACGGAAAAAAATGCATGGGTAATTGCCAGCCAAAGGCTTCGACGTTGATGATATTCAATAAAACCCAAGCAAGTCCGAGTCCAGTAGGAAGAGCGCAAATGCTTATGAGCGCAGTTAATAGCATTGCTCGCACCAGTTCGTGCCAGGTTATTTTTTGCCAGGCAAACCCAAGGGCCCAAACAGTCGAGAGACCAGGAAGCCTCAAATTAAGTAGGGTGAACAAGGTAATCAGCAGCGACAAGCTTGCAACTACCATGGTCAGGATATTTAGACTTCTGGTGACAGTGAAAGTTCTGTCAAACACTTTCATCGATGCCGTTTTAAGGGAAGCTTGATCTATAAATTGTCCGGGAGCTAAGCCAATCGCACTGATTAGTTCTTCTTTGGTTTTATCTACATGTTGCGTGCGTATGCCAAATTGTCTCGCATACAAGGTGTTATCTATCGATTGAATTAGTTCAGAAGCAGCGACTATTTGCCCATTGGGGTTACCATAATCAGCGATTATTGCCGCTATTGGTTTATTGCCAACCATATCTACAGCTATCGAATCTCCTACCTTTAAACCGGACCGCTGGGCGAGTTGCTCGTTTATCATCACGGCCGATCCATCAGCGATAGCGTCCCATACTGTGTTCGTCGAATTTAAAAACGTCCAGTGTTCACGATAAGTTGGCCCCACNACNATNCCGAGTAAATCGATGGTTTTNCCNGCCAGTTGCTGCGTCGTANACACCAGTGGNAGNGTCTCCCGGTTTGNTCGAGCAAGGTAGTNGNTTAGAGATTGACTTTGGGCAACATTCTCNACTTCNACAAAAAGTTCGGGAGCTAGGCGTTGGTTTAGAAAGTCGACGAAAGTGACCCGAAAGCTGGAGACCATCGTTGACACCCCAATANTTGTTGAGACNGCAAGTAACAGNGCCATCAGAGCCAAGTTCAGTGATGGTAGTTGGTGCCGAATATCTGCGAGAAACCACGACAGATAGGCCGAGGATACGATTCTTTGNAGCTGTCCCAACATCCAGCGCAAAATTAGAGGGAGCCAGAAAGCAGCGGTTAACAGCATTCCTCCCAAAACGAANAATCCNGCTAACAAGCCCTCAAAAAATATCCCTACTAGTAAAGTGAAGCCCANAAATATGAGAGCAGCGTATGCAAATCTTTGAGTGATCATCGNACTCACCGCGATGGTGAGTCGAGGTCTTGAGGTCGCCAANAAAGGGGTTCGACTTAATTGCCAAATCCGATCTGCGAATGCGATGGTGGTACCAAACAGAGCCATCCCAATCCCTGAAAGCCACCAATCGCTCTGCAAAGTCAAACTTGATGGTATCTGTGCGCCATAAAGTCCTCGTAAGGTGGCGGCTACATCGGGCAAAAGGCTTGCCGCGATAAGATAACCGATTNATATGCCCAAGACTGCGCTAACGNTCGCNATTAATAGAGCTTCAANGATAAGAATTATAATAACTTTTCGAAGGGGAACCCCTAGTACTCGCAGTACTTGGATTAGACCATTTCGTTGTTCGAAGGTTAGTCCTACTGTGCTGTAAACAATGAATAAACCGACCGTAAAACTGAGTAAGCTAAATGCCGTTAAATTCATATGAAAGCTTTGGGTTAACTGTGATAAGTCAGCCGTTTGTTGNGCAGACTGTATTATCAATTTATTGGTTATCTGATTAAGCGGAATCTGATTCATCGGCTGGCTCGAGGAGATCAATAGTCTACTCAAATCACTTCGTCGCAGAATCGTCTGGATAACACCAACGTCTCCAATGACCGTTGCCAGGGGCAANGTGTCATCAATTTCTATTGGTAGAGAAAATTCCAATTGTTCTGCTGTCTCAGAATGAACATACAGTCGCTGTCNCAGGTCAATAGTTATCTNAATCACTNGTTGNTTGAGTTGTTGTGTANGGACTTNTAAAAGGCNCTGTCGCCCAATCCAAGCCGATNAATCGTATGTTTCCAATTTCGCCTTCAATTAATGGGGAAACAAGCCAGCCAGCTCGACGTAANGCGATGTAGGTTTTCTGAGCAATNGACTGGCCTCGTTTAGGAACTANTTGATCATACTGNCCATCAGTGAGCAGGGATGCAGCAGTGTCGTAACTTGCCTTGGCCTCGTTATTGATTGCTTGCACTCCAGTCCACATTGCGGTCGCGATCGATAAGCCAATTATTAAAGCGACTAANTGCCAAGGTTTACGCAACCAATAACTTGCAAATACATAAATANANGGCATCAAATTAAACGCCCATTTTGCAGTTTCTTTTGGNTCTTCATTTGAGCNGCGACANNAGGAGAGTGAGTCACTATTAGGAGCGAGGTATTGATCTCAGTAACNAAAGCTANCATCTGTGACACAACCGTATCTGAAGTCTTCTCATCTAAATTACCGGTCGGCTCATCGGCTAGTAGAAAAACGGGTCGTAAAGCCAGTGAGCGGGCNATTGCAACTCGCTGCTGCTGGCCNCCCGAGAGAACTTCAGGGTATTTCCCTAAGTGAGCTTTCAATCCCAACANNTNGACGAGCTCGTTGATCCAGGCACTATCTGTNCGCTTNCTCAATTCAGCCTGAAATCTTATGTTAGCCTCNACGGTTAAAGATGGGATCAAGTTGAATTGCTGAAATATGACAGACACAGCGGTACGTCTTACGCGAGCACGATCAGGTTCGCTCAGTTGTGAGATGTCTTGATCACCGATCAAAACCTTACCGNAGTCTGGTGTNTCCAGGCCNGCTGCGATATGAAGTAANGTGCTCTTNCCACTTCCCGAGTCTCCTGTGAGGGCAACAGTTTCGCCGGCCGATATACTCAAATTTATATCTGTGAGCACAGGGATTACATCACTCTGATCGCGNTAATGTTTNGTAACGTGTTCGAGTCGTAGAATCATGTTTTTTTGCGCCATAATTGGTCAACATAACACCTCGTGGGATCACAAACTCCCGTANTTGACATCCTAGCTACAATTCGANCTTTGGGATCGCTTTGGANNGNATGCCGCAGACCTTAATGTGTCGGAANCGNNAAGCAGACTCCTAGTTGGTAAGGAGTCAGAAATGATCCCAGAAACCAATGATCATNATTTNTTTTTGTCGCTCACCCAGTCCTCTACTTCGAGTAACATTGGTTCTTCANGAACTTCATATTTTCCATAAAAATATTATGAGTAAAGTTGCCCCAGAAAGTCAGAACAAAGCTAAATCNCTTCAACCACTGCGTTCNCTGGTACCCTTTATTGCGCCCTACAANGGTATTTTAGNGNTTGCCATAGCGGCACTACTAGTCTCTTCAGCGGCNTTGTTGGCCATGCCAATAGCTGTCCGAAANGTGATCGACCAAGGGTTTTCTNTTGAGGACGCTGCTAACGTAGATCGTTATTTTTTTATCTTGCTGTTATTCGTCCTNATCATNGGATTTTTCGGNGCGATGCGAGCCTCTCTNGTGAACTGGCTCGGGGAAAGAGTGGTCGCTGATNTTCGTAGNAAGGTCTTTGCTCANGTCATTTATATGGANCCCACATTNTTNGAAACGACAAANATNGGNGAGNTCTTATCNCGTCTTACAGCAGATACAACTCTCATCCAATCTGTNTCCGGCGTCAGTATTTCGATTGTTCTNAGGTCATCGATTCAATTTATCGGCGGCCTGATATTGCTGGGCTATACCAGTATTGAGCTATTGGGCANTTTACTAATTATCTTTCCATTNATTGTGCTGCCAATCATNGTNGTNGGGCGNTGGTTACGCANNCTTTCACGCGANAGCCAAGACAGAATCGCAGATGCTAGCGGTCAGGCCNCTGAAATACTTGGGAACGCAGAAACNGTNCAGTCGTTCACTGCAGAACATCTTGAGATAAAGCGGTTTTCGGCNTCCATCCAGGAAAGCTTTCGAACAGCTGTCCGNAGAATAAAAGTGCGGGCGCTATTAACGATGGTTGGNACAGTGAGCNTATTTGGCGCATTGATNTTNGTACTGTGGTTAGGGGCGAAGGAGGTGCTGGCAGGGACNATATCCGGNGGNGAACTTGGTCAATTTGTTTTGTATGCGATGTTTGTTGGTGTTGCTGCAGGATCCTTAAGTGAAGTTTGGGGTGAGGTCCAGCGAGCGGCTGGNGCGATGGAGCGACTGACAGAGTTGTTGCNGANGAANNCGAATATACGGACGCCNGANGTCCCTGTCGAGTTCCCCAANCCTTGCAAGGGTGCNNTNAGTTTTGAGCGGGTGAATTTTGGCTANCCGTCNCGAAAAAATGNATTTGCTATCAGAGATTTTTCTCTTGATATTGANCCAGGGGAACATGTTGCGATTGTTGGGCCGTCAGGTGCNGGNAAAAGNACTATCTTTCAGCTTCTNNTGAGATTTTATGACCCTCATTTGGGTCGGNTTTGTATTGACGGTATNGACATNAATCTTGCNGATCCTANGGACATCAGATCCGCCATCGCGATGGTNCCNCAAGANTGTGTGATCTTTGGTGATANCGTGGTGGAAAACATCCGTTTTGGTNATCCAAANGCNACCGATACTCAGGTAATTGANGCNGCTAAGNCAGCNTNNGCTCATGATTTTANTAGTCAGCTTCCCGACGGGTACNACACCTATTTGGGAGAGANGGGAATNAGACTATCCGGGGGCCNGAAACAGCGAGTAGCTATTGCTCGCGCNATTCTTGCGGATCCGGCCATTTTGTTGCTCGATGAAGCGACTAGCGCTTTGGATTCGGAGAGTGAGCGCCTGGTTCAATCCGCATTAGACACATTGCAGAAGAACAGAACCACCTTGGTCATTGCTCACCGACTCGCGACAGTGGTACAGGCCGACAAAATAGTGGTCTTAAACACCGGCAGAATCCTCGATCTAGGGAAACATAGTGAGCTTATGACCCGCAATGCAATCTATGCGCAGATGGTCGAGTTACAGTTTGGAGAATTTAATCCCTTACGTTGATCATTTTGTTTCTAGTTTCAAAGATTCTTGGTGGGCTTGGTGATTAAGAGCACACAAAGACATTTTTTAATTGTTGCGGTTGCGGCAGGAACCGTGCTTGATGAACGTGAACAGATGCCAGAAATCCGAGGCAGTTCGGACAAAGTTCTAGTATTGTTCCGGTGACTTTTAGAACGTAAGCGTGGCTATTCTCTGGGCTTTTTTCTTTGATAAATTGCAACACGGTAGTCGAATCGACCTAATCTAATGGCACAGCCGTAATCAGACGGTGGACTGATGCCTATCAATCTGACAATTAAGACGAGCGATCTGATGCTAGGTAGCCACCGCTAACTTGATCGTCCGTATCTGCGCCTTCACCTCGGCGACATAATTAGCCTTGTTCTGGATCCGTTGCTTGTACTCCGCAGACTTCTCACAGTCAGACTTGTCCCAGTCCTTGGCCTCGATAATTTCGGCGAACTCCTCGATCTCGTCGCTAAACATGGTCTTAGACTTCAGCAGTTGATTGATCAGTGTATTTCGCTCGGCCTGCCTCTTCATCTCGGCCTCGTAGGCCTGGTTGAGCTCATCTATCTTAGTCTCAAGTTCTATATATTTTTGATCTTGCGCTGCGTCTTGCTGAGGACGGTAGCCGGCCACGAAGGCTAGGAGGGCGTCATACTCATCCCAGTTCTTATGTCTAATGATCTTTTTGCTCCTCAAAAATTCCTCTGCGCATGCCAGCGCCACCGCATCTTCATCGTCGGCTATGAAGTATTTTTTCGCGCTCGCGGCAGTGACGCTCAGCTTGACTGCCTCCTTAGCGGTCTTGGCTAAGAAGTCCCTCCCCGGGTAGAGGCCCATTTTTTTCATATCTGACTCGAGCCGCACCGAGATAGCGTTTGTTTTCGCGTCGAGCTTCTCCTGAGCCTTCCGTTGCCGCTCTGCCTCTCGCTCCGCTTGGATCCGTGAACGCTCGGCTTCACGGGCTTGACGCGCTCGTTCTCTTTCAGCTTCTCGAGCTAGGCGCGCTCGTTCCCTTTCAGACTCTCTAGCTCGTCGTTTCGCATCGGCTGCGCGTGCTTTCTTTTCAGCCCGTTCTCGTTTCTGGCCCTCAGCAATACAGTTATTCACAAAAACTAAAACGGGGTCTTTACCTTTCCCATAACTTCTTCTACGTCTTGCCATTATCGTGACCTCCCCTTGTTAAAACATCGCCAGTAGAAGTTTGTATGCACCGAAACCGATTGCACCGAGTATCGCCAACCCAACCACAGTCTGTTTCGCACTCAACTGTATATCTGAAGTGCTGACGTAGGTATTTATGAGCTCCTTCTCATTCTCAGATAGCTCCCCGTCCGCGTTCGCGATCCCAGTAAGCGCAGCCTTCAGTCGGTTTGAGTATTCCCTCTGCTCTTGCGCGTCCGGGAACGCCGCTTTGATGTCCAGCTCTATTGAAGTAGTAAGGGCGCCGAACAGCTTGTTCATGTCCTCGTTTGATAGATTGGCGGTGTCCGCGAAGTCGGCTCTGATCAAGTTCAGGGACCACGCTAGGGTCTCGTCGAGACAGAGGGCTTGATCTAATGGGTCACGGTGGGTTAGCGACGGCGGCTTGAACTTGAGATCCTTGATCGTCTTCTTGAGTTGGAATATTTCCTTCCGGGACAACTCGCCGTCACCATACAGGGCCAGCAAGCCGACCATCAGGATGAACTTCTCCTCCTTTTCGAGATGTGAAATCAGAGCGTCAAAGTCCCTCTCGATCTCTTCCCCTGTCAGCTCACTGTCGTCTTCCGCGGTCCCATGCTCTTCTACCCCATCAGCTTCCTCTTCAGGGGCTTCTTTAGGCAACGGGGTCGTCTCGACCTCGGCGATCTCGGATTCGAACTCCCTATACTCGGCGTCGGCCTCGAGGTCGGCAGGCGTAGCAGCCTCCTTTTTCCTCCGGGATAGGCTCGTTTTCACTACGTAAACCAGAACGACAATCATATAGACAATAATTAGTGAGGCGATTAACGCCTTCTGACCGTCAGAAGGTTCAGGGAACAGATTAGTCTGGATCAACATTAGAGCCACGATCCCCACAAGCCAGAGGACAAAGGTCTTAAAAGCCCCCTTAAACAGATTCCATAAAAACTTCATCTAACCGGCTCCTTTTTTCCAATTAGTATACCAGGTCACCGGTCCCATTTTTCCAGCTACAGCCAGCATTTGCCAACAACCTTTCGCCCTAGTTTTAAACTTCATTCTGATCTCGCTAGTAATAGGTGTTTTCTTTTATGAGAATTTCGATTCGGACTTGCTCTTGAGATGAGATGGGAGTTGTTCCTTCATACATAGCTTTCAGGCGTCTAACACAGCTTCTTACCAAGTGCCCTGTATTTTGGGATATCACGGCATCCAAGTGTCCGTCGGCTAGTTGAGTTTTAGTGAACTCGGTGAGTTCGTGTGCAATTACCACAAATTTTTTGTCATTCGCATATCTATTCATNGCCTCGAGAGGNAGCCTTGCTTCTGAACCNAGGATGTANATACCGCATANATCCGGTCTTGTTTTAATTAATTTGCGGACGATATCGTCAGCTCTGTGAGGNTCGTTAAAATGTTCGGTTGTTGGGAGTAATTGAAATGTTTTTTGATTTGAGAAGACGAGATCAGCACCCCTTCGCCTTTCGACGCTGTCATTCGAACTAATNGTCGTGGTNATAGCCGCTATTGACCCGGATTTATTTTTCTGGAAGCGAAGCATAAGCTGTCCCGCAGTTTGTCCAGCTTGCAAATTGGGTATCCCAACGAATGCTGAAACGTTTGCNGCCGATTGATAGGAGACCAGTGAAATGACNGGNACCCCGCGTTCTGTCAGTCGAGTAATGGCGTCCCTAATCTCGGGATGCTCAATCGCCATGATCGCCAANCCATCGCAGTTAGNTTTTGATAATTTNCTCAANGNTGTGGCGACGTCNTGNGGNTTCGTTTCNTCNATATTCAANAGNTCGTAACGCNACATCGAGCCAAATCCATTGGACTCGATTTCATTGACGCTCTTCCTGATTTGCATNACAAAGTCACCTTGCGCACTNGGCAATGCAAATATAAANCTTAAATAGCGATTACGGGANAGAGCNGCAGCAGCNTGNTTNCGTTCATAACCNAGTTTTCGAACNGCNTCTTCAACTGCGGTTTTNGTCTTACGAGNNACACCGGGTCTATCGTTNAGAACTCGATCGATGGTTGCCAAGCTGACACCTGCCGCACGAGCTAAATCTTTGGTGGTTGGCTTCACTTTCCCTGAATTTCCCCGACAATCTGTGNTCAAATCATAATTGAGGTACGAACCTCAGTAAAGTGGTTGACATGAGGTACGTACCTCAATTAGTTTGTTANGGTCGGGGTGTATANAATGCGATCAACACCCTAACCAAATCGAGTAAGCCGATTTACAAAAATAAAAGGAGTAATCATGAACGTTAAAACAGGAGTCAAAGTAATCGCGNGCGCTGTGATGGCTGGAGCNNTCCAGACAGCAGTAGCAGATGATTTAACTTTGTGCTGGGCATCTTGGGATCCAGCNAACGCTTTGGTCGAGTTAAGTAAAGACTTCGAAGCAGAGAGTGGCCACAAAATGAGCTTCGAGTTTGTTCCGTGGCCAAACTTCGCGGACAGAATGTTGAATGAATTGAATTCCGGNGGTGGCTTGTGCGACTTNATGATTGGCGACAGNCAGTGGATCGGTGGTGCGGCAGAGAACGGACACTATATAAAGTTAAANGATTTCTTCGCTAAAGAAGGGATCGATATGGGCGATTTCATTCCCGCGACAGTCACTGGTTACTCTGAGTGGCCGAAGGGGACACCCAATTATTGGGCTTTGCCAGCATTTGGGGANGTAGTTGGCTGGACTTACCGTAAAGACTGGTTNGAGCGTCCTGAACTTCGTAAGGAATANAAGGCAAAATACGGNCGCGATTTAGATGTGCCGAATAATCTCGANGAATTGAAAGATATTGCTCAATTTTTCCAAAAAAGAAAAATCGATGGCAAAACGGTNTANGGNGCTGCAATTTANACAGAGCGCGGATCCGAAGGGATCACNATGGGTGTCACTAACGCNCTTTACAATTACGGGTTTGAGTACTCGAACCCTGCCAAACCTTATGACTTNAAGGGATTTGTNAATTCAAAGGANGCTGCGGCNGGGCTAGANTANTATAAAGAACTCTATGACACAGNNACGCCTCCCGGTTCCTCAAATTGGTACATGGGTGAAAACATCGATGCCTACAAGTCNGGTCAGGTCGCGCTTCAAATGAANTTCGCATTCATTTGGCCAGGNGTCGAGGCAGACCCAAATGTTGGTGGGGGAAAATCAGGNTACTTCCCNAACCCTCCNGGACCAGGCGGTCATTTTGCNCAACTTGGCGGNCAGGGTATTTCTGTGGTCGCGGCCTCNGATAAGCGAGAAGCGGCGCTNGAGTACATTAAGTGGTTNGCTCAAAAGAAGGTCCAAGATAAGTGGTGGAAAGCTGGTGGTTATTCAGCCCTTAGGGCCGTTGTTGAAGATCCTGGCTTNGTATCCAGTCAGCCATACGCNAAAACATTCTTAGATTCGATGGCNATNGTTAAGGATTTCTGGGCGGAGCCAGCTTACGCTGATCTGTTGCTCCCAATGCAAGANCGTATTCACGATTACGTNATTGCAGGAAAGGGTACCGCCCAANNGGCNCTNGATGGACTGGTCAAGGATTGGACAGAAGTTCTTCAGGACGAGGGTAAACTCTAAGNGATAATACCAAAGCGGNGTNGCACCTCATTCGTGCTTNGCNACNCCGTTTTGGCTCAAANCTGTCAAAGAATATNATCTGAAGGAGCTGAAAGTGTTGAAGCTTTTGGTTAACAAACTCGCCCNTAAGACACCCCGAGGTGTTTCAAAACATGTCNGGGGNCTNTCNGACAAAAAATTGGCGTGGTTNTTTGTCAGNCCGACGATNATCTTACTTTTAGCAATCAATATCTTTCCATTGCTATGGACGATTTATCTGAGTTTCACNAATTATCGTGTAAACAGGCCAAANAGNGACGTTAAGTGGATCGACCTAAGAAANTACGAACGGATTCTAAGTGACAGCGATATTTGGCAGACAATGCAAGCTACCGCGCATTTCCTCGTTTCGACGCTNGTAATACAAGTGNTTATCGGATTTACTTTGGCGTTNCTCATCAATAAGAAATTTAAGGGGAATGATCTTCTNACCACNCTTATCGTGCTTCCAATGATGTTAAGTCCAGCTGTTGTCGGAAACTTCTGGACCTTCCTTTATCAGCCCCAGATCGGGCTCTTCAACTATGCGATAAGTTTTTTCTCGGGTGTTGATNCTAGCTCTTTCTCCATGATNGGGGACGTGCATCTCGCNCCGTGGGCGATAGTAATCGTGGATACNTGGATGTGGACACCGTTCGTTATGCTTATTTGCCTTGCTGGNTTNCGNTCGATCCCAGACTCGATATACGAGGCAGCTGAGTGCGANAGAGCTTCCCAGTGGCGCCAGTTCTGGACAATCACGATCCCCATGGTNCTGCCGTTTTTGATGCTTGCAGTTCTCTTCAGGGGGATTGAAAACTTTAAGATGTTTGACTTGGTCGTACAGTTAACAGGGGGAGGCCCTGGCAGCTTGACGACACTCTCNTCGATTGATCTTAAGCGTGAAGCGTTTGAGAAATGGAAGACGGGATACTCGTCAGCCTATGCGGTGATCTTNTTTGTGACGGTTTTCGGTCTGGCTTCNATATANGTCAAAGCTCTCAATAAGGTGAANGACCGATGACTTTTTCAGTCACTGCTCCATCTCCACGGACTAAACTCATATCCGGGCTAATCGTNGGTCTCTACGCNNTGNTTACTCTGGCTCCACTTCTTTGGATCATAGCCACCGGCTTCAAGTCTGGNCAGGATTCGATCCACTACCCTCCGAAGGTTCTGTTNGAGCCAACNATGGAGGGGTACGTCAATNTATTTACCACCNGAACAAGGATCCCGTCAGATCAGCCACCAAAAGACACGNCATCGATGACATGGTATGAACAGATCGTTNATGAAAAAGGCGAGATGATTGCCGAGCCCTCAAAGTATGGCGAAAGATTTTTGAATTCGACTGTTATCGGGTTTGGTTCAACCGCTTTATGNATGTTTNTGGGGACGATCGCGGCATATGCCTTNAGTCGCTTCAAGGTCCCTCTNAAGGANGACCTTTTATTTTTCATTCTNTCAACNAGAATGATGCCNCCCATCGCTGTAGCCATACCCATATTTTTGATGTTCAAAAATTTGGGTTTGAACGATACATATTTNGGCATGATCATGCTCTANACAGCNGTAAACCTNTCGTTATCGGTCTGGCTCCTGAAAGGATTCATGGACGAGATTCCAGTTGAATANGAGGAGGCGGCANTAATTGANGGNTACACAAGNTTTGAAGCATTTATCAAGGTGGTCCTGCCNCAGGCCATTACGGGAATCGCNTCAACCGCTATTTTTTGTCTGATTTTCGCTTGGAATGANTATGCTTTNGCCGTCCTTCTGACCTCTGGAGATGCTCAAACTGCGCCCCCNTTCATTCCNACGATTATTGGNGTAAGTGGTAANGATTGGCCCGCCGTNGCAGCTGGAGCNACCCTNTTTNTGGTGCCNGTTATGGTATTTACNGTTCTNCTGCGGAAGCACTTGCTCCGGGGNATNACATTTGGGGCGATCCGAAAATGAAACAATTTGTTAAGGGTTTAATTTCNTTCCAAAGAAGTCCATGGGAAGCANTTGCTTCNGTCTTGATAGCGCTNGGNGTTTTGATGCTNATGCAGCCGTTTTATCTGGTTATTTTTACCTATTCTTTTTCGGTGATTTTGACTGGAACCGTNATGTATCTNATCTGCAGTCATTTTAAGGACTAGACCGATGGCTGANATTGAGATTAAAAATCTTCGTAAAGAATTTGANGNGTTNGTCGCGGTNGAAAATTCNANTTTTAAGGTAGAGGACGGTGAATTTTTTATGCTTCTTGGGCCTTCGGGGTGCGGNAAAACTACCACGCTNAGGATGATGGCCGGACTNGAATTGCCAACNTCNGGACAGNTANTGATTAACGGCGANGATGTTTCNTTNAAGCGCGCTCGCGATCGTGATATCGCNTTCGTCTTCCAGATGTACGCCNTATACCCTCATTTAAATGTTAGACAGAACCTTGAGTATCCATTNAGGAGCCAAGGTAACCCTNCGTCGCTGATTCATGAAAAAGTNGCCGAGGTCTCNAANATTTTGAAGATAAGNCANCTNTTAAGTTCGCCAGTCGGTCGGCTATCAGGCGGGGATCGACAAAGAGTCGCGCTNGGGCGGGCTATAGTGCGGGACCCATCGGCCTTTTTTATGGACGAACCATTGGGTGCATTGGACGCTGAATTCCGCGAAGAAATGGCTGAAGAGTTNAGGGCCCTTCATGACCGNATGGGNGCTACCACAATATACGTTACCCACGACCAGTTGGAAGCGATGCAGATGGGCGACAANATTGTCGTNATGAANCATGGTGTGATCGAACAATTTGGCGNNCCGCAGGANATTTATGATTGGCCAGCCACTAAATTTGTNGCGGACTTCATNGGGTCTCCGGCCATGAATTTCCTGCCTCTAGGGCATCANAAAGTCAGTGTGGGTAANACGTTTGTGGCCTACAAAGANTATCAAATAAATGTCCCCANNAGTTTAGAGGAATTTGANGGNAGTTTAGATGTTGGTGTTCGACCTGAACATATAAGACTGTCGNGTGAACCCGGGGGTNTACCGGCGACCGTTGTGGCTTCTGAGTACTTGGGAACTACGCAAATCGTTTCGGTAGANATTGANCAAGCGATCNTGAAGTCCCGAGTTTCTTCGATAGAAGAATATTCCGTTGGATCGTCAATCAACCTGATTTTTGATTATCGAAGTATCTCGCTTTTCGATCATTCGTCCNGCAGAGCTTTGCNAAGTGAGGGGAATCGGGAGGTNCTTGCTTNTGGCTAACATCCAAGTTCAGAAGCTGACCAAAGGCTTTGGTNACAATCTNGCTCTTTCANAAATTGATTTGGCCATCCCNAATGGTTCTTTTGTTGTCTTGTTAGGCCCTACNGGCGCCGGGAAGACTACATTACTGCGGTTGATATCGGGTTTGGAGCGGCCAGATTCNGGGCGTNTATTTATCGACGACACAGACTGCTCCGGGCAAACGCCNGCCGAACGAAATGTGGCAATGGTGTTTCAGCAGTATTCGCTGTATCCGCACATGTCNGTNAGAGANAATCTTGCTTTTCCATTGAAATCTCGAANGCTCTCTNTGNCCGAGTCCGAAATCAATCAAAAAATAGAGACTATTGCTCAGACTCTGAGGATCGATCATAAGCTGTCTAANAAGTCGACCGAGCTGTCTGGCGGGGAGATGCANAGGGTCGCAATTGGTAGGGCATTGGTTCGGAATCCTAATATTTATTTGATGGATGAGCCNCTCAGCTCCCTCGATGCAAAACTGAGATCTGAGNTACGTGTTGANCTNACGCGGATCCAGAGAGATATAGGNGGTACTTTTTTGTACGTCACTCATGATCAGATTGAGGCGATGACNATGGCGACGCATATTGGAGTCTTGGAAAAGGGCAAANTGATCCANTTCGGAACGCCNAAAGAAGTATATGACGATCCTTNGTCTGTNAGCGTGGCTGCTCGTTTGGGTCAACCTAGAATAAATATTCTTGACGCATCCGTTTTTCCAGNAAGTCCCAAAAAGGCCAAGTTAATNGGTTTTAGACCTGAACAATTAGAGCTTGGTGGCGGAGGGTTAGACACTTTCGTGAAGCGGGTCGAGCGTTTGGGTGATCAAACCCGTCTTCATTTAAGTCTTGGCGAATTGAGTATTGTCACAGTGACCGATCCGCATACGGATTTGAAGGCTGGCGATTCGCTATCAGTCAAACCAAAAGATCCTTTCTTTTTTGATTCAGATGGAAAACGAATTTAATACGAGGACAATAAAATGCAGTTATTTATTAACGAAAAAAATAACGTAGTAACTGAAGCTATTGATGGCCTAATTCAGGGATCGTCGGGAAGATTGTCACGGCTCGATGGGTATCCTCATATCAAAGTGGTTGTGCGAAGCGATTGGGATAGAAGCAAGGTAGCCTTAATTTCNGGTGGGGGATCAGGACATGAACCCTCCCATGCCGGATTCGTGGGNCAAGGTATGCTNACTGCCGCGGTTTGNGGNGATGTNTTTGCATCTCCGTCTGTTGATGCTGTTCTGGCCGCGATACTTGCGGCGACTGGACCGCAAGGCTGTCTGTTGATTGTGAAGAACTATACGGGAGATCGATTGAATTTTGGTCTTGCGGCAGAGCGTGCAAGAAGTATCGGACTTAAAGTCAGTATGGTCGTTGTAGATGACGACATTGCATTACCTGATATACCTCAACCAAGAGGATTAGCTGGAACACTGTTTGTCCACAAAATTTCTGGAGCGATGGCGGAAGAGGGAGCATCTCTCGAGACCATTACAGCTGTAATAGAAAGGATCATCGCTAAAGTTAAAACAATTGGATTGTCACTTGACACATGTCTTGTTCCGGGATCTGAAAAAATTGACAGAATTCCATTCGGATGCGCCGAATTAGGTCTTGGCATACATGGAGAGGCAGGCATTGAGCAAATAAGTTATTCAGGTGTCAAAGCCGCGGTCTCGGTTATGATCGATAAACTCGCTCAGAGCGTTGGTCAGGGCGAATTAGTGGCATTGATCAACAATCTTGGTGGGGTTTCTAATCTCGAAATGAGTATCGTGGCCAACGAAGTCTTCAGTTCACAACTCGGTGATCNCCTGTCTTGGGTGATAGGACCCTCTTGTCTGATGACCTCGCTAGATATGAAAGGATTTTCAATCACGGTNTGCCCAGTTAGTGCCGAAGAGCTGCAATATTTACGGACATCAGTGGGGCTTTTTTCGTGGCCCGGATGTAACTCGGTTGACCCAGAAAAGGTAGTTGAAATGCCAGACGGTCTGCGAGCAGAGCCACCGGTACCATCTGCCCACTCACAGACCAAAGAGTTGATCNTGGGTTGTTGTGAGGTCCTGATTGACTGTGAACGCGAGCTTAATACCTTGGACGCGTTTTCAGGTGACGGGGATACAGGTTCCACGTTAGCAGGGGCTGCACGGGCATTGATTTCTAAAGTCGACGAGCTTCCACTTGCGGATCACACACAACTGTTTAGGGCGTTAGGTCAAGAATTGAGTCAAACGATGGGCGGTTCATCTGGCGTTCTTTTGGCGATTTTCTTTGCGGCTGCAGGGGATTCTCTCTCAAATGGTTCCGATATCCCTAATTCACTCATTGATGGTCTGAAGCGGATGAAGGAGATTGGTGGCGCTGAGTTGGGAGATAGATCGATGGTGGATGCTTTAGAACCGGGCTTGAAAGCGATCGTTAACGATGCTGATCCTGCGGAAGCGTCACGCGAGGGTGCAGAAGCCACCGCGAAAATGGTTAGAGCGAGAGTTGGTCGAGCCACATATCTATCGGCTGATCAACTCCAAGGAAACAAAGATCCAGGCGCAGAGGCTGTAGCTAAACTTTTTGAGTATCTTGTAAAGCGCCACTGAGGTTTCACCAGAGTTTCATGGGTGAGACAAAGACGGCTTGCAGGAAAAATTCAAACCTAAGTCGGGCATCTTTGGTCGTTCCTAATATGCATTGCTATTTGTTTTGGACGGAAGATTTTTGGGCGGTCAACTTCAATTCAGTCGGCCAAGAATTGCTCGCTGATGGTACTTTATCCCTTCGCGGTGGGAGTGAAAAAAGTGCGCTGGTTATTTTTTATTCTCTGGATCCACTCGTTAGGAGTCGCCGCAGAGACACGGATCGGTCTCGGCTCATGCTTTAACCAGGAAAAAAATCATTCCATTTGGAATGCAATCGGTGATGTCGGCCTCGATGGATTTTTGTTTCTGGGTGATAACGTCTACGCCTCCCGCGGATTTAGTCGAGACCGCCTCATGTCGGCCTACGCGAGGGCTGATGCTGCTATTCCTTGGGACCGGCTTGGGGTTATTCAGGCGACATGGGATGATCATGATTTTGGTCAAAATGATGGCGGAGCGAGTTTCAGTCAAAAATCATTAAGTCTCAGCTTGTTTTGGCAGTTCTTTGGTCCCCGAATGGAGGCCACGCAGGTAGCTCCCGACGGTGTTTATAACGTGAATAAACGCACTATCGAAGGCCACGAAGTGCAATTCATTGCGTTGGATACGAGATCGTTTCGCGGGCGGCTGAAGCCGACCTTGGTTCGTAACAAGCCGGGTGCCGAGCGGTATATGCCAAACTCTGACACCGATCAGTCAATGCTTGGCGAAGCGCAGTGGAAGTGGTTTGAGGAGCAGTTACAGGCACCTGCCGATATTCGGATAGTAATGAGCTCGATTCAGGTAATAGCCGAGGGCCACGGTTGGGAACGCTGGGGTAATCTCCCTCATGAACGTAAACGCTTGCTCGATCTATTACGTCGACGCTCTCAGGGTGATCTACTTTTAGTCTCCGGCGACCGTCACATAGGTGGTGTGTATCAGATCGAATACGCGGGAGAACGTTTCACAGAAATCACCTCAAGTGGCTTAAACATGGCGTGGACCCGATCTGATGAATACTTACCCAACCAAATCGGTGTGCCGGTTAGGGAGGATCATTTCGCGGTGCTTTCTATTGATAACGGCGGGCTAGACAAGGTTGTCTGGCATGATAATAAGGGTTCACCAATTACGTCTTTTAAACTTAATTAGCGGACCTTAGGTTAAAAGCCGTCCACCATGCGGTAAGCCACTCGACGCCCAACTTTTCACTCTTAAATTTAGAGTGGTGTAGTGAAGATTTTTAGGGTCTGATATCGTTAATTNAGAATTGTTAAAAATTGTGTGGATTAAATAATGATTACCGGAACATATGCGTCTCTGTTAGCTCTACTTNTAATTATTCTGGCTGTCAGAATCATCGCGTTTAAGGGCATGCCCGCACTTAAGTGGTTTGCTTTTGGTAACGATGGTCAAGAAAGCCTCCAGCGGGCCATCAGGGGCCACGGTAATTTGATCGAATATGCTCCGCTCTTTCTGATTCTTATGCTGGTCGCTGAAATGGGCGGGCTAAAAGAAACTGCCCTCCATAGCTATGGGATAGTCTTCCTCGTCGCCCGATTGATGCACGGTTTGTGTTTTGGATTTCTCAAGCACAGCACGGTTCTCCGGGTTGGTGGTACTATACTAACGCTGGGCTCTATATTAGGCCTAGCGGTGCTGGTGCTGATGCGTTACGCAGCCTAAAACAATGAAACAGCACAGTACCGGAGATGGATCATACTTATCACTCGTGAGCGGGCGGCCTTAAAGATGATCGCGGGGGCGATTATGGTCGGAATCGAACAATCGGTGTAGGCTCCGACAGCCTTTAGGAACAGGATTAGGAATGACAGATATCCCAGAAGAGGAAGTAGCATCCAGACCCATCGGTATGGCGATCTTGCTCGGTCTCCTGACCGGGTGCCTTTCGCATGAGCTGATTCTGAGCTTCGCGCCACAGTATCTTTGGTCTTCGTTAGCGGCCTTTATTCCGGGATTTTATTTGTTACGGATTTGGATCAAGACCAAGCTGAAGTCTATGAACGTGATCGAGTCTGATGATTTGACGTTTTCACGAAAATTGGGGGGAAAAGTATCATACTCAGAGTCTTTTTCTAATATTTGTACGCTGGTTTTCTTGGTTTGTTTTTTGATTATNACGGTGGGCGGTAATCTCATAGCGATAAGGTTTCCAGAAGAGTCAGCATCAATTTTTAATTTGATTGATTTGGTAGATCACATTTTGCTGTAAAACGAGCATCTGTTTAGGTTTACACGCGCGTTATGGCGCCTCCTTAACGACTTATTTTGCCCCCGAATTCAACCTAGCCATGAAACTTTGAGGTTAATCGTCTTTGTCGATGGATTAATCTCTGTTCTAAGACGTGCCGTANCCTTTGATTACCGACTTGTGCAGGTTAGGCTACTTATCAGGCGCATGAGATTTGGAGATCGCGATGCAGTTGCACCCTAAGCATGTGGGGCCGGTGGTTATGACCTTTATGGTGGTCTTTTTCGTTACTGGTTTTATCACTTGGTTAAANGTTGGTCTCAGCGACGATTTTGTTGCACGGTGGGTCAAAGGCTGGTTATTCGGTTGGCCGATTGCTGCGTTGGCCGTGATTACTCTGGCACCGCTCGGGGAGTCGATTACCAAATTTATAATAAAGAAATTTTCTTAAAATCCATTGTCTTTAATCGTCCGTGATTGTCCTCTGGTAATTCCCGGATTTAAATCGTGCAAAAGATTTCGGATGGGGTGGATTAGAGGCAAAAATTATGAAGACCATATTTTTGACCGGTGCGACAGACGGAATAGGTTTCGTTGCGGCCCAAAAGCTGGGAGCTCAGGGGCACCGCCTTCTCATCCACGGACGGGACCCACAGAAACTTGAGCAGGCATCAAGGAAGATAGCCGGAGCGCCCGAGACATATCTTGCAGACCTCTCAAATTTGGAAGAGGTGACGTTGATGTGTGAGGAGATTAAAAAAANTGNTANNCGGCTGGATTCGGTNATTAATAACGCNGGCGTTTTAAAGACCAGCCAGACGCGTACGAACTCGAATCGTGACATTCGTTTTGAGGTCAATACGGTAGCACCGTATTTAATTACTCGTGAGCTCTTGCCGATAATTAATAGCGACGGCATCGTGATTAACGTCTCTTCCGCGGCACAGCGGCCTNTCGATATNAAGGCGTTGCGGGAGTTTAAGGAAATGAGCGATATGGAGGCCTACGCACAGAGTAAGCTTGCGATTGCCGCATGGTCCCGTGCAATGGGACGAGAATTTGAGGGCGGTCCCTCTATTGTAGCTGTCAATCCGGGATCACTACTTGCAACGAAAATGGTCAAGGAGGGATTCGGGATCGAGGGAAATGACGTTAACATTGGTTCTGAGATTTTAGCTCGGTTTGTGAACGATCCCGAATACTCGAAGCGAACCGGTGAATATTTTGACAACGATTCCGGTCGGTTTGCCTCCATTGACGAGGCCTCAACTAATGATGCATTCATAGTTAGGTTGATCAGAGAGTTGGACAGGATCATTGCTGAAGCTAGTCTAAATTCNGAGTGACTCGGGCCGACTTCAAGATCGGTGAACCTGCTGGAGTCCTGGTTGCCGTTGCAAGCTTGTGAAATCATTAGGGCGCGATACGCGCTTTTAATTCAGTTGTGACTGAATTATTGTTCTGAAGATGAACGATATAGACTCGCTGTATGTATAAATTAGGCCTGTGCATCTNTGTGATTGTGATGCTCGCTGGGTGCCAACAGTCAACAAAACCTGTGAGTCCGGCGGCAGAGGTTTTTAGTTTAGTCCAGCCGGAAGACGACAGCCATCTGTCGGTGGTCATGGATACTGCAGACGCGATTCATATAGAGCGCCGGGTAGGAATCGGTTCACCAAAATACCGAGTCGAGCGACTTATCGGTAAGACGCGCGCCGAGGCCATTGAAATAATCCTCGGAGACCTTGCCTCAGAACGTCGAATATTCGGAGAGTTACCTGCTTGGTTGAGCCATCCGACCATCACTTTCCTGGATAACTCCTGGCGATATTGTCATCGATTGTCGTCACAGGTGCGTATTGGTGACGTGGAGACCCGATGGATGAATAATATTCTGACCTCGGAGGCACCTGCGCACGAACGGTTGGTACTTCTCTTTAGCAACATCTTTGTTAGTGACTACAAGACCTATCAATCCGCTGAAACGTACGCACAACACCATCAGCTTATTAGAAAGCATTCTGTCGGTAACATGCGCGACTTTCTAGCCGCGGTTTTGCAGGACCCGGCGGTTCTTGTTTATTTAAACAATGATCTGAATACGCGAGCGAACATAAACGAGAACCTGGCGAGGGAGTATCTAGAGTTGTTTACTCTTGGTGAGGGAAACTATACGGAACAAGACATCAGAAACCTTGCCTATGTGTTCGCGGGAGAATCTGTNAATCCAATTTCGCAAAAATATCAGCAATTCAGATCGGCGAAATCTTCGCTCAACAGACTGGTTCTTGGGCGAGAAATCAAGAGGCCTCTCGAGGCGGTGGAGCTCGTTTTGCAGCAACCAGCCCACGCACGTTTCTTGGCAAAAAAGTTTTACCGTGAGTACATCAGTTTAAATGCTCCCAGTGAAGAAACGGTGGAGAAAATAGCNGCTAGGTATTTTAAATCTAATTTCGAGATAACAGAGCTCCTGCGCGGGACTCTATCGACGCCAGATTTCTGGGCGGAAGAGAACCGTCTCGGCCTGATTAAAGATCCTGTAGATATCATACTGGGTTCTTTCCGGACGCTAGGCTATGACAACACGTCGGAATACGACACCAGAGACTTCAGCGCTCTCTTTACGAGGATGAATTACTCACTGCTTGATCCACCGAATGTCGCCGGTTACGAGGGCGGGATGTCCTGGGTGGATGGCGGTCTCTTTAATACACGCAAAGAGGTATTAAGTCGTTTGTTACTCGACGATGACTTTGACTTTGATTTTGAGAACAAAAGACGTCTTTTCTGGGGCTTCCAGGCCGATGAACGGAAACGGTTGGCAAAATACGGTAGGAAACTGCATCGAATTAAGACACGTGCGCATCCTGAACAACTCATTATCGAGGCGGCGGTCTTCGATTCAGTCTCAGAAGATATGAAGAAGAGACGGCACCCGAAAATGACCCTTAATCTTGTAGGGGTGCACCTCGGTGATAAGACCTGGGANGGGATGAATATTCGGATAGGGCTAAATAAAAAGCATAACTACGCCAACGTTTCGTTCTATGAAAACAGCTGCAGCCCGGCCTGTATTTCGAACTTTAATAAGGGCTATGATTCTGATTGGCGCGGAGTCAGAGGCTTCGAAGTATCTCCCTTCCAGAGTGGCGGGCCCGAACCCTGGCTGAGGGAGCGATGGGCGTCGATATCGGAGCAGGACCGGCTACTCCTCAGACGGTTGNTCCAGTTGGTGCACCTACTCCCAGATTCAGTAGGTAACGGGCGTGCATTCCAAAGGGGAGGGCCGGAGAACAAGAGTGCCTGGATGGATTGGCTGNCAAGTCAGCGATCTAAGGCCCCATTTAACGATCTAAAGGATGAGGATGGGAANGTNTTGCCGCCTGTTATACTACTAAAGCAAGATCGAAAACAGGGGGGGCTCTGCGGTCACGTGCTATCGAGCAGGGCGCACAGTTCGTGGTCTCGGCNCGTCGAAGGTATCTCCCAGCAGCTCTCGGTAAGCGCCAACAGAACCGACGACTGGATCTCTGCGCAGTTGCCCGGGGGTTCGCTGGGATCGGGAGCCAATGCATTGGAGAGGTTGGTTTTATCAGACAGTTTTCAATTGAAGTGAGGGCCTTGGCATGGACAGGAGAGAATTCTGCTTAAACGCATTTCTGGCGACTGCTGCACTCTCGGCACCCAGAATCTGTGGCGCCTCTGGTGACATCGATGGTCACATTATCCTAGTCGAGCTTACAGGCGCCAACGATGGGTTGAATACCGTCGTACCATTCAAAAATGATCGTTACTATTCTTTGCGTCCGGAA
>PAWX01000012.1 GCA_002714245.1 Gammaproteobacteria bacterium | reverse complement strand
AGACCAGGCTCAACCTCAAATACCTCGGCATTGAGCTCTCCATCATATAGAGCTTCATTAAATACCCTCCGTAGAGCATCATCCTGAGCAAAGAGACCACTGGCCGTAGAACGATTGAAAACCTCGGTAGTCTGAATTTCAACACCATAGATGCTCTTTAGCTCTTCCAAACTACCGCTAAACGCCACGTTCGAGAATTCTTCTAGGTTATCTGCAAGAAGACGTCCCGCTTCTCGCTCTGTCAAATCGTCTCTCAAACGTGGAGCACTAACTTCAAACGAATCCACTGGGCGTTTACGAGTCTCTAACAGTTCGATCAGGTGATACCCAAACTGCGTTTTCACAGGTTCGGAAACCGAATTAATCGCTAGCTTATCCAGTGCTCGCTCAAACTCGGGAGCGAACGTACCCTTTGGTGCAAAGCCGAGATCTCCACCACTGTCTTTACTCGCGATATCATCCGAGTAGAGCCCCGCTAGCTCAGCAAAATCTCTGCCGTCAGCTATTTGAGATTTGAGATCTGATATTTTGCCTAACGCATCTCCGCCGTTACCTATAAGGATGTGTCGGGCACGCCTCTCAGATTCAGTGGCTGACTGCTCTACTTCCCTTTCATAAGCCGCTCGGACGTCCTCTTCAGAAACAGACACCTGATCCCTGAAATCATCATTGGTCAACAAAACATATTCGAGCGCGACAAATTCTTCCGTTACAAAACTGCTTTTATTGGCGTCATAAAACTCAGAAACGTCCTCTGCTGCCAGACTCACTTCTGACAGGAATTGATCGCTCTTTATAACAAGTAATTCCCCAGAGCGTCTCTGGTTTTGTAATTCATTCAGCCGCGTTATTTCTGAGGGAGTTACTAGAGTTGATGTCTCAACTGCTCCTTTTACTTGATATTCGATCAAATCACGCTTGAGCTCTTCGCGGAAATCCAGTCGAGACATGCCCATCTGTCCTAGCGCTCGATCAAAAGTTCTTGCATCAAATTGCCCGTCGGCCTGAAATTGCGGAATCTCTACAATAACGTTATCAACCAGCTGATCAGTTACGCCAAAGTCAAGCTTGTCCGAGTACCCTGTTGCTGCTGCCTCTTCTATGAGCGCGTTTAAAACACTCTGTCTTAAAAGATCTTCATTTATCGCAGTGGAGTCGCCCAACACGCTCAAAAGCTGCCGGCGCTCTCGCTCGAGCTTATTTAAAAACCGTCGCTCAGTGATCTCAATACCATCAACCTCTGCTAAGACAGCGTCTCCATCACCACCACTAAAAAAGTTTACCCCCGTGATCACGAACGTCACGGCAATTAGACCAACGATAATTTTGGCAATGATCCCGCTTGAATTGTCTCGTATATTTTGCAGCATTTTGCGTTGTAACCTATAGATTCAAAAAAGGGGCCTAGGGCCCCTTTGTATTAAGACGAGCGTTGATTCAATTAACTGCGTCTTTCAGAGCCTTACCGGCCTTGAAGCCAGGAACCTTAGCAGCTGCTATTTGAATAGTCGCACCAGTCTGTGGGTTACGACCCGTGCGAGCAGCACGAGACTTGACTTGAAAAGTACCGAAGCCAACCAAGGAGACAGTGTCACCCTTCCTCAAAGAACCTGTAACTGCTGACAAGGTAGCATCTAGCGCTTTACCTGCATCAGCTTTAGATAAACCTGCGTCAGCAGCAATCGCATCGATTAATTCTGATTTATTCACTCGTAGTACCCCTATCGGTTTTTTAANAAAAGGTGGCCCCTTCTNATTTATTGTTTGAGGCAACCGCTCAACTCGCGCNANATCAGTTATACCAACCGTTTNANGTCGAAACAACCGATTAATGAGCTCTTTGCGTGTTTTTTTCTACTATNTGTTCCGGTTCCGAACCAGTANCAACGTCCTGAGTNACNAANGGTTCCGGANTNTNCGCCAATGCAATATCAAACACCTGATCAATCCAGGANACAGACTTAATNTCCAAATCNGCTTTCACGTTTTCAGGTATCTCTTTCAAATCTNGAACGTTTTCTTCNGGAATGATAACCACTCTGATACCTCCCCGATGCGCTGCCAACAACTTTTCTTTTAATCCACCTATCTGCAACACTTGCCCACGTAANGTGATCTCNCCNGTCATNGCNACGTCAGCTTTCACCGGNACNTTAGCCAGTACCGANACTAAAGCAGTACACATACCNATTCCCGCNCTTGGACCATCTTTTGGNGTTGCTCCCTCAGGTACATGAATNTGNAGATCCTTTTTTTCATNAAANTTAGGATCAATNCCAAGAGCAATTGCACGACTACGAGCCACTGTCACCGCNGCCTGAATTGATTCCTGCATNACATCGCCAAGNGACCCNGTACGAATCTGCTTACCCTTNCCCGCCATCGCTACCGCTTCTATGGTCAGTAATTCACCACCAACGCTGGTCCATGCGAGGCCAGTGACTTGGCCAATTCGATCTTCTGTTTCCTTGAGTCCATAAGTGAACTTCCGAACACCGGAATAATCCTCAAGCAGATCGGGTGTAATCATAATAGTCTCAGAATCATTACCACCAACTTTCCTATGACCATCCTCAATCCGTTTACGAACTACTTTCCGGGCGAGTTTGGATACCTCACGATCTAGACCACGAACCCCTGCCTCTCTGGTGTAGTAACGAATCATATCCGTTAAGACTTGGTCAGGAATATTTATCTCTTTTGGTCCTAAGCCATTGTTTTTAATCTGTTTTGGAACCAAGTATTTCTTTGCAATATTAAGCTTTTCGTCCTCTGTATAACCGGGAATCCTAATAACTTCCATCCTATCCAAAAGTGGTGCCGGTATGTTCATGGAATTTGAAGTACAAACAAACATGACCTCAGATAAATCAAAATCTACTTCGAGATAATGATCGTTAAAGGTATGGTTCTGCTCCGGATCCAAAACCTCGAGCAGAGCCGATGCCGGGTCTCCCCTGTGGTCCATCCCCATTTTATCGATCTCGTCTAGCAAGAACAGCGGGTTCTTAACACCAGCCTTCGATATTTTTTGAACAATTTTTCCAGGCATTGAACCGATGTACGTCCGTCGGTGACCTCGAATCTCTGATTCATCCCGTACCCCGCCCAGGGCCATACGAACAAATTCACGGTTAGTCGCTCGCGCGATCGATTCGCCCAAGGATGTCTTACCAACGCCTGGCGGCCCAACGAGGCATAATACGGGACTTTTAGACTTCCTGACGCGCATCTGAACAGCTAGATATTCAAGAATCCGCTCTTTAACTTCATCCAGTCCATAATGATCCGCTTCTAAAATATCGCGAGCCTTAACAAGGTCATGTCGCACCCGGGAGCGTTTAGACCAGGGGCAACCCAACAACCAGTCTAAGTATGCCCTGACCACTGTTGCTTCAGCGGACATGGGTGACATCAGCTTTAGTTTTTGCAGCTCATTTTCTGCTTTTTCTTTGCCTTCCTTGGACAAACCAGACTGGTCGATACGCTCCTGTAATGCATCAACTTCGTTTGGTGTCTCGTCAAGATCATTCATCTCTTTCTGAATGGCTTTCATCTGCTCATTCAGATAATACTCACGCTGACTTTTCTCCATTTGCTCCTTGACGCGACCACGAATGCGCTTTTCGACTTGAAGTAAATCCAGCTCTGACTCCATCAGTGCCACCAGGTACTCGAGCCGCTCTTTGATATCATCGTGTGATAGCAAAGCCTGCTTTTCTTTTAGAGGCAGGGTTAAGTGCGCAGCCATGGTATCGCAGAGCCGGCCAGGCTCCTCAATACTCTGCAGTGATGCTAAGACTTCAGCAGGAATTTTTTTGGAAGCTTTCACATACTTATCAAACTGATCCATCAGCACACGTAATAGTGCATCTTGATGATGCTCTTTCAGGGGAACGGACTCAATAATCTGTGCGTTAGCTCGGTAATGATCGCCATCAAGATCAAATTTTGAAACGTGTGCTCTCTGCGCCCCTTCGATTAACACTTTAACAGTACCATCAGGGAGCTTGAGAAGTTGCAAAATCGAAGCGACGGTTCCGACTCTATATAATTCACCAGCCCGAGGCTCGTCCTCGCTTGCGACCTTTTGAGCAACAAGAAGAATTTCTTTCCCTCCGTCCATGGCGCTCTGGAGCGCCTTGATCGATCTTTCACGACCCACGAATAATGGAAGAACCATGTGAGGATAAACAACCACGTCCCTCAACGGGAGTAATGGGAGGTCCAGCTGCTGAATACTCATTCTTTTCGTCCTAGTTTACTCGGTAGCGTTTGCCGAGCGTTTTTCGTCGGTTTTACCTGCGTAAATTTTGAGCGGCTCACTGTCACCAGTCACGACACTTTCATCGATTACCATTTTAGCTATGCCGTTATCTGAGGGAATTTCAAACATGGGGTGCAGAAGGATACTTTCAAGAATCGACCGCAGACCACGCGCGCCTGTTTTACGTTCCATCGCCTTCCGCGCGACAGCTCGAAGAGCCTCAGGTCGAACTTCTAACTCCACACCCTCCATGTCAAACAACTCCTTATACTGTTTAATTAGTGCGTTTTTCGGTTCCGACAAGATTTGAATTAGTGCGTCCTCGTCAAGTTCAGTGAGGGTGGCCACTACAGGTAAACGGCCTACAAATTCGGGGATAAGACCATACTTCACCAAGTCTTCAGGCTCCACTTCTGCAAAAGCTTCGCCAATTGATTTTGATTCATCTTTTGATCGAACTTCCGCTCCAAATCCGATCCCGCCCTTCTCGCTTCGGTCTCTGATCACTTTATCAAGTCCAGCAAATGCACCGCCGCAGATAAATAAGATATTAGAAGTGTCAACTTGAAGGAACTCTTGCTGTGGGTGCTTACGACCGCCCTGCGGTGGAACGGAGGCTACTGTTCCTTCGATCAGTTTTAAAAGCGCTTGCTGCACGCCCTCTCCCGAGACATCACGGGTAATTGACGGATTATCCGATTTTCGAGAGATCTTATCGATCTCATCGATATACACAATGCCTTGCTGAGCTGTCTCCACATCGTAGTCACATTTTTGAAGAAGTTTTTGGATGATATTTTCAACGTCCTCGCCAACGTAACCCGCTTCTGTCAACGTCGTTGCATCAGCCATAGTGAACGGTACGTTTAACAAACGCGCCAATGTTTCAGCGAGCAGTGTCTTTCCGGAACCAGTCGGGCCTATTAGAAGAATATTTGATTTGCCAAGCTCTATATCCTGCGCATTACGCTCGCCGTATCGAAGTCGTTTGTAATGGTTGTATACCGCCACAGCCAGCACTCGCTTGGCGCGCTCTTGACCTATCACATAGTCATCAAGGGTTGTTTTGATGGCTAGGGGGACTGGTAGCCCGTCCGATGACTCCGCTTCGTCAGACTCTTGGATCTCTTCTTGGATGATGTCGTTGCACAGGTCTACACACTCGTCGCAGATGAAAACACTTGGCCCTGCGATCAGCTTGCGAACTTCGTGCTGACTTTTCCCGCAGAACGAGCAATACAAAACTTTACCGTTATTTTCGGAATTCTGATCTGTTGTATCTGTCATCTAATCACTCACTCTGATGCGTCAACAGTGCTCTGTCAACGCCCGAAAATCAAGCCCCTTTGGGCGTATCTACGCGATGCTCAAGTACGTCATCGATTAACCCATATTTTTTCGCCTCACCGGCATCCATAAAGCGATCACGGTCTGTGTCTTTCGCAATCTGCCGGACGGTCTGACCTGTGTGACGCGCCAATTTGGAGTTTAACTTCTCACGAATCTTCAGAATTTCTTTCGCATGAATATCAATATCGGACGCTTGACCTGAAAATCCACCCAAAGGCTGGTGAATCATCATTCGGGAGTTGGGTAGAGCAAATCTCTTCCCTTTCGCACCACCAGCGAGAAGAAACGCACCCATACTCGCTGCTTGACCAATACACAGGGTTGAAACGTCTGGCTTGATAAATTGCATCGTGTCATATATTGCCATCCCCGCGGTCACCGAACCTCCCGGCGAATTAATGTAAAGGTGAATATCTTTATCCGGATTCTCTGACTCTAGAAACAATAACTGAGCGACGATCAGATTGGCCATGTAGTCTTCTACCTGACCAACCACGAAAATTACGCGTTCCTTGAGTAGCCTAGAATAAATGTCGTATGAGCGCTCACCGCGAGAGCTTTGCTCTACAACTATTGGGACCAAACCTGTCATGAAATTACCTCTAACCTGTTAGCTTTGACGACTTTTCATAACGTCGGCGTATAACATGTTAATGGTCTTAGCTTTCGCACTTTCAAGGAGTTTTTCAGCAACTTGTTCCTCAACGGCAAGCGCTTCGATTTGCTTTAGGTTTTCATTGTTTGAATAATAGAAGTTAACGACCTGTTCTGGATCGTCATACGCTGTGGCCATTTCATCAACCAAGCCTTTCACGCGATCGGCATCAGCCTGAAGTTCAAGCTTTTTAACGGTCGCTCCAAGCAGAATCCCGAGTCGCACACGACGTTCGGCCTGTTCCGTAAACAGTTCATCAGGCAACTGATCAGGATCAAACTGCTGTCCGCCACCGAAACGTTCGGCGGCCTGTTGTTTTAGAGCAGTTATCTCGGACATTGTTGCTGATTCAGGAACAGGCGTATCCGAATTTTTTTCCAGTAACACGTCAAAAATCTTTGTCTTATTCATATTCTTAAGTGTCATAGACAGCTCGCGTAACATTTGCTCTTTAATCTCTGCCTTGAATTCTTTTTCGTCGCCTGATTCAACCCCAAACGTTTTAATAAACTCTTCGTCAACAGTCGGTAGTTCTCCACGCTCCAGCTTGGTTACTTCAATTTTAAAAACCGCCGCTTTTCCTTTTAGATTCTCCGCGTGGTAGTCCTCAGGAAACGTTACTTCAACATCACGGGTATTACCCTTTTTCATACCCACGATTCCGTCTTCAAATCCAGGTATCATCGAACCTGAACCCAATACCAGCGCATGATCTTGACCATTCCCACCTTCGAAAGCTTCACCATCTAGGAAGCCTTCAAAATTGATTGTGACTCGGTCGCCATTCTTCGAAGCAGCACGCGCCGATTCTTTCCAGCCCTTACGTTGCTCTCGTAATGTTGCGATCATTTCTTTGACATCAGCCGCGCCGATTTTGCACTTGACCTGTTCGACGTCATCTCCGTCAATCAGAGCCGGATCCAAATCAGGAAAAACTTCAAATGTGGCTTTGAAGGTGAAGTCAGCACCTTCTTCGAACTGTAAGTCCTCTATTTTTGGCTGGCCAATCGGCTTTACATCATGTTCGCTTAGTGCCTGCCCCAAAGATTTTTCAATTAGGTCGGATGCAATCTCCTGGCGAATCGCCTGTCCGTATCGCTCCCGAACGACTTTCGTGGGCACTTTGCCCGGACGAAACCCATCGATGCGAACGCGTTTTGCTGTCTCAGCTAACTTCGCTTCAAATTCTGTTTCAACATCCCCGTTTGGGATCGTAATTGTAAACTGACGCTCTAGAGCGCTCGGGGATTCCAGGATAACCTGCATGAACTAACCTCGGTCATTCAATTTCTTTGAATTTAACGGCGATAGGATACTGCCTTAAGTCTAAGCCGTATAGTGATGGTGCGGATGGAGGGACTTGAACCCCCACGCCTCTCGGCACCAGAACCTAAATCTGGCGTGTCTACCAATTTCACCACATCCGCAAAAGTACGCTCAAAGCGTTGAGAAGCGCGAGATTCTGACTCACTCACCTTGAAATTTCAAGCCCAGCCTAATCAAGTGCAGTGGTCCAACAAGACTATCTTTAAAGCTTAAATTATTTCGCCTGAAGTCCCTGACTATCGCAGCGTTCCTTAAATGCTTCTGAAAACCGCTCGGATTCGTAGTTTACATATTCATATTTTGCGTTGAGTTCTGAATCCGGGTCCTTGCCTTCCATTTTTAAGTAGATAATCTCTTCACGTGTCTTTCGAATCTGATCAATCCAGACCGTGACCCAGCCTTCTAAAATTTCGCAATCCTCAGGAATTTCACGCCCCTGCGCCAGCCCCTCTAGGGAAAGAGGAAACAAACATAAAAAAACTAGATAATACATAGCTCGTTCCAAGTTATTCCTGATTAAAAGATACCGAAACCTACTAAAAAATTGAATCAAGTAATGGGGTGGATAATGGGCCTCTCGCCTATATCCCTCTCAAAGCCTTATAACCACCACATTTTACTCATTTGCCACTGACTTAATTTCGTCACTTTTTTCTCGCATCCAAAACATTTACCCTGCGAATATGCACAATGTGAGTAGTTATCGAAAGGACGTTAGCGAAACACAATGAAAAAACTACTGATTAGAACCCTATCCTTTTTATGCATCGTCACCTCACTATACGGCCAAATCGCAGCGGCTGACGGATCCGACGACTTTACGAAAATCAAAGCCCTGATTGACGAGTTAGCGTTAGAAACAGCCCTCAGCGAAATGAAAACCCTGAGTGCTTCAAACGTTATTTCCGATGCTGAATTGAATATCCTCACGGCAATGTTTTTTGCCGAATCCGGTCACCCGGGAAAGGCTTTAACTATTATCGAAAAAACGAAGTACATGACGACGCAGTTTGAGAGTGAACTCGCTGAGGCTCAGGCACGGTCATTTTTCAAGCAAGGCGACTTCGCCAAGGCTGATAACTTTTCTATCGAAGCGTTAAAGGCAAACCCAAATAACCTAGGAGCGCAATTAATCGCGATCAAAATTAGTGGGGAGCTATCCGGTTCGTTNCAAGATAAATCTTTTGAAGACNTAATCCAGTCGAGTAACCANAATAANTCTGTATGGCTTGCATACCTTGAGCAAGCGCTTCGATTTGATCCAAACAATACAGAATTAGCAGACCGAGCCTATATCGAGTTAGGCGATACTGGGATCATGACTGAATACCGTGGCCGATTTGCTTTTCTGGGAGGAGACCCCTATGACGCGCATCGTTTATTCCAAGATGCTCAGGCACTCTTCCGCGCTGAAGGAAATACCATTTCTGCCAACAGAATCGGGCGCTGGCTAAAGATCCATAAGAAATTCGCGAAGCGTCCACCACCGTCGAAACCAGAAAATGATTCAAGTGCCTCTTCACCAAAGGCAGAAATTCAACGGGAAGAGCCTAAGTTAAAGCGCGACAACCTGCCGGGCCCCGGACTCACGCCTGCTAGCCAGAATAACGAGATTGAGATCGAGCCCATTAATATTGAAACCGAGGGAGATATCTTCACTGGGAGTGGGTTTATCACGAACAATGGGCAATGGATCATCACCAACCGACACGTGATTGAGAGGGCTGACCGCGCGGTTGTGCGCGATGGCCTCGGAAAAGTCCGATACGTCAAAGAATTTTATTTGGATAAAGATCAAGATATTGCTCTTTTAATTCTACACGAGCCATTCCCAGCCAGTCAGGCCATACCGCCTGCAGATATCATCGATCCTGTCGGCGGAGACGAACTGTTCTTGATGGGGTACCCATTGGCCGATGTCCTTGGCGCACATCATCCATCAATCACCGAGGGGATTGTGAGTAAAGAGGCTGGCTTTCGAAATGAGGCGTCGGAATTTCTAATCACAGCAAACTTGAATCAAGGAAACTCAGGCGGACCAATTTTTTCTGTCGATGGACGAGTGCTAGGTATAGCTGTCGCTAAACTCGATAAAACCAAATTCCTGAAAGAAAACAACTCAATTCCAGAAGATATCAATATCGGAATTCAAGGCAAAGAGGGGCGCAGATTCTTAGGCTTTAAACACTCGCCAACCTCAGATGCAAGGCCCATTATGAGTGCGAGAGATGCTTACAGTTCACTCCGCTCAAAAGTTGTTTTGGTTGTAGCTATTGATGAATAAGTTTGCGCTCAATATTGTGGTCTGGTGGTTACTCCTCAATAAAGCTTTCGCGGTTTCAACATTCGAAATATCTGCTTCTGGTGAACATGCATGGGGTCCGAATGAAACCCAAGCTCAGGCGTGTGAATTAGCCGCATCAAAAGCGAAAAAGGATGCGCTCATAAAACATTTTGGAGAGCTGATCGGCCAAAAATCATTGCTTGAATGCGACGCATCAATCCAGAAAGCCACCGGGAATGACTGTGAGCTTTTTGAGAGCTCATGGTCGTTAATTAACTCCAATGGATATATAAAAGGAACCGACTTCCGATCGACTCCATATTTCTCAGAGCTGCAAAAAGCGAATATTTGTAAGGTTAAGGGGACGGTCATTATTGAAGAGTTTGCGGGTAAGGCTGACGCTTCTTTTCAAACCAAGGTAGACCTCGCGGAAGGATTAATCCTTCGGGTAGGGGACCAGCCGCAGATTAGGATAAAAAGCAATAAGGCGGCATATCATTATGTCTTTTATTGGGCACCCTATCATGATCGCGATAATTATTATCGAATATTCCCCAATGCCGTTGACAAACAATCCATGGCATCGCAGCAGTTAACTATACCAAGCGCCGAAGCGGTAACAACTTATAATCTAGATGTTACACTCCCGCAAGATTCAACCGTTTCACGCGAATATCTGATTCTCCTATCATTTAAGGAACCGCTGAAGGATGTGCCAGAAACTATCTCAGAATCAGGATTTTTTTCTTGGCTTCAAAGCTTCAGAAGAGATCTATGGACACAGGATAAAATGAGTTATCGAATCATAGGAGGTTCAATATGAAGATAGTAAATATTATCGTGGTCATGCTCACGACGACCTTGATTCTAAGTGGATGCGTAAATCAACCAAAACCGGGATCACCGGAGTCCGTGGCATTGATCCAACAGAAGAAAGAAGAAAAAGCACAAGAAATAAATCAAGCAAAAATTGATGCACTACCTGACTGGGCAAAGATACCTCCGGAGTCTGATCTTGCTATTTACGGTGTAGGATCATCAACACATTCCGACATGAGTACTGCCCGTCGTGCAGCCATCGTTAAGGCCCAAGCACAGATAGCAGAAAATCTTGATTCGCGCCTCTCACAATCCACCAAGGTTTGGTTTGACGAATCCACATTTGACGCAACAGGTAATTCAGACAAAGTTGAGCAAGCAATCAAAACAGTTGTCGCGGAAACCAACCTTAGGGGCCTCAAAGTGAAAGAGGTTAAATTTGCAGCGACTGGAAGTAAGGTCACAGCCTATGCTCTAATTGAGTATCCAATTGGCGATGCAAACCGTGCACTAGTTATACAGATACAAAAAGATGCTGCGCTGGCGCAAGAAGCACGCAAAAACGACGCGTTCAAAGAACTCGAAGCCGAGGTCGAACGTTTGAAAAAAAGTTAATTTTTCAGCACTTCCGAGATGGCTTGAACAGCACGATTCAACTGTGGGTTGTGCCGTTCCTTGTTGGCCTCATTCAGCCGCTGTAATCGGCGTAACGTTCTCAATGCCGCTACAGGTTGACGGATTTCAGCCTGAGCCACTGCAGTATCAGCATACACATTTGCCGCCTCGTCGAGATCACCCATTGCCTCAAGCATCAAACCGAACTGATAACCGTTGCCGGGTCTTGGGTTCGCCCGGTATAACCCTTCCATGATTTCTAGCGCGTCACCATAATTTTTTTTGTCCCAGAGATTTAAGGCATCTGCAAGTGTTTTGGGCTTTTCCGTGTTGGTCGTTTCTGTTTTAGAAATTTGCCCTGGGATTTCTGTCGCCATAATAGGGACATCTAACCCTTGATGCTCTGGTAGCGCCCTCAATAAACGCCTCACCGCAAGGTAGATGCCATTGTGTCTAGCATCTTCTGAAGTATTCTGCACCGATGAAGCCATGCCAAGTCCCGCAGAAATTGGATCCAAAGGGACGTTTCCAGCATTTTCTGTCAATCGATATTGTGCAGACCAGATCTCATTATCAGCGGCATCTTGGATGGACCCGTGTATATCGATGATCAAACGAGATGCCACTACTAAGTCATGCACCTTGTACTCATTGACCATCAATTGAATCGAATTACCACATTTCTTTTCTACAGGATAATTTAGGGGCGCCAAGTGCGCTCTCAGCGCATTTTTGAATACCTGTGGGTCCTCATCGGAAAGCAATACATGGGTTTCTGAAATCACATTTTTGATCTTCAAACAACCGATGTTATCCAACCTATCATGGTCGGCGCTGACGGCCACTATCTCGTTAAGTGGGTCAGCTTTTGCAAATGTAGACTGTGCATCAACAACTTTGACGTCACCGCAACCTATCAAATTCATTACAAAAATACATGTAAAGAGTACCGGTTGAGTTATTAAGACTAGCTTCTGTTTCATTCAATCATCCATTACTCGACAATCGAGCTCACCAGTCTATCCATTCGGGATACATACCTCTGTTCGTGATCCGAAAGTAGCACTATTAATGACAACGAGGACTACCGCAACACCCACCTACCCGCATCACCGAGCATTGTCGGGGTCTGGGCACCTGCTGAGAATCGCCCTACGGACTCCCTTACGTATTGGTGGAGTTCTCCCGCACTGATCTTCCCATCCAAGTTGGCATCCGCTTCCCCTTCTAAGCCCTTAAAGACGAAGTAGGAGAACCTTCCGTGCTTAACCTCTAGTTCTACCCCAGCAATCTGGTCTGTCTCACCAGCCGTAAAGACGAGGTAGTTGTCCGGGACTTCAGTCTCTTCAACCTTAATCGTTAAAGGACGGGCGGCGAGTAACTGTTGCTCGGATCGAGTTGCCCCGGAGTAGCAGTTGTCGAAGAAGAAGGTTGCTGAGCGTGGTTTCGAGGCACTAATCTCGTCGAAGAAACGTTTACGGGAGATAGCCGTATCCTCAAGCAACTGGATGTCGCCATCGTAGGGGACGAGGTAGGCAGAGGTACCATCTGCGGTGGGCATTCCATGTCCTGCGTAAAAGACGTACAGGTCGGTTGTGTCGGGCTTAACGGCTTTAGGTAGCCAGACCTTGAGGGCACGAAGAATGGCCGTCTCTTCAGCCTCAGAATCAGTCAAAACCTTGATGTTGTTGTTGGGGACGCCGAGCTTCTCTCGAGCATAATCGGCGAACATTTGAGCGTCACGAGCGGCGAAGTCTGCTGTCGGTGCCCGTGCATACTTCTCGAGGCCGATGATGAGGGCTGCACGGTCACGGGATGGCTTCTGTTTTGGTCCTATAAGAGGATTTACAGCGGCAAGCCGGCTGCCTTGTTGGGTGCGCTTTGAGCGCTCCAAACGCATAGTTTCAGTAGTTGAGAGCCCATTCAAATCATAGGCAACAACCTCCACAGATTTACCTTCAAAAGGGATAAAAATATTTGAAGTAAAGCGTCCGGAACGGTCACTTGGAACTACCTCGCCATCGACTCGGATTTCAGCCACACCGGTATTGTCAGTTGCTACACCCGAAATGACTCCTTTGGCATCGTCGGAGGTTACCTTAATTATTCGAATGACCGGGTTTTGAGTATCTTGAGCGATAGCTTGTTGCTTGGTGTTTTTCTCTGCTTCAAGTTTAGCCAGACGTTGCTCTAAAGCTTTTACACGCTCGGAGTCTTGATTGACTTGTTGCTGAGAAATCTTTTTGGGCTCACCTGAAGCAACTTGGTTCGTATTCAATCCGATTGAGGCTAACTGTGCATTCACGCACTCGTAATATCTTGCCGGCCCTTCGGATTTCGCCGTAACGCAAGCAACTCCAATCGACGACCGCGTATCCGAATCCAAACCACTCAGGTCAGGCGCGCGAGACGGTCGCGTCGCAGGTTTAGCCTGCAGGTTTTGGATACTAGAGCTAGTAGCGCGCGCCCTGAGGATAAGTTTCTTAGCTTCCTCAATACTTTCTGTAATGGCCACAAGAACAGATCTATTATCAAAAATGAAAATTCTTTCTCTGTCACCGCCGTAAACTATTAAGTGATCCTGAAAGTAGCGATCGTAACCACTTCCACCCCAAGACACCTGCCCGGGATCACTCTCCGCCCACGTACCCCAGTACATCGTATTATTGAAATCCGTGAGCGACATTCCAAGCTGGACATCACCTTTTCGGATCATTTCGGGTGTCGTCGAGCATCCACTTATGATTGCATAGCACAAAACACCCCAAAAGACGCAATTAGGTGCTCTCACCTTAACACCCACCTATCCGCATCACCGAGCATCGTCGGAGTCTGGGCACCCGCTGAGAATCTCCCTACAGATTGCTTCACATAGGCATGCAGCTCACCTGCACTGATCTTCCCATCTGAGTTGCCGTCTGCTTCTCCCTCAAGACCTTTGAAAAGAAAGTACGAGAACCTCCCGTGCTTCACCTCATCGAGGACTCCGGCAGTTTGATTGGATTCACCGGCGGTGAAGACAAGGTAGTTGTCGGGTACAGGTGACTCCTGCACTTTGATACTCAAGGGCCTCTGCGCAAGAAGGCGTTCCTCCGATCGAGTCGTCCCTGCATAACAGTTGTCGAAGAAGAAAGTCGCTATACGTGGCTTAGCGGCTCCAATCTCCTCATAGAAGCGTTCCCGCGAGATAGCCGTATCCTCAAGCAAGAATGTGTCTGCACCGTAAGGAACGATATATGCAGATTCTCCGTCATCAGATGCCATGCCGTGACCCGCATAAAATACATAAAGGTCTGTTTTATTTGGCTGCACAGCTTGAGGTAACCAAACCTTCAGGGCACGTAACAGACCACTACGGGTCGCTTCTGTGTCCATGAGCACCTTGATATTCCCCGGAGCGATACCGAGCTTCTCGCGGGCGTAGTCAGCGAACATCTGGGCATCGCGCGACGCATAGTCAGCCGGCGGCGCGTCGGCATATTGCTCGAGACCGATGATAAGGGCGGCACGATCACGGGAGGGCTTTTGCTTGGGGCCAACTAGGGGATTAAGAGCGGCAAGCCGAGTGACTGTCTCCGTCGATTTCTCGCGCTCAATTCGAGTCGATTTACGGGCCATAAGACCATTCTGATCAACCGCTTCGATCAGGACCGGGAGACCCTCCGATGGGATAAAAGTTTCCCAGAAATATGTTGAGCCATTAATTTGCTTTGGCAATGAGCCATTCAGGGTAACCTCACCAACTGACAAATTATCTGTCACTTCAGCGGAAATACTAGCTCGCAAGCCCTCAACATTCAGACTCGTAATACGGATAGTTGGTGGGGTGTTATCTGAGGCAATAGCCTGAATAGTTTGTTTACTCTGGGCTTCGAGAAGCGCAAGGCGCTGTCTTAGTTCTTCGAGTTCCTTGTCGGTTTCAATCGATTGATTGACCGTTCTAGGTGATTCCTTATCTCCCTGCCCCGCAGTCCAACCACGATCAAGTTCTTTTAACCGATCTATTGCTGATTCGTTACCTTGATTCGCAGCCAATCGATACCACTTGATGGCCTTTTGGAGGCTTTCCGTGACCCCGCTACCAGACTCATAGATCAGGCCAAGATAATTTTGTGCTCGGTCATGACCTTGCTCAGCTGCCAATCGAAACAACCTCGCGGCCTCTTTGGAACTTTGATCGACCCCGGCACCATTTGCATACATTACGCCAAGACTCGTTTGTCCCTCAGCATGGCCTTGCTCAGCCGCCAATCGATACCAACTTACTGCTTCAGTAAGACTTCGTTGAACTCCGTCACCAAACTCATAACTTAAACCGAGATTAACTTGAGCTCGAGCATGACCTTGCCCAGCCGCCAATCGATACCACCGCAAGGCTTCCGCAACACTTTGATCGACTCCGGTACCATTTTCATACATAACGCCAAGACTCGTTTGTCCCTCCGCATGGCCTTGCTCAGCCGCCAATCGATACCAACTCACTGCCTCAGTAAGACTCCGTTGAACTCCGTCACCAAACTCATAACTCTTACCAAGACTATGTTGAGCTCGAGCATGACCTTGCTCAGCTGCCAATCGAAACAACCTCACGGCCTCCTTGGAACTTTGATCGACCCCGGCACCATTTGCATACATAACGCCAAGACTCGTTTGTCCCTCCGCATGGCCTTGCTCAGCCGCCAATCGATACCAACTCACTGCTTCAGTAAGACTTCGTTGAACTCCGTCACCAAACTCATAACTCTTACCAAGATTTACTTGAGCTCGAGCATGACCTTGCTCAGCCGCCAATCGATACCACCTGATAGCTTCCGTAACACTTTGATCGATCCCAGCCCCATTGTCATACATCACACCGAGACTCGTTTGTCCTTCTGCATAGCCTTGCTCAGCCGCCAACCGATACCATCTCACAGCCTCAGTAAGACTTCGTTGAACTCCTCTCCCAAACTCATACATGGTCCCTAGATTTTTTTGTCCACTAGCAAGACCCTGCTCAGCCGCCAATCGATACCATCTCACAGCCTCCTTGAGATTTTTTTCAACTCCACGGCCAAACTCATACATAGTCCCTAGATTTTTTTGTCCGCTAGCATGACCCTGCTCAGCCGCCAACCGATACCATCTCGCAGCCTCAGTAAGATTTTGTTCGACTCCGAGACCATGTTCATGCATGAGACCAAACCCCACTTGGGCTTGAGGGTGACCCGCATCACTCAAAGGACCCCATTCTCGAAGCGCTGAGTCGTAATCACCTCGAATGTAGGCTTCTTTCCCTTTTTGGTAATCTGCGGCCCATGTAGATACGGGAACTAAAAGCGCACTTGCGTGCAGCAGGAAAACGAAGAGACCGAAATATCCGCGTTTCACCACAACACCCACCTACCCGCATCACCCAACATCGTCGGGGTCTTGGCTCCCGCAGAGAAGATCAGGATAGCTCTACACAAATAATTCTGTTCCATCCCTAAACAATACACGCATCCACACACCTATAACTACCCTTCCCGCCTATCCTCTGGGGCAACCCTGCCAAAACCCAAAATCCGGAAAAATAAAATTGCGGGTGTGATTGAGTGTAGATTTAGGGGATACCCGGGGTGGCCCTTGCACAGGGTTGGGGTGGAGGAATTGATTTGCTCTCAAATACTTCATACAAAGTTCATACATGAGCAATCATTGGACCTATAAGTCACTGTTTATGGACAACTAGTAGTTAATGGGGTGGATGATGGGACTCGAACCCACGACGACCGGAATCACAATCCGGGGCTCTACCAACTGAGCTACACCCACCATTGAGGCCAGGCTGGCACGCCTGGCAGGAATCGAACCTGCAACCTACCGCTTAGAAGGCGGTTGCTCTATCCGGTTGAGCTACAGGCGCATGGTCAGTATTGGTCGGGGCAGCTGGATTCGAACCAACGACCCTCTGCTCCCAAAGCAGATGCGCTACCAGACTGCGCTATACCCCGAATACCTGGCTGAACATCACGATGCTCTTTGCCGGTGGCGCAGTATAGTCATCCACTTTAGGCTCTGCAAGGGGATTTTTGAGCACGTCGCTCCGTTAGCGCTAGCCAGTTTCCAAGCATTACAAGGCAAAAAGCGAACGAGGCAGCCAAGCTGAGTTCATATCCTTCAAAGAGAACGCTGACTACGATCGCGACTACCGGAAAACTTACGGTCGCATAGGCGGCTCTGCCTGGCCCAACCCGACCAATTAACGTCAGATACGAACCAAACGCTACCACCGAGCCGACGAACACCAAATACAGTAAGGACGCTACATAGGTCGGGCTAAAATCGAATCGGATAGGATACCCGTTAATCAAAGCAAACATAAAAGTGATAGCTGTTCCATACATCATGCCAAAAGCCGTGGAATTCCAGACGTTTAGATCACGCTTTTGCAATATTGCTGATACTAGATTACCAACACTGGCCGCCAGTGTGCCAAGCAGGCTAAGTAGCAAAGCGATCGAGCCGCTACTCACCCATGAAAATCCAAGAAGCTCGACACGGAACAAAATGATCAAACCTAAGACACCAATCCCGCCACCGAGGAGTGCCCGATAATCCAAAGGTTGCTTCAGGAACCAGTAAGCTCCGAGCGTGTTCCAAAAAACCATCGTAGAAAAAACGACAGATATAAGCCCGGTGGTCAGCGTCAGACTGGCCGTATAAAACAACCAGTAATTTAAGCAAAATAGAAATAATCCGAGGATCGCACACAAAGCATGCTCGTTGAGGGTCAACGCGAGACGCTCTCCTCGGAACCTGCAAATCCCAACCACAGTGATCGACGCCAATAGAAAACGCCACCCGACGGATACTATCGGATGAACCACGCCGAATTGTCCCAGTATCACGTACCAGGTGGTTCCCCAAGCTAAGACGGTGACGGCGAAGAGCGTTGCATCAATTCGATTTATTTTCGGCGCCATGACGTCTCACCAGCGCCATCCTCAAGAACGATTCCTTGTGCAGCCAGGTCATCTCGAATCTTGTCAGCAGCCGCAAAGTCATGTTTAGCTCGAGCTTTCTGACGCGCGTCTATCAGCGCATTGACAGCAGTATCGCTCAGCTCACTGTTTGCTGCCTTCAATGCCTGTTGTTCTGCGAGGAACTGGACCTTGCCCGTGGTGAAAAGACCTAAAACCTTGCCTATAGCCAGAATACTTGAGGCCGCCTCTTCAGTGTCTTTTGAGGCCAGTTCAAATAAGAGCGCTAACACGCGCGGTGTATTAAAATCATCATCCATCAGTTCTTGAAACTCAAAAATTGCGTCCGAGCTCGTGATAGTCGCTTCATCAGGTAGGACCTGAATCAGACGACTGTAGGCGGTCTCAGCCTGAACAAGCGCATCATCCGAAAATGAAATAGCACTCCTGTAATGACTTTGCAGAAGAAAAAACCGGACTACCTCTGGATGAAAGTTATTGAAAAGCGCGTCCAAAGTTACAAAATTTCCAAGCGATTTAGACATCTTCTCTTCGTTCACTCGAACCGCGCCAGCGTGCATCCAATATCTTGCGAACGTGCATCCAGTGGCCGCCTCAGACTGTGCAATTTCATTCTCATGGTGTGGAAACTTAAGGTCAGGACCCCCTCCATGAATATCGAAGGTCTCCCCAAGCGTATCCATGCTCATCGCAGAGCACTCAATATGCCATCCAGGACGCCCTGCACCAAACTCAGAGTCCCAAAATTCCTCGCCAGGTTTGGCTGACTTCCATAGCACAAAATCCGCTGGATTTTCCTTGTCCTCAGCGACCGCAACCCGAGCTCCCTCTATCATATCTTCGAGCCGTCTATTATTGAGTTTTCCGTAGCTTGGGAATGCACTTACACGAAAGTACACATCACCAGAAGATCCTTGGTACGCCGCATTCTTTTCAATCAACCTTGAGATCAACCCCAGCATTGAATCGATATTTGATGTTGCCCGAGGCTCAAGATCAGGCGCCTGACACCCGAGGCGTGTTTCATCCTGATGCATGGCCCCAATCATTTCAGCTGTCAACTCAGTGAAAGGAATTTTTCTTTCCGCCGCCCGTTCAAATATCTTGTCGTCCACGTCTGTAATATTGCGTACATAGGTCACATCGAAGCCACGAAACCTGAGATAGCGCACAATCGCGTCAAACGCGACCATGACACGCCCGTGACCCAGATGGCAACGATCATAAACAGTCATTCCACAGACATAGATACCAATTTGACCAGCCTCCACTGGATGAAAATCACGCTTTTTTCTGGCTAAGGTGTCGAAGATCTGCAAACTCACGCATTATTCCTTGTGGTGAAACCGGTATAGTACCGCCTTGTGTTATGAGGAGAGAAACCGGTGATTCTATTTGAAACAACGCTTGGCAACATCATTTTGGAATTATTTGAGACCGATGCGCCCGAAACGTCTGCTAATTTTAAACAATATGTGGAAGACGGCTTTTACGATGGGACGATTTTTCATCGAGTCATTGACGGGTTTATGATCCAGGGCGGTGGGTTTGAGCCCGGGATGGCTGAAAAAGATACTGGTGACCCGATCAAAAACGAGGCATCCAACGGGTTAGCCAACAATCGTGGCACAATCGCGATGGCACGGACCATGGACCCGCATTCTGCGACCGCACAGTTTTTCATCAATGTCACAGACAATGATTTCTTGAATTTCCGTTCAGAAACATCAGATGGATTCGGATATTGTGTATTCGGACGCGTCTATGACGGAATGGAAACGGTCGACGCAATAAAAGCGGTGTCGACGACCCACCGCGCTGGCCATTCTGACGTTCCCGTTGACGATGTACTAATTACCAAAGTATCGATTGTTTAATGCGCCAACTGATTGTTTCTGACTTCCATCTCGATCCCATTGACCCGTCACGCTACCGTGCGGCCACTGAAGCGATAGCGAGGTGTCCCTGCGACCAACTAATCCTTGCCGGCGATATTTTTGAGACATGGATCGGTGATGATGGTGCGACTGAGTTTGACTTCAAATTCTTAGAGTTCTGCGGGGGTCATAGCGGCGATACCCTGTTCATTCATGGCAACAGAGATTTCCTGATAACGGGCGATTATCTTCAATCATTTGGTATCTCTCTGGTCGAAAAAATTACAGGTCCCGATCTCATCGTGATTCATGGCGATGAGCTTTGCACAAATGACAATAATTACCAGGAGTTCCGAAAAAAGGTCCGAAAGACCAGTTGGGCTGACACTTTTCTTAATAAACCACTCGCGGAGCGACAAACGATAGCACGAAATCTAAGGCAGGCATCGCGTGAGACTCAGGCCAATCGTGCCGAGTCCATAAGCGACGCAGTTGAGTCTGAAATCCAGGAATGGCTACAACGGTTTAGCTCCACATTACTAATCCATGGCCACACACACCGCCCAGCGGTGCACGCGCACCCATCCGGCCTGCGTTGCGTGACGTCAGACTGGGGCCTGAGCGGTATTGGCGTATTCGTGGATACCAGAGATGATGTGGTTTCGGTAAGTTTGTGCCACCTGTCACCAGACAATACTACTGTAACCGAACAATGGACGCGTTACGCAGGCACACCCGAGTGGAAGCGAAACTCGTCGTCTGTTGTCTCAATTAACGTTTGATCGATCTTCAAGAAATAGATAAGTCGTTGCTCGACATCCGATGTATCGGCGAACTCGTGTGCGAGAGAGAGATAATCCTGATAGTGCCGACCCTCTGACCTGAGCAGTGATTTATAGAACTTGCCAAGCCTTGTTGGGAGTCGAGGCCATAACGTCGCGAAGCGCTCGCAGGATCGAGCCTCAACAATTGCTCCGACTATTAACACGTCAACCAAGCGGCCATCCTCGTCAGACCTTACCGCATCCCTTAGGGTTTTGGCATAACGAGAAGCGGTAAGTGGCCGATAATATACGCCCATCTGATCCATTAGCACTAGGACCTGCTCATAGTGCAGCATCTCTTCTCGGACCAACCGAGCCATCAGTCGCTGCAGGCGAGGCTTATTCCGATACTTGGTGATCAAACTCATACCCGTCGCTGCCGCCTTGTATTCACAATTGGCGTGGTCAATCAACAGGGTAGCCAAGTCACCAAGGGCATGGGAGACCCAAGCCTCAGGAGTAGACACCTCCAAGAAGTCTTGAATCTCTGACACGATGGCGTCTATCGACGCCACCTTCGAAATAATATTACTTGTAGTAGGCATTTTCTCGTTGACTATGGTCCGTCACATCCCTGACACCTTTCAGGTCGGGGATGCGCTCCATCAGGGTCTTTTCCACACCATCCTTCAGTGTCATGTCCACGGCGCTACACCCCTGGCACCCACCACCGAATTGCAACACGGCGATCTCATTTTCCAACCTGATGAGCCTAACCTCGCCGCCATGCGCCGCAAGCCCCGGGTTAACCTCGGCAGTTAAAATCTCAACAATCTGTTGCTCCACTGGACCGTCGAACGCGACCGCAGGCTGTTTCGCCTTCGGTGCCTTAATAGTCAACTGACCGCCTAGTTTGTCTGCCACGTAATCAACCACAGCCTCATCTAAATAAGGCAGACTCGGCTGATCTAGGTATGCTATGAAGTTATCGCACTCGAACCGCTCATCTTCTAACTTTTCCTCGCCGGGGCGACAGTAGGCTAAACATGTCTCTGCGTACATCGTACCGGGTTGCGAAACAAATAGCCGAACCCCGATACCCTCAACATTTTGCTTCTCGAGCAACCCCGCAAGGTAGGTCTGCGCACTTTCTGTGATTGTGATATCTGTCATAAGTTGAGAATACCCTGTAATGCCCTGATATTTTGATTGGGGCGAACATTCTAAATTCTACTGGCACAAAAAGACCACTCTATGAAACATTTTGAAGTCGCAATCGTTGGCGCTGGTATCGCTGGGCTAGCCGCGGCACGTGCGTTGGACACCCAGAACTACATGATTTTTGAAAAAAGTCGTGGACCTGGCGGCCGGCTGGCGTCGAAACGTGTCGACGATTTACGGGTCGATATCGGTGCGCAGTTTTTTACGGCCCGTGAGTCGCGCTTTCAGGAAATAGTGAGTGATGCTATCGACACGGGATTTGTTAAGCGTTGGAGGCCTCGCATGGGCACCTTTATAGATGGCCACGCGACGGCATCACCGGACTCTCAAGAGCGCTTTGTGGGGGCCCCCTATATGAATGCGATGGGGCGTTATCTGGCGCAATCGTTGACCATTACAACGCAATTACGGGTCGCCACAATCTTCCATCAGGATAACCAATTTCACCTCACGTCAACCGATGGCGAGGTATATACCGCCAGTCAGGTATTGGTCACCGTGCCAGTCGATCAAATGACCAGCCTACTCCCGTCTTATGATGTACGAGACATTGCCTCCCGTTTCACTATGGAACCAACATGGACGGTGGTTTCAGATCTTGGGACTACTTTGAGGGATCGACATGATGATCCGCTTGACGCCCTATTCGGCGGCGACCACAGCGTGTTTGATTTCATCTCTACAGAAAGAAGTAAACCCGATCGAGAATCAAGCTATGTGGTCACCCATGCAAAACCTGATTGGTCCGCCATCCATATCGAGGATGAGCCCGCAAGTGTGCAAAGCCAGATCAACACAGCATTGGAGACGACCTTCGGGGTATCAGTAAAACCGATTATTGCGCATCGGTGGCGCTTTGCGCGACCTACTGACCCTGCATTGACCAGCCAAAAGGGTGTATTTGAGATCGACGACGGATTGTGGGTTGCTGGAGACTACCTCGCGGGCGGGCGCGTAGAGGGAGCCTATCTCAGCGGTATTGAGGCAGCAGAACGATTAAATCGCTAAAAGGTCGCATCCTCCTGACGAAACAATGTACGTCCCCTTGGACCGGTCACAAGCCTCAAGGCGATCAGCAGCAGCAATAGCATCGCGAACTCAAAGCCCATGTATATAAAAGTTGAATTCTGTTGCGGTAGCCCCTCGAGCAGGGTGATGCAGCGGGTAAAAAACCAAGCCGCGTTGATGATAAACAGACCAACCAAACTGCGCTTTGTTTTCCGTTTATCGATAATCCCGGCACCCACGAGGAAACAAAAACCTAAAAGCGAACCAGCTATTAATACCTGTAACTCAATTACGGCAGCCCTGGTAGATGCCGTGATCGAGAGCGCCTCGAACAGTGTTATTGGTAAAACTACCGCCCAAACCGCCAGCGCGGCATATAAACCGCAATTCAGCATGATTAAAAAACGCCCGAAGAACATACGCTTACCCTCTCCCAGAGCGATAGGGTGTCAGAGTCCGTTGCGTTTGCCAACAGGCTAGGAGAAACTTAGGGGATAAGGCCTGATCGGACGATGGCGTAACTGTTTTTTGCAAGAAGCAAGTGAGGAGAAACATGCAACATCGTCTGGTTTGGTTTCGGGATGACCTCCGCGTAAACGATAACGCCGCATTGTCGGCCGCTCTGGATTGCGAGTCAGACGCAGTTATCTCTGCGATATTTCTCACCGCTGACTCGGATTGGAAAGACTTTCACTACGGTCGAAACCGTCTCTATTACACCGAACAGCTGCTGAGGAGCCTATCTGCTCAGCTTGCAGCCCTTGGAATCAACCTCGAGGTGGTTCGGCTTGATAGCTACCGAGCGCAGGTTGCCTGGATCGCGGACTATTGTGAGTCTCGATCCATCACAGATCTTTTCCTAAACCAGGAATATCAGTGGAATGAGCGTATCAGAGATCATCAGATCCTTAAGCGTCTCCCTGACGTCGCTGTGCATACCTATATTGATCGCGTCCTGCTGCAACCGGGCACGGTCCTCACTGGAGACAGTCGATATTACTCAGTTTTCAGTCCGTTCAAGAAGCGGTGGCTGTCAATCTATCAGGAGCATGCTAAAGGACCATTCGACGTCAACGGCCGTAGTCGAGAATCGGTAAAGCCGAGCAGCTGGGACCCAATCTGCAATCACCCAGACTCAGACCTGTCTCTTTTTCCGACAACCGAGGCCAATGCTAATGCGTTACTTGATGAATTCGTCACAAATCGGCTTACAGACTACGAAGAGAATCGAAATAGCCCCTCGGTACTCGGAACCAGTCGTTTGTCTGGTGCGCTCGCCCGTGGATTATTGTCACCTCGGCAATGCGTGCGGGCTGCGGAAATTAAACTTAACCGGCCCATATGGGAATTCCCCAATCACGCGTTTTCTTGGATTAACGAATTAATATGGCGTGACTTCTATCAGCACTTATTAGTTGGGTTTCCCAAGCTTTCAAAAAATAAGGCATTTCGACCAGAGACTGAGGGTTTACGGTGGCGCAATGATCCTTCGGATATTGATGCCTGGAAGAACGGGAGAACTGGTATACCGATCGTTGACGCAGGTATGCGAGAACTTGTGGCAACGGGCTGGATGCATAATCGTGTCCGCATGATCGTGGCGCAATTCCTGACCAAGAACTTACTTTGCGACTGGCGGATCGGTGAAGCTCATTTCATGGAATATCTTGTGGATTCAGATTTAGGATCGAACAATGGCGGCTGGCAATGGAGTGCCTCGACGGGGACAGACGCGGCCCCCTACTTCCGGGTGTTTAATCCCGTGAGTCAGGGAGAAACACACGATCCGAACGCGGATTATGTGACTCAATTTATACCCGAGCTCGCCTCGGTCCCAATCAAAAAGCGCCATTCGCCTTGGTCGGCTACGCTTCCAGATCGATATCCGGCGCCCATTGTTGATCTCAAGTCATCGAGACAGCGCGCCATCGACGCGTTCAGGGAACTCAAGTCATGAATAGCCAAACTCGGCCCCGAGTGGCGATCGTTGGTTCTGGAATCTCCGGCCTGACGGCGGCCTATCGGTTACACCCACAGGTTGAGATTGACGTTTTTGAACAAAATGACTGGATCGGTGGGCACACCCACACGGTAGACCTCTCAGTCGATGGAACTTCTTACGCGGTAGATACAGGATTTATCGTCTTCAACGAGTGGACCTATCCACGATTTTTGAACCTGTTATCTGAAATTGGGTTGTCACATCAAGACACAGATATGAGTTTCAGTGTCATGTCTGAAACGACAGGTATTGAGTACGCTGGGACAAACCTCTCGACCCTCTTCGCACAGCGACATAGACTACTCTCGGTAAGGTATTACCGTTTCCTTCTCGATATTATGCATTTTAATAAAACGGCGATTTTGGACCTTGAGGCCGGCCAGATTGAGCCCTCCAAAACGCTCGGACAATATCTTTCAAAACTTAACCTAACTGATTTATTTTACTCACATTACCTATTACCCATGGCGGCCGCTATCTGGTCTTCCGATCTGACTGATGTGAATGAAATGCCGGCGCTGTTTTTCGTTCGCTTCTTTAAGAACCACGGACTCCTATCGGTAACTGACCGCCCACAGTGGTACACGCTCCCGGGCGGGTCGAGTACCTACATCGAGCCACTCACGCGTGAGTTTCGAGACCGTATCCGTCTTAAAACTCGGGTCCGGTCTGTCAAACCGACTGACCGAGGAATTGCTGTCACCTCTGAGCTCGGGACCGAGTTCTATGATGCGGTGGTACTAGCTTCACACACCGATCAGTCACTGGCAATGCTCGATGATCGGGAGCCAGAACTGAGGCGGCTTCTAGCAGGGATTCCATACGCCAATAATGATGTTGTATTACACACTGACCAAACGCAAATGCCCAAAAATAGGCGGGCATGGGCGAGTTGGAACTATCAAATCCAAAGACAGCCCGAGGGCATTGGCGCGGTTGTCACCTACGATATGAATCGACTTCAAAATCTTGCCGGACCACATCAGTTTTTCGTGACCCTCAACAATACGGGTCAAATTGATCCCGACACGATCCTAGGCCACTGGACCTACGCACACCCACAGTTTGGTCCGAATTCACTGCAGGTCCAATCTCGCATCGAGGACATCAATTCAGGTTCAAAGATTGTTGTTGCAGGTGCCTGGTGTTGCAACGGGTTCCATGAAGACGGAGTGGTCGCAGGTGAACGAGCTGCTGCGGCTGTGCAAAAAACGCTGGGTATCTATGTCTGAGGTTTCAGGGATTATTCACGCTATCGGTCACGGATCAACATGGCACGCCAGGCTCCTGCCAAAAGAGCATCGGTTTCAGTATCGCACCGCAATGGTCTTACTTGACCTTGATAGGTTGTCTGATTTTCAAGACAGCATGCTTGCTGTCAATCGACTCAGCATTCTTAGCTTCAAAACCCACCGTCATCTCTGCGATAACGTTACGCCGAGCGGTAATCAAGCGAGGGAGTTTGTGGCGGACGTAATCGATACCGACGTATCAGGTCCCGTCAAATTGCTTACGAATCCGCATTTTTTGGGAATCGGATTTAATCCATTGTCGGTGTACTTTCTGCATTCTAAGGTGGGCGAACCAGCCGCGGCAATTTACGAGGTGTCGAACACGCCGTGGAATGAGATCCATCGTTACGTGATTCCATATAGAAAGATCGCCCAAAACAATACCTTTTGGTTTGATAAAGAGTTTCACGTATCTCCTTTTAATCCGATGGGCCAGCGCTATGTAACGAGAGCTCGGTGGCCTCGGGAATCTGATGTCTCGATTTATCTTGGGTTACAGAATGACGGGGCAGATGAACTAATGTTTGAAGCTGGTCTCTCATTGAGATTAATTCCGTTTAATGGTCACTCAATTAAACCTTTATTTACTGGAATTTGGCCACAGTCACTACTCGTTATTGGTGGCATTTACCGTGAGGCCTTCGCATTGTGGCGTAAGGGGCTTCGTTATCACCCCCACCCTTAAGGATGGACATGACTCAAACAACAACAGGAATGAAGTCTTTACCAATCCGAGAGTCAAAGGATCTGACGATCGTTCAAAAACTTGCCCGACGTGGTCTTCTGCGAGCATTTGCATGTGTTCGTTACGGCCGCCTTACTATTGCTGATGGTGAAGACACCTTCTCATTTGAAGGGGCAGAAGCTGGACCAGATGCGCACGTTAGTATACTTGACCCACAGGTCTGGTCTGATGTTGCATTTCGTGGATCGGTCGGGTCTGGAGAGGCCTATATGGCTGGATATTGGACAACAAGCTCACTGGATCAAGTGACCCGGTTCTTTGTCGCTAACAGCCACCTGACCGACCAGTTGGAAAGTGGTCTCACACGGTTTTTCTATATCGTTTTACAGGCCGTGCATTGGCTCAATAAAAATACCGTGCGAGGCTCTAAGCGCAATATCGAAGCGCATTACGATCTCGGAAATCAGCTCTTCGAGACCTTCCTCGATCCAACATTAATGTATTCCTCGGCGTTGTTCTCTGATAATGATAAAGACCTCTATGAGGCGTCACTAGAGAAGCTCGACCACATCTGTCGAAAACTACACCTCAAGCCAACCGACCATGTGCTTGAGATTGGCACTGGTTGGGGGGGATTCGCAGTTCACGCTGCAAAGAATTATGGATGCCAGGTGACGACGACAACGATATCTGAAGAACAGTATGATCATGCGGTCGAATTGGTCCAGAGGCACAACCTTAGCGATCGTGTGACTGTATTGAAAAAGGATTACCGCGATCTGACTGGGCAGTATGACAAACTTGTATCGATCGAAATGATCGAAGCCGTTGGTCATCAATACCTCGATACCTATATCAACACGTTATCTAACCGGCTTAAGCCCGAAGGGCTGGCTCTGATTCAAGCGATCACGATTGTCGAGCAGCGGTATCTTTTGGCTGTCAAGAGCGTCGACTTTATTAAGCGTTATATTTTCCCTGGCGGGTTTATTCCCTCCGTTGGGAGCATTATGCGCTCGATAGGTCGCGCGTCTGACCTCCGACTGCTTCATTTCGAGGATTTCGCAAGCCACTACGCGAGAACGCTCGCAGAGTGGAGGAAGCGGTTCAATGACGAGAAACAACGGATTCTAAAGTTAGGCTATGACGAGCGTTTTTGTCGGATGTGGGAGTTTTACCTGGCCTACTGCGAGGGCGGATTCCATGAACGACAACTGGGCCTCGCGCAATTAATTCTGGCAAAACCAAAGGCGCGTCAGGAGCCGCCCGTCCTAGAATTGCGTCTTTGCTGATGTGGCCCACGATTCGAAATTTGGGCGTGTTTCAGGCGCTCTGGTTCCTATTGGTACTCGGTGGTGACACCTATGTCGTTATCGCAATAGCTTGGGCTTTGTTTCATTTGATGAGGTTTGCCTCGAGTCATGAGCGGTTCTATCTGCCAATCTATGCCGCGTTAGGACTCATGATGGACGGTTTGCTGACCGCTTCGGGGGTCCTCCAGTTTTCAACAACCTTCATGCCACTTTGGCTTGTCGCGTTGTGGGGGATTTTTCCCACCACGTTGCATCATGGACTTCGCTGGTGTTGGGGGTCTCATCTGTGGCTAATCCCGCTTAGTGCCGCTGGGGCTGCTGCGACCTACGTTGGCGGCGCGCGGCTGGCTGACCTAACGCTTCCGCTAGGCATTATACCCACGGTTCTGATCCTTACCCTGTGTTGGATCGGTTACTTCGCATTCGTGCGCCTCATCACTTCCGCGAAAGCTTAAACAGCACGTGAGGGGGCTTACGATCAAAATCAGCATCGATACTGGTGCGGGTTAGATCCTCTACCAAGTAGCGCTCTTTAACCGAATCACTGAGCGAAAACCCCCGAAGGTTATTCGAGAAGTAGATGAATCCTTGGGGTACCAACCACGGAACGCATGCGTCTATCAAGGCACAATGATCCCTCTGGATATCAAGCGTTTGCTCCGTACTTTTAGTGTTCGAAAAGGTCGGTGGATCAAGCAATATTATATCGAACTCGGCTCTGGGATCGGATTCCAGCCATTCCAGAATATTCGCCCGGATAAACTGATAATGCTTCGGATTTAGGTCATTGTTCTCAAAATTTCGGTGCGCCCATGTTAGATATGTTTTTGACATATCGATACTTGTTACCGAGCGAGCCAAACCCCTGGCGGCGGCGACACTCAGCGCGCCGGTGTAACAGAATAAATTCAGGACACGCTTTCCACGACAGGAGTCGAGCAGTAGACGGCGTAACGGTCGATGATCGAGGAATAATCCCACATCGGTGTAGGTTGTTAGGTTAACTTCAAAACGCATTCCGTTCTCGTGGACGTGTATACACAAGGGCTCTGCACGCTTTTCATATTGAGACTTTCCTGATTGCCGGAATCGTTCTTTATAGATGGCCTGTTTCACAGGTATCCCTAGATGCTTGGGTACCCACTGACGGATTAATTGACGGCGGTGGTTGGCACTCTTTGGGTCCACCGTTTTGGGCGGCCGGTATTCCTGAATATGTAAGTAGTCTGCAAACCGATCAATGACAACGTTATATTCGGGGAGCTCGGAATCGTAAACTCTGTAGCAATTAATATTGTTATGTTTCAATAATTTTGATCTATTTTTTAAATTTTTTGATAGTCTATTTAATAACGGCAACACCTCGTCAGGGGGGGTCGTATTATCTTGGTTTTTAATCTGCTCGGACTTCAATCCCAGCTCAAAACGAGCGATATTTAACTGTAGCCCCCCTGCCTGCATTTCCCATTTTTTATTGGAGCGTAAACCAAGGGCCTGAACCAGCTCTCGCTCCGATGTAATAAGTCCAAGACTGGCGTTAGCGAATGCCTTACAGCGGTCGCCTAATAGTCGATATAGAGTGACTAAATCATCACCACGCCCTAATCGGTTTCCATAGGGAGGATTTGCCAGGATCCAAGTCTGGTCAGCTTCAGAGATATTCAGCTGCTCTGGGGAGAAATCTTTGATCTCACCAACCTCGACAGAAATATGATCAGAAAGACCGGCGCGCTCGATATTCGCACGAGCTCTGGTCACTGCATCAGGATCAATATCAAAACCCACGAAACGAGTTTTATTCTGTCTCTCCTTGGTGCGCTCCTCGGCAATAATGGCCGTCCATGAGATCCGTTCTAGTCCAGTCCACTTGGACAGCTGATCAGATGACCTGTAACGCTGCGGTGCGATTTTGTGGAGCCTCATACAGGCCTCTATAAGGATTGTGCCGGAACAACAACATGGGTCAGTTATTATTGCCGGCACCTTTTTGTCGACCCTCAAACGGGCCAGCATCACCTGAGCCAGCGTCTCGCGGAGCGGTGCCTCACCACCCTCGGTACGGTAGCCACGCTGATTCAGAGGCGTACGGTTCAAATTGACTCCGATATCCACCTGACCCCGGCCAAATCGGACCGCGATACGAACTGCGGGTTGATCGGTCTCGTACTCCGGCCGTGGCCGTTTGGCCAGCGACGCTTGATCACGAATGGCATCCATAACCAACTGACCCGCGAAGCGAGTGTCTTTCATCCAACCAATTTTTCCGGTCACGTCCACCCGAACATCGCCACCTGCATAGAGCGCGTTGTTCCAGTCCACTGTCCGCAACAAGTCACGAAACTTGTCGACAGAAAGTGCTTCTCCTCTGGCTAATAACCACACCACTCGATCACCAACGCGAGTAGTTAATAGCATCCGATAAGCGTCAACTAACGTGCCCTCAGCGGTAACCCAGCCCAACTGACGACCCTTTACCTCCAGGCGCTGAGACACAATTTCATCAGCAACTAGATCATCTGTTGCGAGAAGTGTTCCTATGGCGAAAATACCTGTGCTATGTTCTGTATTGTGGTTCATTTGCAATCACAGGGAAATCACGGATAAGGAGTCGGTCAGAGACGCCGGCTCCAAGGAGATCTCATACGATGAAATCGATAAAACGCAGCTTGAATGATCGTTTCTATAATCGCGGCTACCGTGCTGGGATAGGAGGGAAGTCGAAGGAAATGTGTCCCGCTGTTTCAGGTCTTGGCCGCGACGCCTGGCTCTCGGGTTGGCGTGACGGTCGAGCCGCATCCTGGGATGGCCTAACCGGCGTATCAGGCATTCATTGTGACCCTCAAATCGCTTCATAGAGATCCAATGCGCCGCACCCTCACAAGGGGTGTGGTTGAGGTCCATAATTAACATCGCGTTTCTCGAATTGCATCTTTAACGAGACCCGGGCCCCGATAAATAAGTCCCGTGTAGAGTTGTACCAGAGACGCTCCCAGCTCGAGCCGTCTACAGGCGTCCTCACCGGACATCACTCCTCCCACAGAAACGATTGGTAACGATCCCTCAAGCGTTTCCGCAGCTAGTTTTAAGCAATGCTCTGCCCGCAAAGCTAATGGCGCACCAGATAAACCACCCGCCTCTTCGCAATGAGGACTGAGAAGCCCGTCACGAGATACCGTAGTGTTCGTAAGAATTACAGCGTCGATGCTCGCTACCTTGAGGACCTCAAGAACTTGCTTCAAATCAGCGTCCCCAAAATCAGGGGCTAATTTCACAAAAACCGGCAAATATGTACCCTTCCGATTTTTTAGCTCAGATCTCGCTTCGAGCACCGGCTTGATAACATCCAGAATCGTATTGGCCCCGGCCAGATCACGTAAGCCCGGGGTATTCGGGCTTGAAATATTCACGGAGATATAGTCAGCCACAGGTGCCGCCTTCTTAATACAGGTGACATAGTCCTGATACGCTGCGTCGTTCGGTGTATCTTTATTTTTCCCAATGTTGACACCGATTACGCCTTGATAGTTTTGGTTTGTCAGTCGAGCCACCAGTGCATCAATACCTGCATTATTGAACCCCAAGCGATTGATTAGTGCTGTATCTTTCTCAAGACGAAACACGCGTGGTTTTGGGTTCCCGGATTGTGCTCTTGGCGTGACTGTCCCGACTTCCAGATGGCCAAATCCGAGACGTGACAGCCCTGAGACAGCCTGCGCATCCTTATCAAGACCTGCTGCGAGCCCGATTGGGTTTGCGAAACGTAATCCTGCGACCTCACAAGCACGGCCTTGCATCGGCTTCAGAGCGCCTAGGCAATGACCCAAAATTTGAAGCGAATTTATAGTGAGATCATGCGCGGCTTCTGGATTAATTCGAAAAAGCGCTGGCTTAAATAACGAGTACACGATGTCTTCCTTGTGGGACCGAGGCGCAGTTTATCGAACCTCTGAACTGACGGCTATGAATAACCACCAAGATACCGCGACTCAAAAACTCGTCGGTTTAACACAAGTTTCTACGGGCGCGAAAACGACTCATTTTATGCAGCGCTTCTTTAAAAAAAATCAAATTTGGTGGTTAATCAATTGATTTACTGACTATTTCAACAAGATCTTTTGATAGCTTTCTACCGATTATCCGGCGAAGTTCTGATTTTATCTTATCCTGATAACTCGGCCCAAACCTGGCCCATTGACACAACGGCATAACCAAACGAGCTGCGATTTGGGGATTCATTGCATCAAGCTTTAAAACCGAATCAGCAAGCATCCGATATCCGTCTGCGGAATAAAAAGCCTCTACGTTCCGGTTTGCAAACGCACCAAGTACCGCACGCACGCGGTTTGGGTTAGTCCACTCGAACCTTTCGTGTTCTGTTAATTCCCTAACCCTTTCGATGGTCGCCGTGCGTTCATTTGTGGCCTCTGTCGATAACCACAGATCAAGCACTTCGTCGGTATCGGCGCCATCCAAGAATTTTTGGCTCAGTGCGTCAGATAGTTCGGGCGCGGCGTCGCTACGCGCTATTCGGTACGCAGCAAAACGTTCTGTTAGATTCGACGCGTTGGTAAAGAGGTCCTCGAGGATCGTATCTACCGGTTCTATTTTCGCCAGATATGCCAAAGCCGTAACCGCAAGTGACCGACGACCAATCGCCGATGCTTCCGGCTGGTATGGTCCCTCGGGCATCATCGTTTCAAACAAAATTTTCCAATACTTCGACGCACCGTCAGCTAGGGCCTGCCGAAGATGCTTTCTTGCGCTGAGGATCGCTTGAGGGTCCGCTGGTTGAAACACATCCCAGAGTATATTGTCTTGAGGCAGTGCGAGCATTTCAGCAAGACACGCGGGATCTTGCTCCATCTGAGGATCGCGAATGAGTTCACAAACAAGATCGATCAGAGCCTGATCAACAGGTGAGGTTGGATCTTTAAGTAATTGCCCGATGGACTGGATGTAAAGATCCTGAATCGCATCCCAGCGAGAAACCCCATCATCATCAAACCTAGCCAAGGCAATCAAGTCGGCGACCGGCCGGGTCATCTCCAACCTAACGGGCGCCGATAGCCCCCGGAGTAAGGAGATGACTGGAACGCCCGTTACGTTCTCATGCGTCACAGTCGTGCTCATCTCTGATAGCTCGAACAATGTTTCGGGAACCAATATCTGGCCGGATTCACGATCGATCAGCTGGTACGAAATAGGGATCAGGTATGGTTCATGAGAATCGGTTTCCGCAATGACAGGTGCCTTTTGATCGAATTGGATTGTCAACTTCCCCGTTGCAGATCCGTGAGACATATAAACTCGAAGCCTTGGTGTCCCCGGTTGTTCGTACCAACGCATGAATTGACGGAAATCCCGACCTGAGACGTCGGCCATTGCTCCCACAAATTCCTGAATAGTAACGGCTTGACCGTCGTAACGATCAAAATACAGGTCGCTTCCTTGTCTGAATAATTCGGGCCCAAGGAGTGTGCGTATCATCCTCACGACTTCTGCACCCTTTTCGTAGATGGTCAAGGTGTAGAAGTTTGAAATCTCTTGATATTCAAGAGGCTGAACCGGATGTGCTGTTGGCCCGGCGTCCTCTGTAAATTGTGCACTTCTGAGAAAGTTCACATCTTGGATACGCTTAACTGCTCGTGAATTAGTATCAGCACTGAACTCACTGTCCCGAAAGACAGTAAAACCCTCTTTCAAACTCAGCTGAAACCAATCCCGGCAAGTCACACGGTTCCCTGACCAATTATGAAAGTATTCATGAGCAACTATAGCCTCAATCCTCTGAAACGCTTGATCGGTGGCTGCATCAGGGCTCGCCAAAACACAGCTCGAGTTGAAAATATTAAGCCCTTTGTTTTCCATTGCACCCATGTTGAAGTGGCTCACCGCAACGATCATAAAGATATCGAGATCGTACTCACGGCCGTAGACGTTCTCATCCCACTTCATCGCTCGCTTCAGGCTCTCAAGTGCGTAACGAACACGGTTCAGGTCTTTCTTTTCAACATAAATCCGCAGATCGATTTCTCGGCCAGACATCGTGACAAAGTTGTCGCGCTCGACCGCTAAATCTCCACCAACTAGCGCAAATAGGTAGCACGGTTTCGGAAAGGGATCCTGCCAAACCGCTTCACGCCGTCCATCTTCCATTTGATTCTCTGAGATTAAGTTCCCATTCGAGAGAAGCACCGGATAGCCAGGATCGGCGATAATCCGTGTTGTAAAAATACTCATCACGTCAGGACGATCTGGGTAGTAGGTGATCCTCCGGAAACCCTCAGCCTCGCATTGCGTACAAAACATTCCATTAGAAAGATACAGACCCTCGAGCGCTGTATTCGCCTCAGGACTGATTTGTGTAACGACTTCAAGCGTAAACGCATCGGGTACTTGCCGGATCAGCAAGCTCTCGTCGATCTCAACCAGACGACTCTCGTCCACCAACTCACCATCAATCTTGATGGATATCCGCTTCAAATCCTTTCCATTCAATTCCAGTGATGTGACGCCCGGAATTATCTTTCTCCATGTCGAGATCTGCCTAACGTGGGTCTCTGACGGATGTAAATCAAAGGTGAGGTCAACCGACTCAACCGTATAAGGAAACCTTTCGTATTCCGCGAGTCGAGTAGTGTTTGGTGCGGCATTCATCGCACGCGAATCAATCATGATCGATATCCTTAAATGGAATAATTTCAGGGACAGAATCAGGTATGCCTGACGCTGTTTTTTTTCGATTAATGAATCCAGTCCGCTCCTGTTCAGGCAACTTCAATGAATCGTAGATAATTGTGGCCTCAAGCATTAGCTCCCTCTGCTGATCAGATACAATACGACCATCAGGAAACTTACCGAGCTCGATCGCTCGCTTCAAATCGTCTGCCATCTCGGGCGTTAGCGAGAAAACCAGATCGTCGATTGAGTTCATTCATTGTCCTGTTGAGGCTCGATACGTCCACCCCACTGCAATTTTGATCGACAAACCTCGTAATAGGAATATCCCGGCGGGTGCAATAACGTTAGCCTTTCATCCGACTGCCGAATAATGATCTGGTCCCCCAACAGCAAAGAGATGTGGGTCTGACCATCGCAACTTACCTGCGGTAGTGCCTGATGCTTTTCAGTCACCGTAACAGATATGACGAAGTTTGCCGGCACAACAATCGGTCTTGCGTTGAGCGTATGGGGGAACATGGGGACCACTACCAAAGCCTCAAGCCTTGGATGCATGATTGGGCCTCCAGCGGATAGTGAGTAGGCGGTCGATCCCGTTGGTGTTGATACGATAAGACCATCCGATCGGCTTGAGTAGACAAATTGGTCATCGATACACAGGTCAAACCCTAGCATGCGAGCGCTTTGCCCCTTGTGTAAAACCACATCATTTAGCGCTGTTGCGGAGGCGATGACTTGATCCGCCCGAATTACTTCAACGGAGTTTAAACTCCGCGTTTCTTCTGTGAATTCTCCGAGAAGCGCTTGTCCAACCTTTTCCAGTGCCTCTGATGGACGGATATCTGTTAAGAACCCCAATGAGCCGCGATTAATACCCAACACCGGCGTATCGAATCGCGCCAACGCGCGACTTGCTCCGAGTAGACTTCCGTCGCCACCAACGACAACGGCAAGATCTACCTTTTGACCGATGTGCTCCAACGCACAGTGTCGAAACTCCGAGAACCCTCCTAACTCAGCTAATTGGTCCTCAATCCACACCTCAAGACCAGCGTCTCTCAGATACTCGGTCAATCGTGCTATTGTTTCTGACACTTGCTGATGGCCTGACCGACCGATCAATGCAACGCGGTTAAATTTACTCACCGATTTTCCTTGGAAGCTTAATGGCGATTTCTCACACAATATTCTCAAAGACGAACCATGAGGATGCAATAGCTAGGGAATTGAGCTGGCTATTGACCGCTGATCCTTTGTGGTCGTCTGCTACAAACCACGATTGTGTGCCACTGAAGAAAATTTGCAAAGGTTCAGTGGAGGAAATCGCCAAGAATCTTTCCAATGAATGGGCCTGGTACGGGGCGCCAAGACGGTTAGGTCGACGATTCGAGAGTCTCTTGACGGCAATGTTAGAGCAGAGTGACGCTTGTAAACTCCTAAAGCACGGACTCGTTGTCCGGGACAACAAGCAAACCATCGGTGAAATCGATTACCTTATAGAACTTCCTAGATCAGTCTTACATCTTGAGGTCGCGTTTAAATTTTACGCTGGGGTCGGTCAGCCGGGCGATCCAGCTAGTACCATATCTTGGATTGGCCCAAGCTGCAGAGATCGCTTAGATCTAAAAATCAATCATCTACTGAATCACCAACTCAAACTCTGCTCTACCGAATCCGGACAGCGAGCTCTCGGCCTGTCCGATCTACCTCTTCCCCAGTCCTCTATCGGGTTGATTTACGGCTACCTGATCCAACCCTGGCAACAAATAAACGAGATTCCACAACAGACAAAGCAGGTTCGTCGAGCATTTTGGACAACCCACTCTGAAGCTTTAGCTGCCATGAGACATTTAAGTCGGCCTTATTCCACTGAATACGGCTGGACTCTAATCGAAAGAGACCAATGGATCGCCCCCCATTTCGGGAACTCGCGATTACCGCAGGTGCCGAGGACCATCGATCCGCCGGTCCAGGCAGATTGCTACACATTACAACCCAAACAGAGTCCAGGTGAAGAGAAACTGAGGCTTTTTATCATGCAAGACACCTTCACCCAAACCGCGCATCTTGAACTAAATAAAGCACTTGGCAGCGGCACGGACGAATAGTTCAGCTAGGAAAAGTGTTACGAAATAAGAGCGGACTGGAGCGGGAAACGAGAATCGAACTCGCGACCCCAAGCTTGGGAAGCTTGTGCTCTACCAACTGAGCTATTCCCGCACGCAAACCGATACGTCGAATAGTAAACAAAAAACATCACAATGTGCACTAGAGACTTGATCTACCCCGCGTCGGCGGCACCTTTCGCTTCGATTTTCTCAAAACGATTTCCCAGAGGCTCCCCTGAGGTTTTAACGAGTAAATCAGCCATCCCATGGTTTTCGTCTCTGTGCCCTTCTTCGTCGGCACGTACCTTCAGGACGACATCCTTCAACGTTGCATCAGACCCAAGCCCGTAATAATCGATAGCCAATGGCGGAGCCTGAATGTTTTCAATCTTCCCTGCTTCTATCTCTTCGAGATATTGGGTGTAGCTTATGACGGCTTGCTCTTCAAAATAACCGACCATCCTATGTGCGATTTTTGGGAAAAACACATACAACAAAAAATAAAAGTTCCAAAAAACTGCCTGCGTGAACAATATGACGTACCGCTCAAACGGACTAGGTTTAGCGATTTCAATAAAGATCATGAGGTGCATGCGTTCGTTCTCGGCTTCGTCAAGGAGCGTTTTGATCCAACCACGTGAGTCATGCTTCATCCCTCTCAGACTTCTGAGATGCTGCCACATGCCGGCAACCATTCCCGGGACGCCCGCAACCGTCTCGAGTACTACAGCGCGGTGGCCATATCTCTTCGCAAAAAAAGTATCTGCTATGAATCTGAGAGTTAGAGTAATCCCCAAAGCTATGCGGTCTGAAAAATCTATTGGCTTTCGATGTTGCATATCAAACCTCTATATTGTGCATTGCAAGACTTGAGGTTATCAAAGACGGAAATCAAGTCATCTAGCCAAATTTCAAATAGGAAAAAACGCAAAGCACGAAGCCCCAAGAAAACATTACTTGTTTTCACTTCCGAATGAGCTTACTTACCGACCCGACATAAAAAGAAAACATTTTGCAAAGGTTCTCGGTACCCTGTGCGGATCGTGGATACGTTTCAGGGTACCCAGCCATGTCAGAGATTCATAAAAAGTGGGGTTTTGGTATGGCTTAAACCTGAAACAAATCGATTCGACGATCCACACAAGGATAACTTATTGTTCCCCTACGACTGTTATGAACCCTGTAGATAGTGTCTCCTAACGGCCTGAGGCCATGCCCTCTCGTCGAGGATCCGCTCCGCTTACCAACTGATCGGATAAGACATTAATGACGTGGATACCGCTGTTCAAATCCCTTACTTTGACTTGGTTTCCTTTATTTACCAAAACGGACTCGAATTGCGTCAAATCGGTTGATATTTCAATATCGACTATTCCATTTCGACTACTCAAACGGCCTTGATTCACCGCATCTTGAGGCGACATCTCAAAATCAATCAGGGCGATAATTGTCTGTGCAACATAACTGATAATTCGACTACCACCTGGCGATCCAAGTACATACTTTATAAAACCATCGGGTCCGTAAACGATCGTTGGCGCCATCGAGCTTCGTGGACGTTTCCGAGGCTCTACCCGATTAGCAATAACCTTTCCTTGCTTTTGCGGACGAAATGAAAAATCAGTTAACTCGTTATTGAGGAGGAATCCGGACGTCAGTAAGCCCGAACCAAAACCACTCTCGATCGTCGTCGTTAGTGACACGGCATTACCGTAGCGATCGACAATAGACACATGGCTTGTACCAGGTAGCCCATCCCGTGTGTCCGGAAATAAATTGACAACCTCGAGAGGCTTTCCTGCGGCGACAGGGACCTCCAGTGCTGTGTTTAGATCGATTAAGTTTGCCCGACTCCTCAAATAACCTTCGGAAAGCATCGCATCGACGGGTATATCAATGAAATCGGGATCAGCAAGAAACAGATTTCGATCTGCAAAAGCTAACTTGCCAGCTTCGATAAACAAGTGCCATGTCAGCGGATCGTTAGGCCCGAGCATTTTTAAGTTGAAAGCCTCAAGGATCCCGAGGATTTGCGCCACGGTGACGCCGCCAGATGATGGTGGTCCCATACCACACACAGAGTGGCCTCGATACTGCGTACAAATCGGTGGTCGCTCAATAATGCGGTAGGCCTCAAGATCAACACGTTCGAGTAACCCCGGGTTCACCGGCGAGTCTTTCACCGTGCTCACGATTTTCTCAGCGATTAATCCTTTATAGAACGTCTCTCCTCGGTCACGTTGAATCGCTGTCAGCGTCTCTGCAAACTGATGATTTGTGAGTACATCACCACTGGCAAGAGGTTCGCCGTTAGGAAAGAAGTAAGCAGCTGTAGCGGGAAATTGCTGCAATCTTTGGCCGCCATACCCTTTGAGAGATTTTGCAAGCCTTCGAGAGACAAAAAATCCATTCTTCGAGAGCTTTATCGCATGCTCGAACAAGGTTTCCCAAGGCAGTTTTCCGTATCGTGCATGCGCATCATCCATCAGCGCAAGCGTGCCCGGGATACCAACTGAAAGACCACCTGACACCATCTCGGACCATCGATTGGGCCGACCGTCTGGGGCTAGAAACATCGATTCATCAGCTGCCACTGGAGCTACCTCTCGCCCATCAAATGAAATGAGTGAATTCGATTGAGCATCGTGGAACAGCAGAAACGCACCACCACCGATCCCGGAGCTCTGTGGTTCAACTAAATTCAATACCATTTGAACAGCGATCATGGCATCGATGGCCGTCCCACCTTTCTTGAGAATATCAGCGCCAGCTTCCGCTGCTAGCGGGTGTGCAGCGACGACCATTTCTCTTTCGGTTTTGATCGCGGCTTTGGAGTTAATCTCAACCGTATTCTCAGGCTGTACCTGATTCTGTGCGATGCTGACGGTCGAAAACAATAACAGAACAGCCATTACAGGACAGCCCAAGAAAAAACGCTGCAACCGCATTACAGAGATGTGAATTAGATCGGATTGGATCACGTGCTGGTGGCCTAACAACAGTCTGACAATTGACAGGGCTTGAAAATCGCTGAAACCCTTACAGGCCATGCCCACTCCGGAATTGTTGTCCTATCCCCATAAGTACGAATGCGCTCGTTGATCGGTGTGGTCTTGCAGCCAGTTAAGGCCAGGATGGCAATCGGCAGAACAGCTAACTTCATTTAGGGCCTTGCGATTGTTACGCCTTTCGTTTCAATTGCCTTAATCCGGTCTTCCAATGTGTTAGCCCACACTTTTCTAGCGTTCAATTTTATATTACCGCCTGCATCGCATGAGCCATCTTTTGTGAGTCATCGAAAGCGAGGAATTCCACAATCTTGCCGTCTTCACACCGCATATAATGACCAAAGAGTCCCTTCAAACCGTCGGCCTCGGCATCTAAAATAACGAACGCCTTCGTACCATCCTCAGAACCAAAAGAATCGACGACTTTTAGCGAGAAATTGGGAAGTGCAGCCGGAATATTGGCAAGCAGATCTTGAACGAAAGAATCCGCTCCGCGGTAAGTACCTGATAGCCTATGCATCCCATTCAGAGTCATTGTGTAATCATCGTGACACAGGGCTTTAAGGCCCTCTATGTCTCCATTTTTGAATAGTTGATAACTTTGAAGTGCAACTTCTCGCGCAGTCATTTCTTCTCCTTTTTTATCAAGTAAAATTGGTCCAACTTTTACAAAGTTTGTGCCCTAGTTTATTTTTGCGTTCCTTCTTCATCAATTTCCAGAAGCTTCCATCTGTTTTATCGATACGTGCGACGTGTTTGGAACTAAATAATTCGCATACTGATTAACATGACCTAATATTTGGGTTACTTCGTTCAGTCGACGCTGAAAACTGGATTTAAGTGCACGCTCTTTGACGCTATGGTCTCCATCCCCATACGGTCCAAAACCGTCAAGTGTAGCCACTCCCATCGTGGCGACAGTATTTGCGTCACTCACACCCCCTCGTTTTTCGGTCGGAAGCGGGTACCCAAGAACTTCTGAGATCTCGTTAAGAAGCTCAGATTGAGTCGTGGTTGGCTCCATGACATCACGCTGTAACCGTCCCGTATACGTTAATTTAGAGCCCGGCAACCACTCCCTTTTGGCAATACCTTCAAGCTCTTTGAGTACACGATCGCGCTCGGATGGTTTCGTAAACCGCAGTTCGACAGTAATCTCAGCCTTCGGCGATATTGTATTCGCACCAATTCCTCCCTCGATCTTCCCAGGATTGACTGTCGTCCCGTCATCCAAATTGGTTAATGAGACAAGCTCTAGCAAAATCTGAGCTGCTATTCGATTCGCGTCGATACCGTCCGCATAGTGATTACCCGCATGCGCGGCTAAGCCCTCTATTTCGAATTTGTAAGTGCCAATCCCCTTGCGTCCAATAACAACTTCATGATCACTTCCAGCAGCTTCAAAATCGAAACAGATGTCATAATCCAATGCCAACGATTGCGTGAGTGATGAGCTGTCATCTGAGCCCTTTTCTTCGTCACTCACCAAGAGGAAATCAATGTTGGCAATTCCTCCTGCCGAATGTTGAATAGCTCTCAGGGCTTGCAAAGCAATCAGGTTCCCACCTTTCATGTCACAAACGCCTGGACCGTAAACCCACTCTTCATCTTCTCGGAATGTTTCGAACGTACCCGGAGGGAACACGGTGTCGAGATGCCCCAACAATAAAACGCGTCTTTTGTTTGTCACGACAGGTGACCGGAACAATAGATGATCTCCAATTGTCTCTCGATAATAACGCTCCTCAGAGAACCCAAGATCCTGCATCCATGTCGAAAATAAGTGCCCATGCGTATCGACACCATCTTTATTAAATGTGTATGAATTTATCTCTACGAGTTGCCTTAACTCGTCGAATGAAACTGTTGCCAACCTAATTCACCTCTCCTCACCAATAGCGCTTACCTTTGCGAAATACTATTTCGACCATCACTTTGACGGAATAGACCATTAAATAACAAGCAAGAAGATTGCCAACTAATGGCATAGCGATTGCAAAAAATTATATTTATGGGTCTCACCGCTGGGAGGACGCGGATTGAAAAAACAGACAACCGTAGGGCTCTGGATGTACCAAAACGGTGGAGGTCAGGCCATGGAAGAGGCTCTAGTCACTCACTTATCCGATCTAGGAATAACACCTATCTGCAACCTCAATTTAGCCGATGCATGCTCCAAAATGGGGCAGACATGGTGTAACGGAACCATTATGGAGCACTTGGATCTTTTTTTCTCTTATAACGCCGGCGAACAAACTCCGTACCAGGTTCACTTGTATGAAGCCATCAACAAAGCGATTCCAACTATCAATTCATTTGAAGCGTTTCGCGTTACCGAAGACAAATATTTAACCAGTACATTGCTTGCGCGGAAGGGAATTCCAACTTCAGACTTTCGCCTAATTCATCGTGATGATGTAGAGGGTCTGAAAAGAGCCGTAGAGGACTGGAATGGTCAAGTCGTTTACAAACCAGTGGAAGGGTGGGGTGGCGCTGGAATTTTCAAAATCGAAGATGAGCGATCTGTCGATGTTCTTGTCCCGTTCATTCAACGGTTGGATCTTCCCCACTTGTATTTGGAACGGTTCGTTAATTACGACAAGACTGATTTCAGAGTCGATATTGTGAATGGAGAATTCATCGGGTGTTATGGTCGACAGGCACCGGAAAATGATTGGAAAACTAATATCACAAGTGGAGGGCGAGTTATTCTCAAAGAACCCAATGATCGAATTATCGAACTAAGCCTGGCAGCAACTGAGGCCGTTGAGGCGGACATTGCCGGAGTCGACATCATTTACGATCTTGATGCAAAAGATTATCTTGTTCTTGAAGTCAACGGGATCCCAGCGTTCGCTACCCCCGAACAAGAAGCCATGGGTATAAACTTTAATGAACGAAAAATTAATGCCATCGTCAAACTAATCGACCAATCCATTCAAGAGAATTCGTAAAAAAAAACTTTGGAGTTCCGTGAAGTCTAGTTATCTATCATTCAGTCGCTTGGAAGCGTTGCTCGAGGAGCTAGTTAGTCATTATCCTCAATACGTGTCGATAGAAATCATTGGGAAAAGCTGCGAGCAACGACCACTATATGCGGTCACACTCAGCGACCCCGAGGTTAAGGCTGACCAGTTACCAGCGATCTTAATACAAGGAACAATGCATGCTCGGGAGTGGATCGGGGTGGAGCTATTATCCTATTTCATGCAGTACGTAACATCACGTCTAGATTTTGACCCTAAAATACGCAACTTACTCAAAACATCAGCACTCTACATCGTCCCATGTGTCAATCCGGATGGATTTGAATACTCTTGGAAACACTATTCGTTTTGGAGGAAAAATCGACGTGATAATGGCGATGGAAGCTATGGTGTAGACCTTAATCGAAATTTCCCAGTGTTCTTTCGAGAATCTACTGATACCAATTCGAACACTTACGGTGGCCCTCATCCGCTATCAGAGCCAGAATCGAATGCGCTGGCACAATTTGTCGAATCACATCCTAATATCACGATTGCACTCGATTACCATTCCCAAGGAAATGTCTTTTTTCCGGCTCATCGTGGACGCCATGAGGCTGAAATCGAAAGCACTGATATCAATACACTTTGCGCAGACATGGCAAAGAAAATTCATCAAGTGACAGGCCGTAGTTATGGTATCCACCGAGGCCGACCTCCGTCGAACATGGTGCATGGAAGCGCAAGAGAATTTTATTTTTCAAAAGGTATTCTCTCGACAGTTGTTGAAGTCGGTAGCCGCAATATTCCCGATTACATGAAAGTAATGCGCCATAGCATTTTAGAACATGTCCCAGCCCTGATTACGGCTTGGGAGACGACGAAAGCACATGCACCCAATTCACCTCTTCGTCCTGAATCATTCACCCCTTTCGCGGTTGGTTTTGACCAAATTCAATTAGCTTGGGATTATCCGAGCGACAGACACGTCGTCTTTGAGATTTACAGGTCGGAACAGCACAAGTTCGCGGCAGACTCGTCGACCTTAATTGCAGAAACTCGAAGCAATCGCTTTCTCGACCATCCGCTCAAACAGCACACCCTGTACTTTTACCAAGTAAGAGCGCGAGAGACCAGTACCGGGCGACGAGGCCCATTCGCTCCTCAGGTAAAGGTACGAACAAGAACCCGACCAATGATCCGATTGTGCACACTTACACCTGAGCGTGGCTTTGCTGGCACAACCTGCAAAAAAATCAGACCCGTGAATTACGATCATTTTGGGACGTATTCGATGTTTGTCGGTGCGAGCAAATTGCACGGCCAATGTATCGGAGGCATCGTGCTCGATGCCTCAATTATTGCTGACAGTGCTGTAATTACAGACGCTCAATTTTCTATCTATCCCATGAACCGGGTGAATGCGACGATCGAAAACTTTGGAGAGTGGCGCTTAAGTCTCGTTGAATTGAGTGAGCCCTCAGATATTTACGAGTATTCAAGACTGAGTGATGCAAAAGTTCTCACCAGAAGCCCGGCCATTCATTCAGATGCAATGACCCAAGGAATATGGCAGCGATGGATATTAGACAAATCTGATTTAGTTGAATTGACTGCCGTGGCGACCAAGGGATTTATTGCCATTCGGGTTGAGGGACCGGTCGACCTACCGACCGGCGAAAGTAGCCAAATTATCCAGTTTGACATTGGCGACGGCCCTTTTGGGGGTGGAACAAACTTCCGGCCAAATTTCACGATTGCTTATTACAATAAACCACAAGAAGTCTCGCTAAATCCATCCCGGATCGCAACGATCAGTCGACAAAGATTGTCCGAAGGAGATCTTTCAGTAGGTTTTGACGAGCAAGGTGATAAGCAATACGGTGGCCTTCACTTCGACCTTGGAGCCATTCCCACTGGTACGATTCTCACAGAAGCACAACTAACCTTGACTAATTTCTCGGTACTGAGGGATTCCCACGATCTTCGCTTTTCTATTGAGGCCGTCAACACATCAATTGATTCCTATGAAAGCGTCAAAGTTCGCGAAAAGAAGTCGTTTGTTGGGTACGAAGTTTCGGATCAGGATCTGATTATTCAAAATAGTCATATATTCCGTTTTGACGAGCAGGGCTTGAGCTATATCGAGTCACTTGTTGGGTCTAGTGATTCACTCAAGTTGATTCTTCAAATTACTTCTCCGGACAGCAACAGCATAACGGATACCCGAGTAATTTGGGCTCACAATTTAAAAGATGTTTCTCTTTCAATTGCATATACAACTGCGCAACGATTATCGCAGGACATTATTTGCGAAAAATTGCAAGCAGAGCTACTCGAGAGCTCCACACACATTAACTGGAACCTGAGTGCAGATAACATGGAAGTCAGCCTAGTAAGGAACCGATTTCATGCACCCAAAAGCCCCGCTGACGGGGTCTTGATATACACTGGACCAGAAAATTCGTGTGACGACCGACATTCGAGCCGAATACTCGAGACTTGGTACAGCTTATTCGCCACAAATTCCTACGGTGATTGGATACTCCTAAAATCTGTTTGGGTACAGCCACGAGAAAAAGACAAGGAACGTCTCTACACAGCCCCGGGAGTAGACCAATTTGAGCTATTTTTGATGGACGAGTGCAAAGATCAGCCAATTACGATTTAAAAAGTGGTTTTAAAACGGGTAAAAATAAAAAACTGGCCATATTGCCTGTTTTTATTGAACGGGCGGCGGAAAAAGAGACCTCCGTATATTAAACAAACAATTCTGATTTGATTGATAGCTTTTATCATTGTTGACCACCAATCCCACAAATTGTCATACAGATGGTGTAATTGCGCCCCTGCGCAACAGCTAACAGCTAACAGCAGAAGACAATATAGACAAAAAATCCCGAAACGCTTAGTGCGGGATTACTTTTCTCATCTAAACCGTACCAATACCCGTTCCGCATCCCCTTGTAACTCAGGAACCTGTGAGCCACCGCTTTGCTGGATCACGTTTTGTTTCACGAACGCATGAAGTTCCCTAGCCGTAATAGCGTTATCGTAATTGCTATCGGCATCCCCTTCCATACCCTTCATCAGGAAGTACGAGAACATTCCGTGTTGAGCTTCCTTCAGCGGTTTGGCGATCTGGTCGCCCCCAGCGGCTGTGAGGACCGTAAAGCCCTCGGGTAGGCTTTGCTCCTGTAGCTTAATGTTGAGGGGTCTCCCGTCAATCAAACGAGTTTCTCCACGGGTATCACCGGAGTAGCAGGTATCGAGGAATACAGTCACAGAACGGGGATTCACCGACGAAACCTCCAGGAAGACTTCATCACGGGATATTGCGGTTCTCTCGAGGAAGTCAGGAGCCCCGTCGTAGGGGATCAGGTAGGCCGTATCCCCGTCATCGGAAGCAAGGCCGTGTCCAGCGAAGAAGATGTACACATCGCTCTGTCCCTGCTTCACAGAGCGTTTGAGCCACTTGTTGATGCCAGAAAGCATACCGACCACATCAGCCTTGTCATTGATGAGCATCTGGATACGTTCTTTTGGAATACCGAGTTTCAGTCTGGCGTAGTCATAGAAAACCTGAGCATCGCGATCGGCATATTCAGCTCCAGTAGTTTTCTCGTAGTCGGCAACACCAACGACGAGAGCAATGGCGTTACCGTTGGATTTAACGTAACGAGTGGTTGGGTTGAGACTATCAAACGAAACTTTTGCAATTTGTTTCGGAGCTTCTCGGTTCAAGCGGACCGTCTCCGTAGACTTCAGTCCTGCTCGATCAATCGCAACGATGGTTAACTCTGAACCTCCCAACGGGAGATACTCTTTGTGAGTAAAACGACCAGAGCTGTCAAATGCAATGGGTCGGCCATTTACTAGAAGTTCAGCGACCTCAACGTTATCAGTCACTGAGCCCTCAAAAACTCCACTTTCGTCTTCAGTATATTTGCCAAGAATTCGCAGTGAAGGTGGTTGTGTGTCAGAAGCGATAGCTTGTTCAGTTTGTTTGGTTTGTGCTTCAAGGAGTGCCAGGCGTTTTTCTAATTCCTTGACCCGTTCCGACTCATCGGCATTCACTTGATTAGCTGGTTTGACTGCCTTTGGTTCAACCTTTGCGATCTGGCGCTTAGTCCAGTCGATCCCCATTTTCTTTAATCGATTTTGTGACCATTCATCACCCTGCTCAGCAGACTTGCGATACCACTTCACCGCCTCAGTATAACTTTGGGTAACACCACGACCGTGTTCGAAAATTAAGCCGAGGCTGTTTTGTGCAATCCGATCACCCTGCTCAGCAGCCTTGCGATACCACTTCACCATCTCTGTATCACTCTGCGCAACACCAAGACCTGCGTCGTACATCCAGCCAAGGTGGCGTAGTGCTGTAGCATCACCCTGCTCAGCAGCTTTGCGATACCACTTCACTGCTTCAGTAAGACTCTGCACAACACCACGACCCCATCGGTACATCCGGCCAAGGTAGCGTTGTCCTGTAGCATCACCCTGCTCAGCAGCTTTGCGATACCACTGCAACGCCTCAGTATGACTCTGCGCTACGCCACGACCATGTTCGTACATCCAGCCAAGGTTGGTTTGTGCATCAGCATTATCCTGCTCAGCAGCTTTGCGATACCACTGCACCGCCTCAGTATGACTCTGCGCAACACCAAGACCGTGATCGTACATCCAGCCAAGGCTGTTTTGTCCGGCGGCACGACCCTGCTCAGCAGACTTGCGAAACCACTTCACCGCCTCAGTATGACTCTGCGCTGCGCCACGACCATCTTCGTACATCCTGCCAAGATTGTTTTGTGCATCAGCATTACCCTGCTCAGCAGACTTGCGAAACCACTTCACCGCCTCAGTATGACTCTGCGCTACGCCACGACCATCTTTGTACATCCTGCCAAGATTGTTTTGTGCATCAGCATTACCCTGCTTAGCCAAAGGTCTCCACTCTCGTAAAGCCGCTTGATAGTCTCCAAGATTGTAAGCATCTAGACCTTTCTGGAAGTCAGCACTGAAACCCGGGGCAGAAACCATCATCAGGCTAATGCCCAACAGCAAAACTGAGAAGATGTTACGAATCCGTTTCATACTCTAAAGATATACCTGTTGGACTAACCGCTCAATTCCTGGCGAAATCTACTTTGTTTGGGTGATTTAGGGCATGCAGCCACAAACTTTTTAGATACAAAAGGACTGCTTTTTTCTGACCGAGAAACCGATTAAGTGAAGTTCAGCTCAGGCTGCAACCAGATAATCTGATCACCCAAATCACCCTGATAATATTCCCTGAACCCTTCCAGATATAATGCTTCGTTGGCAGCGGCCCCTCTCACAGACGCGCTGCAGTCCTTGTCTGCGTCCCTACCCTTCGGCGAAGGCCCCGATGATGACGTTACTGGATTCCAACCGTAACGACTCAACCTTGGTAGTCTCGCGATTCCTGAGATAGATCTGTGTAGTCTTCGGGGAATCGTGCAGCGCCTGCTTCACCGGATCTAGTCCTAGTGTCTGCGAGTCCGTCACAAATTTCTCCTTCAAATCGTGGAACGTGAACCGTTCCCCACCCGCCTTAACGAACCGATCCATGCAACGCCTCCACCGATGACCGAAGGCGTGCCGGTCGTACTCCTGTCCGTTGGCATTCTTCACGGTTAACTCCCCAGCTTCGATCCCTGGATTGATCTGCTCGATCAAGCTCCTCAAATATGGCGTCATATCAATTGCCGCCCTCTTCCTCGTTTTTTGTGTTTTAAACACCAGCTGCTTGTCGTTGTAAGTCAACGCGAGAATATCTCCGAGCCTCTGACCCAAGGCATAGCCCAGGAGCGCCATAGGAGCGCCCCACTCGGGATTTAAGTGACAGAACGTCTGTAGCTCTTCATGGGTTATATAACGGTCCCTGGGGCGCTGTGGCGGCGTCCATAAATCAGAAGCAGGATTCCTATCTGCAAGCCCAAAACGGATTGCCCAACGATAGATCTGCTGAATGGTCGTGTATTCCATCTTCGCACGCCTCGGTGCGACCTTCGCTCGATCCATGATGTGTTGCTGAATTTCATGCGGCTCGATGTCTTAGTACTTGCGATTCGCAAAGGTTTTGAAGAGCTGCCGAAGGCATCCCATCCGATCACCAATGGTACGTTTTGAGAGTCGATCTGGGGCGACCTTCGTCATATACCAATTCGCTAACCAGACGAACGTGTCAGTGCTGTCTTCTTCCTGTTCGATCAGACGCAGCCGACGTAGTTTGTCTCGAGCCTTGCCCAGATCAGTGCCTAACGGTTCCCACGCCTTAAGGCCCCGTTCTCTCTCTGCCAGGGTCGGTCTGTAATGCCACTGATTACGATGCCAGTAGACCCGTTTCGGTGTTTCCATGATGTTCTCCTGTGTAATTTTTTCCGCAAAATGCGTTACACACTGAGAACCCTCTGTAGGCCTGAAGCCCTTGTATTTATTGGCGGAGCGGACGGGACTCGAACCCGCGACCCCCGGCGTGACAGGCCGGTATTCTAACCAACTGAACTACCGCTCCGTGCGGACCATCGCCCAATGTTTTGGTGGGTGGAGAGGGGCTCGAACCCCCGACCCTCGCCTTGTAAGGGCGATGCTCTTCCAACTGAGCTATCCACCCGAGAGCAACGATGGAGGGGAATATACTTCCTCTAGCCTTGGTGTCAACAGATTTTCTTGCTTCTCGCCCGATCACCTCTAAAATAACCGCTCTAACCCACAACTGTTGAAAAAACGTCATGCGCTTATCGGATCTGAACATCGAGGATTACCAGGTGGTAATAACCCCAACCGAACTGAAGGAGGAGCTACCACTACCCGAATCAGCGCGGGAGCTGGTCACTAAATCCCGCCAGGTTGTGAAGGAAATCCTCGATGGCAAGGACCGGCGTCTGATTGCCGTGGTCGGGCCCTGCTCTATCCACGATACCGAACTCGCACTCGAGTATGGAAGGCGACTCAAGGCCCTCGCGGACAAGGTCGCC